>JAFZOV010000007.1 GCA_017550445.1 Fibrobacter sp.
ACGCCGATGGATTCCACAATCTTGAAGGCATCGCGCTTGAGGCGTTCTTCGAGGGCCTTGTCGATGGTGAGGAACGGGGCGGCGCAGAAGGAGTCACCGGTATGCACGCCCACCGGGTCGATGTTTTCAATGAAGCAGATGGCGATCATCTGGTTCTTGGAGTCGCGCACGACTTCAACTTCCAATTCTTCCCAACCGAGGATGGATTCTTCAATAAGGCACTGGTGCGTCATCGAGAGTTCAAGGCCGTTGGAGCAGATGGTGCGGAGTTCTTCCACGTTGTAGCAGAAACCGCCACCTGCACCGCCCATGGTGTATGCCGGGCGAACCACGACCGGGTAGCCGATTTCGGCCACGATCTTTTCAGCTTCTTCCACAGAGTGGCAAATGCCGGAGCGCGGAGTGTCGATGCCGAGCTTCTGCATGGTTTCCTTGAAGATTTCACGGTCTTCGCCGCGTTCGATAGCGTCGAGGTTCACACCGATGACCTTCACGCCGTACTTGTCCAAGACGCCAGCCTTGTTCAAAGCGCAAGCGAGGTTCAAGCCAGTCTGACCGCCCAAGTTCGGGAGGAGGGCGTCCGGGCGTTCCTTTTCGATAATCTGGGTCAAGCGAGCCACGTTCAGCGGTTCGATGTAGGTGGCATCGGCCATGACCGGGTCGGTCATGATGGTCGCCGGGTTAGAGTTCACGAGCACAATCTTGTAACCCTGTTCGCGCAGGGCCTTGCAAGCCTGGGTGCCGGAATAGTCGAATTCGCAAGCCTGACCGATCACGATCGGGCCAGAACCGATGATAAGGACTTTGTCGATGCCTTCAATCTTCATTTTTTATCTCCGTTGTATTAATTAATTAAACTCTAATGACGTTCCCTTCGGCAAGCACTTCGACAGGCTCAGTATACCACTCAGGGAACTTAATGGGTAAAAAAAAGGCCGAACCAAACGGTTCAGCACTAATAAAATCAAAAAAACAATTAACCTTGGAAAAACCAATTGCGGTTGCGCAGTGAATTGCGCACTTTGCATTGCACGGGGGCAAGGGCATTGCAGAAATTCGATTCATCTTCCGTCTAAAATACTCAAGGCTTAAACTTGCGCAAATATAGACAAAAAATGTAACGCTTTCAAGGCAAAAAACAAAAAATGAAAAATAATTTCGATTTTCTATTCGGCAGCAGGATCAGCCGGATTATCAGCCGGTTCTTCCGTAGCGCAATCCGCAGCGTTCGGATCTACTGTGCAGTGGTCATCCGCTTCCGAGCTTGCGGAACCGCAGCCAGCAAAAGCGAGCGCAACAGCCAAAATTGAAGCAAAACCGATAAATTTACGAACCATATATCCTCACTAATTAGTTGACAATCAATAAGATAGAAAATAGCAAATTCAGAATGCAGAATTCGGAGTTCGGAATTCAATTATCGCGGCAAAGCCGCCTTACTAAATAATTCATAACTCTAAAATCTGAATTCAGAACTATAAAAAAAGCACCCGGGATAGTCCCAGGTGCGAGCAAATTGCTTTGCGAAGACTGATTACTTCTTAGCAGTCTTGGTCTTCTTGGCGGTTTCCTTAAGAGCAGCACCGACCTTGAAGGACACGGTCTTGGAAGCCTTGATCTTGATGGTAGCGCCAGTCTGCGGATTGCGGCCGGTACGGGCAGCACGTTCCTTAACAGTGAAGGTACCGAAACCGATCAACTGAACGAGACCGTCCTTCTTGATACCAGCAGAGATACCGTCGAGAACAGCGTCAACAGCGCGGCCAGCAGCAGCCTTGGATTCGATACCAGCTTCCTTGTTAGCGAGGATGGCGTCAATGAGATCTTGCTTATTCATTTTATTAACTCCTTGAGTAGGTTTAAGAATTTTATGATGATATTATACTTTTTTTTTTGCGTCGTGGCACATTTTTTCTGTAAAATTTCAAAAAAATCTTGAAAAATCAAGCTTCCGGCGGCGGTTCGACTTCTGCATCAACCATGGAGTCCGCTTTCTTCTGAATTTTGTCAAGATAAACTAGACACAAGCAAGTAAAGGGAATTGCAACAATCAAGCCGAGAAAGCCGAGGAGCTTTCCCCAAATAGAAAGCGACAAAAGAATGCCTACCGGCGGCAAGTCCATGGACGATCCGACAATCTTCGGAACCAAGAACATGTCTTCGATAATTTGCACCACCAAGTAAATTGCAGCAACGATAGCGGCCACTTCCCAGAAGGGCATTCCCTTGTCGAGAGCGTAGACTACCGCTAGCAGTAAGGCCACAGGAATCGTAGCAAGTTGCAGATAGGGTACCATGTTCAGCGCACCAGACACAAGGCCAAAGGCGACTCCCATAGGCAGTCCAATGATTCCAAAACCAATTGCATACAAAATACCAACCGTCAGCGCAACCAAGGACTGTGCACGGAAATAGCTACCCATGAACATGTCCATCTTCTTTGCAAAATCAGAAGCGCCTTCTTTATACCTTGTCGGGAACAACTTTTTGACGCCTCCGCGAAGCTTAGGCATATCAAGCATAATGAACACGAGGTACATAAAAATAAGAACGGCACCCGAGAACCATACAAACAAATTAGATGTCTTCGCCAAGACACTCCACGCACTGGGAAGTACCTTGCCCGCCACAGACTGGGCCGCATTCCAGAAATCAAGAGTCTGCATGGCTACAGCGATTTTGTCCCACGAAATCAGGGACTTAACTTCTTGCCACAAATCCTTTGGCACAAAGGTCGACAAGCGTTCCATCCATGTAGAATCACTGAATAGCTTGGGAATCAATTCCCCTAGATGTCGAATTTCGCCCACCACCATGGGAACAAAAATCCACACGGCACCACCCACAACAACAACCATCAACAAAATAACGGCAACGACCGCCACAATGCGGTACTTTACTTTACCCTGAATTTTGCAAACCAGGGGATCAAAGATATAGGCAATCAAGAACGCCGCAAAAAAGGGCGCAAGAACTCCGCTCAAATAATGCAGCACCCAAAGTAGAATGCCGACACCCGCGGCCATAATCAGAAGCCGCATCACGCGGTCTACAGTCCATATTCTACGCATTTTTAATTTTCACCTTTCGTTCTATAGTCCAATGGCTTTACACCATAAATTCGAATAAACTTTTTTTCGAAGGCCGCAGAGCTTTTCTCTCCCACGGCAATGGCCACCTCGGCAATGGACTTGTCCGTTTCTTTCAAAATCTTCGCCGCTTTTTCCATTTGCGATTTTAAATCGTCTAGGTTCTTTTGACGTTTTGCCACGCGACTTTTCGAATTCCGTACCACCAGCGAAAAAATGCCAACATAAACCAGAACCACCACAACAAGGCCCACATACATTAAGGCCTTAAACGTGCGGTTTTCGCCCCACAACTTGATAGAACGAATGGTAATGTCATCGGGAATTCCCAGCATGGTTCCTTCGCCATTGCAAATTTCAAAGAACATGCCGCGGTTCATATAACGTAAGCCGTCATCTTCGTCGAGGCCTTGCATGGCAAGCCACCACTCCGGGACCTTAAAATCCAGCATCGATATTGCGGCAATACTGTTCTTGCCACGAATCTGTACAGATGCCTGGGCCACCATAGGACGATAGCTCTGATACACATTCTTTTTACTGTACACAGGGTCGTCATTCAAGATTTTCACACCCACGCGTCTCATGCGTCCGGTTTCAACTTCAATCACAAGCGAATCGTAATCCGAAAAATCGAAGAACCCCGTTGCCGGGCGATTGTTTACCGAAAGCAAGTTGATTCCGACTCCCGCATAGGGGTAAGCCATTCCCGAACGGATATTAACCCGCGCCGAGATGACGGAATCTTCGTTAGATAGTTCAACTGTCGAAAACCCGCCCACATTGGCATCGGACACTGCATACACCTGATATGTACTCCCCGGAAAAAGGGTCTGTTCCGAAGCACTAAACTTTGAAAACAAAACAAGCCAAACAATCAGGACAACTACCAGCGCCGCAGTTGCAATGGCAATTTTTTTCATGAACGAGGCTCCGCAGATTTATCTTCGTGATCTTTGTTATAGGAATGGGTACGACCAATGGCCACAATCATGAGCCCTAACATAATGAACATCACGACACCAAATGCAAAATTGCTCACGCCCTTTGCAGTAATGGCGTAGAACTTGAGGTCAAACTTCTTGCCACGGGGCTGGTTCCAACCGGGAGCCACTTCCACACGGGCAACCGTTTCTTGATGTCGGCGATTCAATTCACGATTAACATGTTCGTCGTCAAACCAGAAATCCGGCGTATAGAACTGTTCAAAGGGAATCGCAATACGCTGGCGCCCTTGAGTCAGCGGAATTTCCTTCATCAGCAAGCGGAACGTCCGCGGCTTTTTAATATCGGTAACATCCGGGTCAAAGGTCCACACCTTCACCAAAATTTCTTCGGTACCATGAGATTCCAATTCAAAAATCAGGGAATCCACAAAAGTCCAGTTGCGATACAGAGCCTTTTCACCTTGACTCAAGTCAAACAGAAGCCCACACCAGGCACTCTTTGTCGTGTCCGAGCCAAGCATGCAACTAAAGGCCAGGGAAGAATCCGCAAGTGCAAACGTGGTTTCGGAAAGCCCCCCATCAGCCTTGTCGTCGTATTCAAAAACAGTCGCCCCATCATGCAGCGGGAACACGTTGTCAACAAAATGCCTATCAGGCAAAGCCAAATACACAGCAATCACCGCGGCAGCGATCGCCACAATAATGATATAAGTTTTAGTCATTGGAATCGGGTTCCAAAATAGGTTTCAAATGAAGGCTATACTGCACCAAATCCAGCGGATCTTCATCAGGCATTTTTTCACCAAAGAGCTTGTTAATCAAGGCATCCAGGGCTCGAATAAAGAAGAAATGGTGTTTACCCTCTTTAGTAACCTGCTGGAAAGGGTGTTCCAAGGTACGCTTCAAAAGCTGGACCATCATGGACGGCGTAAAATGGAACATTTTGCAACAGGTGGTAATCTTGCCGTCGTAACCGTAATCGGGGAGTTTTCCATCTACAAGAGGTTCGCCATGATCAATACAGCAAACATTTTCAAAGACCGGGTCCTGCACATTCTTGGCAAGGAGCGCCTTGAGCCATAGTTCACGGGACTTATCGGTCAAGTCACTGCGAAAAGCCATAGTCTGGTCGCAAGGGAAAAACGTAGAATAGCACTTGGGGCAAATGCGCAAGTCCAGGTGCTGGAACTTGACGTGCGCCACCTCTGATTTACAATAAGGGCAGGTACTCATATAGGGGAATATAGTATTTTCTATATTTATCGCATGGCTAAAGTTGTACAGATTACCGCTGAAAATTTTGAGACCGAGGTCGCACAGGCCTCCGAAAACCGCGCCGTAGCAGTCCTTTTCTCCTCGGCAGAATACCCCGATTGCGCCCCCTATTCCCAACTGCTGGGGCAACTTTCTACCAGCATGGACTTCACGCTGGGCGTTGTCAGCTGCGACGAACGTGAGAACATGCAGTTGATTCAGGCTTTCCGCGTGCGTTCGGTGCCCGAAGTGCACATCGTAGACAAGGGACAGATCGCAGATGTGATTCAGGGTGTACTCCCCGAAGCCGACCTCAAGAAGCGTCTCGAAAAGTTCTTCGTTTCGGACGAAGCCCGTTTCCAGATGGCTCTTGAAGACGCGATAGCCCAAAAGAATTTTGATCAGGCGCTCCCGATGCTCGACGAAGCTCTCGCCAAGACTCCCGACGACAAGAAATTGCAACTGTTGTGGGCAAAGGCAAGCCTCGGAATGGGCGACACTGAAAAAGCCAAGGAAGTCCTCGCAAAATTTACCGAAGCCGATGACCAGTACCGCGAGGCAAAATCGCTGCTGGAACTTTTAGACTTCCACGCCGAAGCCGCCAAGAAAGACGTTCAAGGTAAAGAAGCTATCGTCTACCACGAAGCATGCAAGCTCGCCTGCGCCGAAGACTTTGAAAGCGCCTTGCAGGCGTTCCTCAACTTGTACGTAGAAGCTCCGGAATGGAATGACGGCGCCGCGAAGAAGGCGATGCTTACTTTGTTCGGAGTACTCGGCCCGAAGCATGAACTGACGTGGAAATACCGCGCGAAACTCAACACGATGATGTTTATTTAAAAATGTGAAATGTGAGATGTGAAATGTGAGATTACTCATTACACATTCCACATTTCCTCATAGAGGATAACTCTACTAAGGTGCAAAAGCACCAAGTATCGTTTAACACATTCTAAATTCCAAACTCTATGTCTCTCGATTTCAACCGCAGATTATCCATTGCCCCGATGCTCGATTGCACCGACCGTCACGAACGGTACTTTTTGCGGTTGCTTTCGAAACACATTCTGCTTTATAGCGAAATGGTTACGACCAATGCGCTGCTGCATACTGACCCGGACCAGTTCCTGCGCCATCAGGAATTCGAATACCCCGCCGTATTGCAACTAGGCGGCAGCAATCCCGCCGATTTGGCCAAGTGCAGCAAGATGGTCGAAGAATCCGGATTCCAGGAAGTCAACTTGAATTGCGGCTGTCCTTCGGACCGCGTGCAGAACGGGAACTTCGGCGCATGCCTCATGAAAGACAAGAACCTGGTCGCCGACTGCTTCAAGGCGATGCAGGATGCCGTGAGCATTCCCGTATCGATCAAGTGCCGCATCGGCGTTGACGAATTTGACTCCTGGGAATTTTTCCGCGACTTTGTAGGCACCATCGCCGATGCGGGTTGCCGCGTGTTCATCATCCACGCCCGCAAAGCGTGGCTCAAGGGCCTAAGCCCCAAGGAAAACCGTGAAGTTCCGCCGCTGAAATACGATGTGGTACACCGACTCAAGGCAGAAATGCCGCAGCTGAACATTTCGATTAACGGTGGAATCAAGACGCTTGACCAGGTACAAGAACAGCTGCAAGATTTAGACGGCGTCATGGTCGGCCGCGAGGCATACGAAAATCCGTGGTTCCTGCGCGATGCCGACGAACGCATCTTTGGCGAAAAAGAACCGCCGCGATTTGCGTTGCGCAAGGAACTCCTGGAAGCCTACCTTCCCTACGTAGAAATGGAATCGGCACGCGGCACCCCCGCAACGATTCTGGTGCGCCATATTTACGGGCTGTTCAACGGCAAGCCTGGCGCCCGCAAGTTCCGCCAGTACCTCGGCGAAAACGCCCCCAAAACAAACAACCCCGCGGAAATGATCCGCAGGGCCATGGATTTAGTTACAGAGCCTTAATTCTGTTCTGATTAGAACAGGGCGATGCTATACGGCGGAAGAGCACCCTTCGGCTGCTTGAGAGAGGACTTCTTCTCGCCATCCCAAACAACGACCTTAGAATCAGCACGGTCACCCACATAGAGCTTGCCATCAGCAACGGCTATGCTTCCCGAAGCATCAGAAAGATCCTTAATCTTTTCAACCTTCTTGGAAGAAAGATCAACCTTCTTCACTTCCGTAATGGCAGCCCAGTTTTCGTCGTAGCCCAAGTTAAGTACAACATAAGCGATACCGTCTTCAACAACAACATTAGCTACACCACCGCCAAGTTCTTCGCCAGAAATGTACAACGAAGAACTCTTCTTGGATTCATTGATCTTTTCAATACCGCGCTTCTTGTCGGCATCGGTACCAGAAGCAGCATTGTATTCACCATGGGTAGCCACATAGACAGCATCATCATCGATAATGATAGCCTTGGGATTCTTGGTCTTCAGCTGAATGGTATCCTTCAAGTCGCCAGTAGATGCATCGTAAATGGCGAGGAGGCCCTTGGGATAAGTCGTTGCCCAGGTCGTCGGGTCCATCGTATAACGCTGCATCAGGACATAGAGCTTGCCAGCGTTCAATTCGATGTCAGCCACGTACGGCGTCGTTTCGCCCTTGTAAGAGAACTTACCGGTCTTAATCGACTTGAGAACCTTGCCATCCTTAGTAGAAATCTTGACCAGAGAGTCAGCAGCCTGCAAAGCAACCCATGCTTCGTCATCATCGAAGGCCATGTCAATCGGGTTAGAACCGTCATCAAGGGAAGCCTGCCATGTCACAGCCTTCTTGCCTTCGGTTTCCAACTTTTCAGGATCGATTTTCGAAATATTGTCGGCGCCAATAGCTTCAAGAACATAGAGGTCAGCACCGTCAACAACGACCTTAGAATCCTGATGGAACGAAAGGCTCTTTTCAGAGACATTTCCTTCCTTGTCGATCCAACGAAGTTCGCCGGTTTTGTAGTCGCTGGTATAGACGACACCCGTCAAGGATACGTCTACCTTGTCAGAAGCGCTGGAGCTGGAATCGTCACCGCAAGCCACGAGGCCAAAGGTCAGGCCAAATGCAGCGAGAGCGGCAAGAGACTGTTTTTTGATCTTATTCATTTTTTTTCCTTTTCTGGCTTTACGCAATTAAGCGCGGGGGCTAGAACCCCTGTATGATTGTGAACTTATATTCTCGCCCAGGCATCGGAAAGGGCGTATAGAAATTTCGGTACTTTTCGTCGGTAATATTATCCACGGAAAAGGCTAAACGAGTCTTGTCGAAAGGCTGATATCCAAGGTTTGCGCCATGCGTCGCCACAGCAGGCTGATCCATACGATTGGCGCGGTCACTATACATAACGCTCCGCCACTGAGAAGTCCATGTAAAATCAAGGTGTAACGGCAAATGCAAAACGGTCTCAGCATAGTAAGACTGTTCGGGTTCACCCGGAAGCAAATTACCCTTATAGGGGCCTTTCGAGCGGTCCTTCGTCTTTTGGAACGTGGCACGAAGCACGACATCCATAAATTTGGCGGGACTACTATTCAGCTCCAATTCGACACCTCGCACTAACGAACGAGCAATATTGTCGGCTCGCAAGTGTTCCAATACAATCACCCAGCAGATTCCATCTTCGATATGCGATTCATAATAAGAACCTCTCAACAATGTTCTTTTGTGCGGGAACGTGTACTGAGCAGATGCCTCGAAACGGGTCGCCTTTTCACGTTTCAAGTTCGGATTAGAGATTGCACCAGGAAACGTTCCATAGAGCTCCATCAGTGCAGGCTGCTGATAAAACCTACCCAAAGACAGCTCTCCCATCACGGGAATTTCAGCGTTTCCCAAACGTACATAGGTACGCCCAGCAAAAGTAACATCCCTATCTTCTGCTTCTTCCAAAGACCGCCCCCCTGTCGGCAACACGAAAGTGCCTTCATCGAGATGGTCCTTCAACACATGAACGGAACCTTCGCCACCGAGACCAGCATACTTAAAAAGCTGGTAGTACAAATCGCCGGAGCCAAGAAAGTTCAAACGATCTAGCGCCCAATCCTTTGAATCGCCACGAGCCTCGGCACGCTCCCATTCAAAAGCAATACGGGTAGAGCCCGTCATGCGGTCTACCGGAGTCCATTCCGCCCAAATTTCAGGGACTACCTTGTAGGTTGCGGCGCCATACTCCATGAACATATTATTGGTATAGCCCAAATGGTCCAGAGGATAATATGAACTCGAAAGGTTCTTGTCGAATCGTGCCGATATTCCGCCATACAAGAATAACTTATCGTCAAAATAACCGACTGATTCAAGCCCATAGCGCATTAGCGCAGATTCCCCTACGAATTTAGCGACTTTGGTCTGTTGCTCTTCTTTACCGGGATTGCCTCCTTCGTAACGAGAAGCCGTGACCGAAACGGTCGAAAAATAGCCGTTACGATGCAGCATACGAAACTGCACATTTCCAGATACATCGGTATACTCGGCATTTTCCCGAGTCGCGGTAAAATCGTCATCATCATTGTACTGCGTACCGTTACGATTCAGGTATTCGTAGTCGTTATCGCTATGGCGTGTCGCAAAAGAAGAAGCAAAAGATACACTATCAGCCACAGGAGCACTTACCTGAAACGAGCCTTCCCACAAGTTATGGTTTCCATAAGCGCCCAAGATGCGGCCACCTTTTTTCACAGCGTTCTTTGTGACAAAGTTTATGGCACCGCCAATTCCCGACACTCCAAACTTCACCGGAACATTGCCCTTGTACACTTCTATTTTTTCCATCTGGTTCAAATCGATTGAGCCCAGATTCACGGCACCGCCACTTGCGTCGTTCAGGGGAACGCCATCGACACAAATCATAATGTTACGGGCTGCTACGCCACGTACAGACACCGTCTGAAAACTGCCTACGCCCCCCTGCTTATAAGACTGAATTCCGGGAAGCGTAGCAAGCAAATCTGCCGCAGAAAGAGCCTTTCCTTCCCAAGCAGCAGAAGTGATTTCGGTGTAATTGGAGTTTTTTATTAAAACAACATCATTCTCGGTAACCACATCGGTCACACCGAGATCTTGCACGGGCTCGGAATCGTCAAGGGCATAACCCCAGACATAGCCCGAAAGTACCGCTAAAAAAGCAGCTTTGTAGAATGACGTCGTTCGCATCGTTCCTCAAACAATCGTTTCCCACAGTTCTTCTGGCTCGGGGCTCAACCTACTCCCGGCTCCTTCACACCTTTGCAGGCATTGGTTCATGCCGGTTTCGTCCTCCCTTACAGCGGCGCGACCGCCCCCGGCTTTCACGGGATTCTCTCCTTGCGGGTCTCCCAGTAGGGCTCTCGCATGGGCTTTTCAGGGCACAGGAAACTTTTCTACCACAAATATAGGAATATTTTTACAATTTGCTATATTTAGGGGTATGACAGCAGAAGAACTTTATAAACGTCTTAGCACCATTCAGCCGGGCGCCGTCCTTTGCACCTATTCCATGGAAAAGTGCGAACAGATGCTCCCCCTCATCAACGAAATCAACGAGCTGAAAAAAGAACGCGATGCAGTGATCCTCGCCCACAGCTATGTGGCCCCCGAAATCATCCTGGGTGTTGCCGACTACGATGGCGACAGCTTCAAGCTGAGCCAGGACGCCACCAAGGTGAGCGCCAAGACAATTGTGTTCTCTGCAGTGCGCTTCATGGGCGAAACCGCGAAGATTTTGAACCCGACCAAGGACGTGCTCATTCCGGGCCCGCTTACGGGTTGTAGCCTCGCCGACTCCATTACCGGTGCCGAAGTCAAGGCTCTCCGTGAAAAGTACCCCGACCACACTTTCGTCTGCTACATCAACACCACCGCCGACGTGAAAGCCAACTGCGACGTGTGCGTCACGAGCAGCAACGTGATGAAGATTGTGTCGAGCCTCGAAAACGACAAGATCGTGTTCGTTCCCGACGGTCTCATGGGTCAGAACCTCATTGACGAAATGCAGAAGCGCGGCATCAAGAAAGAAATCGTACTCCACAGCGGTTGCTGCTATGTTCACGAAACCTACGATTCCGAACTCATCAACTTCTTCCGCAGCCAGAACCCGGGACTCAAGGTGGTAAGCCACCCCGAATGCCACCCGGGCGTCGCCCTCCTTAGCGACTACGTGGGCAGCACCGGCCAGATGGTAAACTACATCAAGGAACAGCCCGAAGGCACACCGTTCCTCCTGCTCACCGAATGCGGTCTGAACGCACGTATGCAGTACGAATTTCCGAAAAAGACATTCATCGGTAGCTGCAGCATGTGCAAGTACATGAAGTCGAATTCGCTCGAAAACATTTTGGAAACCTTGCGTCATCCGGAAAAGGCCCAGCATGTGGAACTCGAAGAGAGCGTGCGCATCGCCGCCAAGAAGTGCATCGACGCCATGTTCTATTACGCGAGCAAGTAAAAGTTAGAGGTTAGGGGTTAAAAATGAAAAAAATGAAGATCATCGCACTGTTCGTCTGCCTGTTGGCAGGTTTCACCTTTGCAGAAGATTATTACTGGCCGCGCACCTACTATGTAAGCGCAGGCTTTGGAGCGCAAGTTTCAAAGGGCGACTTCAACAAGCATGTCGTTACCGGCAAAGACTCTGCCGGAGTCAAGGGAAGCATCCACCCTCCTGCACTAGAATTCGTTGCCACTCCAGACTTTATGCTTGGTGTAAACCTTGGAGCATTCACCTTCGGGCTGGGTTTCCAGTATTGGACCTCTGAACAAGTTCTTGGCGGATTTCTGGACGAATCCTACAAGCAGGACACGAGAATCTGGCGTTTCAGCTTGGAGGCTACATACAACCTATTCTACCCCGATTTTTTCCAAATCGGACTTGGGGTAGGTTACGCATACAACAGTGTTAAATCAGACAATGCGACCATCTTTGGCGATAAAGCGTACAATACCGAATTCATGGGATCCGCAGTCGCCTTTATCGCCAACATCCATTATTACATCACCGATAATATCGCGATGGTTCCCGCCATTAAATTTTACGAAAGCTGGTTCAAGAACGTACATTGTTCCCGCATCGAAAACAATGATATAGACCCGTACCTGTGGCAAACTTTCGTTTTAGCCACGGTTTCAATACAATACCAGTTCTAGTCTCGTTGAGCCGCGCCCCTAATATTGCTATTATTGGCGCGGTATGAAAAAGTTATTTCTAGCAGCATTATTAATGGGGGCCGCCGCAACATCCGCAATGGATGAAAATGGCTGGGCCTCTGAATTTGAATCCATGTCCGCGTTCGATTCCCGATATGGAGAACGTTCCGGTTACGTTAAGCCGATTATAAACAATCTCGGCAACGTACTGAACAGCAACTGGTACGTAAGCGCCACCGTTCCACAAAGTTTCACCTTCGAAGCGGGTCTCCCGTTTTCAATTATCCCCATCGGCGACGACGACAAGAAATACACCGAATCCTATAGCTTTTTTGGACAAGACGTTGAATACGAGTTGCCAACCATTTTTGGAGACCATCGTGATATGAGTCCTGAAAGTACAGACCCAACGGACTTCGTTTACGGAAACAAGACACTGAACGGGCTCGGCGTATTCACCTACCCGTACCTACAGTTCGGAGCTGGTTTTTACCACTTCCGCGCCGCTCTCCGCTTTATGTACCTTCCCCCCATCAGCGAATTGCGCAAGTTCAGCCTGTTCGGCATCGGGTTTCAATACAGTTTCGGCCACTTTTTCCAGTATATGTTGCCCAAAGCCGCACAACCCCTTAACGTGAGCGTTGTTTACGGCTACAATTCCAGCAGCATCGGCTATCGTCCCGACAAATTCGAAGGCGAACTGGATCTTGACATTTCCACTCACAATTTCTCATTTGTTATCGGTTACAAGCCCTTCGACTTCTTCGAAGTCATGATGTCGCTTGGTTACCAGAGCGCAGAAATGCTTTCTTACGGTGAGCTCTACCAAACCGACGCTTACAGCAACTTTAGGACAAGCGAAATTCAACCCGACATCACCGTCAAAGGAAATAACGGTTTCCGCTTCGGCCTCGAAGTCGCCTTCCAGATCGGCAAGGCGTTCCATCCGGTCGTAGGTTTCGATTACGCAGGCAAGTCCAGCTTCACTACAAACGTACTCTACTTCAGACAGCAATTTGGCGAAGATCCTTCGCCTGCAGATATTGCAAAGCAAAAGGGAACGTCTCAACAAGCCACGACAAAGTCGACTTATACATCTTCAGCGCCGTCAACAGAATCCAGCGCAGACTCTTGGTCTGGAACAGAAAATTCAGAAGAAGACTGGAACACCAACACTGATGCTGAAATGATGAACGACGTCCCTGCAGAAAATGATTCTGCAGAAGAACAGGCAAGCAACAGCGAAGATTTTTAAAAATTAAAAACAAACCTTAAAAAGAAGGCATAACATGATTACATTCCTGATCGGTATCGCGATTCTTATCGGCGGATACTTTACTTACGGAAAATTCGTTGAACGTGTCTTCGGCCCCGATGACCGCAAGACTCCCGCCCTCGAAAACCCGGATGGCGTTGACCGCGTGCCCATGGCACACTGGAAAAACGTGCTCATCCAGCTTTTGAACATTGCAGGCATCGGTCCTGTGATTGGCGTGATTCTGGGCATCAAGTTCGGCGCCATCGTCTTTATTCTGCTCCCTATCGGTAACGTGCTTGGCGGTGCTGTACACGATTACTTTAGCGGAATGATCAGCATGCGCAACAACGGCTACAACGTACCGGCTCTTTCGCACAAGTTCCTGGGCAAGGGCCCGGCCAAGGTCGTGATGACGCTGATTTCGGTTGCGCTTATTCTTGTGGGAGCCGTATTCACCAACACGCCCGCCGCACTCGTGAACACTCCGATTCTTGTCGGCAGCCACGTATCGCCCACGCTGTTCTGGGTTGCAGTCGCCTGCATTTTCGCCTACTACTTCGCAAGCACCTTCTTCCCCATCGACAAGATTATCGGCCGCATCTACCCGATTTTCGGAGCACTCCTGATTCTTGCCTCGCTCGCCATTTTCATCGGAATCGTCCCGAACTTGAACGTTCTCGATAACTTCTGCTTCAGCGACATCATGAGCAACTTCCACAAGCATCCGGCCGGTCAGCCGATTATCCCGATGCTCTTTGTGACGATTGCTTGCGGTATCATTAGCGGTTTTCACAGCACGCAGAGCCCGCTTGTCGCCCGCACAGAAGTTTCTGAAAAGACAGGTCGCCAGACCTTCTACGGCATGATGATTATCGAAGGCCTGATCGGGATGATTTGGGCAGCCGGTGGCATGTTCATTTACCACCAGATGCCGGAACTCTTGACCGGCGCTTCGGGCGTCAAGGTTTTGAGCATCCTCGTTTCTACCGTGATTCCTTGGGCTCCGATTTCGATTCTCGTGGTCGTGGGCGTGATTGTTCTCGCCATCACCAGTGGCGACACGAGCCTGCGCAGCCTGCGCCTCACAATTGCAGAACTCACCGGCATGGAACAGACCTCTGTCAAGAACCGTTTGCTCCTGACCGTTCCGATGTTCGCCATCTGCGCCGCCATCATTTTCTGGAGCAACCTGAACCCCGAAGGATTCAACATCCTGTGGAATTACTTTAGCTGGAGCAACCAGCTCATGGCCGTTTGCAGCCTTTGCGTCGCAGTCGTGTATCTGCGCAGCAAGAACAAGAATTTTTGGATTGCACTTATCCCGTGCATGTTCATGGCCTTCATTACCAGCGACTACATTCTTTGGGTTAGCCCCGACAACCTGAAGGGCGCTCCGCTCGGTTTCGGTCTCAACTACAACACAGCAATCCTTCTCGCTATCATTTGCGCAGGCGTTCTTGGATTCTTCCTCGTCAAGCGCGGCAAGGCTCTTTCAAACCTCAAGGGCTACGACGCTGACCGTTGGGACGAAAACAGAACCCTAGGCAAGAACAACCCTGAACCACGCTCCTAATAAGTGATTCTCGAAGGGTCCGTTAAATCCATCACCTTTCATAGTCCGCAGAACGGCTTCACCGTGCTGCGGCTTATTGATAGTAGCACCAAGAAAGTGGTGGTCGTTACGGGCACCCTACCCGATCTTTCCGTCGGCGAGAACTTGCGATTCGAAGGCGACTGGGGGCGTCATCCAAAATTCGGGGAGCAGTTCCAAGCCAAGCATTTCGAAATCGTCGAGACCGCCCACAAGAACTTTGCCGCGTACCTTGGCAGCGGACTTTTCCCAGGGATAGGCCCCAAGACCGCGCAGGCGATTGTCGATGCCTTCGGCGATGAACTGCAGGACATTCTCGACTACGAACCCGACCGTTTCCGCTCAAAGAAAATCAAAGGGCTCTCCGCGAAAAAAGTCGAAGAATTCCTCGCCCGCTGGCAAGAAAACCGCCACAGCCGCGAAACTCTGCTGTTCCTGTACAATCACGACATCACGGGCAGCGTCGCGAAAAAGCTGTGGATGAAATTCGGGCAAGACACCATCAGCAAAATCCGCGAGAACCCCTACATTCTCTGCGAAGAAGTCTGGGGAATCGGATTCTTGAAAGCCGACGAAATCGCAATGAAGGTGGGCATCCCCAAAGACAGCCCCATGCGTTTGCAAGAAGCGATTCTCTACTCGCTGCAAGAAGCGTCGCTTTCTGATGGTCACTGCTACTTGCCGAGCAACGATTTAATCGGACGCACGCTCAAGAATCTCCGCATCGACGTCACCGATGACGACGCCATCCAAAATCTTTTCAGCCAATTCCAGCGCATTTGCGATGCTGGTCGCATCAAGCGCCACGGCGACGATTGCTTCTACCCGCCGCTTGACAACGCGGAACAGAAAATCGCCGAAATCATCAAGCGCAGACTCAACGAAAACGAACTGCCCACCTACGGTTTCGAACGCGAATTAGTTGACTGGGAACGCGAACACAAATTCAGCTTTCACCCGGTGCAGCGCGAAGCCATTCGCCTCGCGACCGCACACAAGATTTGCATCATCACCGGCGGTCCCGGCACCGGCAAGACGACGATTCTCAAAGGCATACTACACCTTGCCCGCAAAATGGGCGAAAACATTCTGCTCGCCGCCCCCACGGGCCGCGCTGCCAAGCGCATGGGCGACTGCTGCGGCGAAAAAGCCTACACCATTCACCGCCTGCTTGACGTCGATCCCATCACCAAGAAATTCAACCGCAACGAACTGAATAAGCTCGACTGCAACTTGCTCATCGTCGATGAATTCAGCATGGTCGATACCTGGCTTGCGGCCTCGCTCCTCGAAGCAGTCCCCGATTCAGCCCGCATCGTGTTCGTGGGCGACGCCGACCAGCTCCCGAGTGTAGGCCCCGGCAACGTGCTCAACGACTTGCTCAAATGCCCCCGCATTCCCTGCGTGCGCTTGCAGCACATCTTCAGGCAAAGCGGCGGCAACGACATCGCCGACAAAGCCGCAAAAATCAACCAAGGCATTACGCCGTCGCCTATCGAAGGCCCGAACTTTCACTTTGTCCCCTTCGAAACACCCGATGAAGCCAAGCAACATTTACAGCAACTCATCGCAAGCGGCGTGCGTAGCAAAATCGACATTGACCTCAAAACCAACCTGCAGATTCTTGTCCCCATGCGCAAAGGTCCGCTCGGCATCATCGAGCTGAACCCGTTCCTGCAAAATCTGCTGAACCCGGGCGTTCCGCGCCACAAGATGGTCGGCATCGAATGGAGTGTCGGCGACCGTGTCATGCAAATCAAGAACAACTACGACAAGAACGTGTTCAACGGCGACATCGGCACCGTCTACAGCATCAACAAAGAAAAGCGTAAAATCGCAGTCTTCTTCGACGAAAAACTCGTCACCTACCAAGACGAAGAACTCGACGAACTGCAACTCGCCTACGCCTGCACCATCCACAAGAGCCAGGGCAGCGAATACCCCGCCGTCATCGTGGTACTCGACGTGAGCCACTACATAATGCTGCAGCGCAACCTCATCTACACCGCTATCACACGCGCAAAAGGCCACGTATGGATACTATCGGCCCCCGGCGCCTTCCACCAAGCCATAAGAAATAGCCGCAGCACCCGAAGGTACACGCGGCTTAAAGAACGCCTAAATTAATTCAGAATTCGGAATAAAAAAATCCTGCAACAAAAAGCCGCAGGATTCAAGAATCTTAACTAAAGTAGGCTTCGCAACATTTCAGTTCAAGATTCTTTCGTCTCTCGTCTGTAGGGCGAAGCCCGTTCTTTCGTCTAAACTACACGTCAACCACTTCAGTCCAGCCGAACGGGTCTTCGGCTTCACCGAACTGGATAGCGGTGTACTTCGTGAAGAGTTCCGTGCAAACCGGGCCCGGATTCTTGCCGTCGCCGTAAGTGAATTCCTTGCCTGCGACCGGGTCCACAATCTTCTTGATCGGGGTAATCACGGCAGCGGTACCGCATTCGGCGGTTTCAGAGAATTCAGCGAGTTCTTCGAACGGAACCTGGCGGCGTTCCACCGTGTAGCCCAGGTATTCGGCCAACTGCATCAAACTCTTGTTGGTGATAGACGGCAGAATGGATTCGGACTTCGGGGTGATGTAGCTCTTGCCCTTGATGCCGAAGAAGTTTGCCGGACCGCATTCGTCGATGTACTTCTTTTCCTTGGCATCCAGGTAAATGGTGCTGGAGTAGCCGAGCTTCTTGGCTTCGGCCAAAGACATCAAGCTAGCAGCGTAGTTACCGCCAACCTTCACCGTACCCGTACCCTGCGGAGCGGCGCGGTCGTAGTTGCGGCTCACCATCATGTCCACCGGCTTGAACCCGTCC
>JAFZOV010000040.1 GCA_017550445.1 Fibrobacter sp.
GCCGAAGTGTTTGTGACCAAGGACGATTACGATCCGAAGTCTACGCTGAATAACAGCCGTGACACCGCTTACTACATGTTTGCGCAGGCTGGAATCGTCGTGACGCTGTGCGGCAAGCGCATTCGCCCGGTGGTTTCCAAGCCGGTAAAAGGATAATTCAGAGTTCGGAATTTGGAGTTCGGAATTTTTTTTAATAACTCTGAAATCTGAAATCAGAATTCTGAATTTAAATCTACTGTAGACATTTTTATTGCGGAAAGTGTGGACTTTTACGCCAAAATAAGTTATATTGCCTAATGAACCGTTTGGGAGCAATCATTTTGGGATTTTGGCTATGGTGAACCTTTTTGAATACCTGAACTATCGCGAGTTTTTGCGCGACGCTTACGAGGAACGTCACAAGGGAGATTGGCGTTTCAGTCACCGCTACATTGCTGAGCGGGCGGGTTTCGATGCGTCGATGTTCAACAAGATTTTGCAGGGCAAGCGCAACTTGACAAGCCGATTGGTGTCGGTTTTTGCAGATATCTTCTGTAGCGATGCCCGCGAAAAGGCTTACTTTGCCGACATGGTGGCGTTCAACCAGGCGAAGAACCATTCCGAAAGCCGCCAGTATCTGGAAAAGCTTGTGGCGACTAAGGAGTGCAAGGTCGAAAACGTGGCGAAGGACCAGTTCGAATACTTTGACCACTGGTACCATGCGGTGATTCGCGAACTGGTGACTTTTTACCCGTACGTGGGTGACGATGCTGCTCTCGGTTTGATGGTGCGTCCGCCGATTACGGCGTCGCAGGTGAAGTCGTCGATTGCTTTGCTTGAACGCCTGTCGATGATCAAGAAGAACGAACAGACAGGTTTTTACGAACAGACGCAGGGCTTGATTTCGAGCGGCTCTGAATCGTTCAATACGGCGGTAAATTCTTACATTCAGCAGAACTTGAATGTGGCGCAAGATGCCATGGACCGCTTCAGCAGGGACGAACGCAACTTGTCTACGCTGGCTTTCGCTTGTGACGAGGATACCTACAAGGAACTGGTCGAAATGGTGCGCCGTTTCCGTCGAGAAATTCTTGCGAAGGTGGGGCAGTGCGCCAAGCCCAATCGCGTGTTCCAGCTGGGAATGCAGCTGTTCCCGCTTTCGGACCCGTATCCGCCGCCGCAGCGTAGAGGCCGTAAGCGCCGAATTCGCGGAATGGAAATCGCCGACGAAACTGTTGTTGCTCAAGAGCAAGAGCTGGGTGAAGCGATGGTTGGGGGTGAATATGCGTAAGTTTATTTTGTTTAGAACGCTGGGCGCTGGCCTTGCCGCATTGATTGGTGCGGGTATGCTTTCGGCTTGCAGCAACGACAAAAAGGATGTGGCTGGCGGTACCGAAGCCGAATCCACAATCGCTATCACGTTGCAGATTGAACTTGCTGGGAACCCTGCCGCCTATGCCCGCGTGCGTGCCCTGCCAGAAGATTACCTTTCCGATGGTAAACGTTTGGCCGAATGGAAAGAGGCGGATGAGAAGGGCTTTGTTGAAATTCCCATGGAACCAGGTTCCTATACGATTGAAGCCCGTCATGTAGATGGAACGTCTGCGTCGGGTGCCGTTCAGAATTTGAAGCTCGATTCCGCTGGTTCCAAGATTGATACGCTTAAGCTTGGCGAACTTTCGTCGATCGAAGGGTATGTGATTCTTGGGGATTCTGCTCCGGTGATTCGTATTGCGGGGCTTGATCGCTTTGTGGTGCCCGATAGCACGGGACATTTTGTAATCGATTCGTTGCCGTTGGGGAGTTTTGAGGTCCAGTTCGGCGATCCGCAAGAATCCGGTTCTGCCAAGGTTACCTCGAAAACTGGCGATACGCTGTATGTGGATTGTTCCGATTCTACAGTGGATGTGGTCAAGCCTGCAGATGTTGCCACTAGTGAATATCCCGCTGCCGATTGGAGCAAACATAGCGAACTGCTGGCTCAAGCCGATGGCTACGCCAAGGGTATCCTTGGGGCAGGCGGTGTTACGGATAGTACCGGAAAAATTTCCAAGGCCGAAGGTGAAGTCTGTTTGGTCACGACCACCGAAGACTATGTGATTGTCGAAGATTCGGCAGATGTAGATTCGGAGGGCAATGCGGCTACGATAGCGATAATCGCCCCGGGGTCTCTACGCGAATGTGCTTATAAGGAAGGGCCGA
>JAFZOV010000041.1 GCA_017550445.1 Fibrobacter sp.
CCCGTTCAAGAAGATGGTGCGCCTCGCCCTCGACGGCATTACCGGATTCAGCTCCGCGCCGCTCAAGCTCAGCTTTTATGCGGGAATGTTCGCAACAATCGTCGGCCTAGGCGTATTCATCTGGTCCATTCTCGAAAAGTTTCTGAGCCCCGCCACGACCGTTCCCGGCTGGGCATCGCTCATGACCGCCATCGTATTCTTCGGTGGAGTGCAGCTCATGTGCATCGGTATTATGGGCGAATACATTGGCCGTATTTACGACGAAGTCAAACAGCGTCCGCTCTACATCGAAGACAAAAAATGATGTGGAATGTGTGATGTGGAATGAAAAAAAAACGTCATTGCGAGGGGCATAGCCCCGATATACGATACTTAGCAACTTGTTGCTTTAGTAGAGTTAGGTTCGAAGGAGCAGCAATCCATAGTAGGATTTTTATGAAGAACAAACTATTCGTCATGAGTGCCGCTAGCGGCGCAGGCAAGACCACCCTCAAGGATTTGGTCATCAAGGATTTTCCAGACATCAAGTATTCTATCTCCGCCACGACGCGCAAGCCGCGTGAAGGTGAAGTTGACGGAGTCCATTACTTCTTCAAGACCAAAGAAGAATTCGAAAAGCTCATCAAGGAAGATGGCCTGATCGAATGGAACGAAGTCCACGGCAATTATTACGGCACGCCCAAGAGCTTTGTCGAGAAGACGCTTGCCGAAGGCAACCGCGTAATTTTCGACCTCGACGTTTTTGGCAAGGTGAATTTTGACAAGGTCTACCCCGATGCCACAGGCATTCTGATTTTGCCGCCGAGCGAAGAAGAACTCGAAAAGCGCCTGCGCGGTCGCGGTACCGACAGCGAAGAAGTGATTCAGCTCCGCCTTGCAAACGCTAAGAAAGAAATGGAATTTGCAAAGACCAAGGGCAAGTACGAATACGTCATCATCAACGACGACTTGCAGCGCGCCGCCGACGAGCTCCGCGCTATCCTGAAAAAATAATTCAGAGTTCAGATTTCAGAATTCAGAGTTGATATAATTCCGAAATCAGAATTCCGAATTCTGAACTACAATGCCTTGATACTGGCTCTTTTAAGCCTATCATTCAGCGCCATCCCGACGCCGACATTCGGAATCGGGTCGACTAGAATCAAATCGTACTTGGGGTCATCCAAGTCGTGCATGTAGGCGTACAGCTTTGCTGTCGCCTCTAGCATATTGCCGCTTTCAGACAGATTTAGCGTCGCAGGAATCACGCCGGGGCGATTGCCGAAGGCAATCCGCACGCAGTGTTCCGGAAGCGTAAAACCAGCGGGAATTTCACCGTAAAGAAGCGGAACCTGCGGGCGGTAGTGCGTATCGCACTGCCCCGGCGCGGCCATCGCTTGCCCCGGCTTCGAAGTCGATTCCTTAATTTTCACATCACCGATGACTTTAGCAATCATCTCTGGCGTCACGGCGCCCGGCCGGAGTACCGTCGGCTCGCCCACCAACGATACAATCGTACTTTCAACGCCCACGTCGCAGGGGCCGCCATCTACAATGCCAGCGAGGCCGCGGTCAGCAAGCTGTGCCGCCACATGTTCAGCCGTTGTCGGGCTCACATGTTTGAACAAATTCGCACTCGGAGCCGCCAGAGGCACGCCTGCCTTCCAGATAATCTCTTGCGCTACCGGATGCGAGGGAAATCTCACCGCTACCGACGGGAGCCCGCTGGTACACAAATCGGGAATGCAGTCTTTCTTGGGCAAAATCATCGTCATCGGACCCGGCCAATAAGCTTTCGCCAAGGCATAAGCCGCGTCCGGAATATTCTCCGCGACATCGGCCAACTGAGCGATTTCGCAAATATGCACAATCAGCGGATCAAAAGTCGGACGTTCCTTAATCGCAAAAATCTGAGCCAAGGCCGACGGCAAATAAGCATTGCCCGCAAGGCCATAAACAGTTTCGGTAGGAATCGCGACCACCTGCCCATCATGAAGCAGGCGCGCAGCATCGTCAATACTTGTCCAAGGAGGAAATTGCATTTTCAATTCAGAATTAAGAATTCAGATTTCAGAGCTAAAAATAAAAAAAAATCCAAGCGCAGTTCACATTATAAAAAAGGACAGCTTACCGCCATCCTCTTTTTTCAAATTCCAAACTATTTATGCTTCTACCGGAGCAGCGGCAGCCGGAGCTTCTTCCTTGTCCTTGCGGCCAAAGGCGAACACCTTGTCGCAAGCGGTGTTAAAGCGCTGCCATGTCTTTTCGGAATGTTCACGAGGCACAGCACCCACTTCCTTCCACAAACGACGCAGGTGCTTCACCTTGTTCATCGACGCACCTACAGTCTGTTCGTTCAAGTCGGTCAGCAAGTCTTCGGCCTGTTCGCAGAGCAACAGCTTCTTCTGCAAGTTGTTCTGACGAGCCTGTTCCTGAATATCAAGCTGGTCGCGACGGCGAGTAAAGAAGTCATCGCAAGCTTCACGGAACTTCTTGTAAAGGTCCATATCCTCAATACCGCAGAATCCAAGTTCGCGCCATTCCTTCTGGAGTTCACGAACGGCGTCTGCAAGCTGGTTAGAGCCAGCGCTTTCGGCAAACTGGCGAACCTTTTCAATCATGGCGTTCTTCTTTTCCTTGATTGCGCCAAGACCTTCTGCCAAGGTGGAATCGGCATGAGCCAGACGTTCCAAGATCTTGTTGTACACAGTATTGTAACGGTTGCTGATAGCTTCGATAGATTCCTTCGGAACCATGCCGGCAGCCTTCCATTCAGCTTCCGTAGCCTTCAGTTCATCAAGAGAACCCTGGCCTGCAGCTTCCATTGCTTCCAACTTTTCGCAAATGGCGGTCTTCGCTTCCAGATTCTTCTGCTTCGAGGCGTCCATTTCTTCAAAGTGGGCACGCTTCTTTTCAAAGAAGCTATCGCATGCGGTGCGGAAACGGTTCCAAATTTCGTCAGACTTGCTCTTGGGCACAGGGCCCACGGCCTTCCAAGATTCCTGGAGTTGTTTTAATTTGTTCGAAGTCGCATTCCAATCGTTGGATTCCTTGAGGGCTTCGGCTTCCATGCAAAGGGCAACTTTCTTTTCGTAGTTGGCTTCGCGGTTTTCGTCTTCGGCCTTCAGGTTTTCCTTATGCTGAGCATAGTAAGCGGCCGTTGCAGCCTTGAAACGTTCCGTCAGGGCAGCCACGTTTTCCTTGGGAACCATGCCAATGGACTTCCACTGTTCCTGGATTTCCTGCATGGCCTTGTACTTGTCCTTCCAGAACATTTCCGTGTTCTTGACAAGTTCTTCGATCTTTGCGCAAAGAGCTTCCTTGTCGGCCAAGTTCTTCTGACGTTCCGCAGTCATCTCTTCGATAAAGGCGGCGCAGTTATCCTTGATCTTTTCGTAGTTGCTCTGGAAATGGTCACGGTATTCCTGCAACTTGGCTGCAGAGATAGGTCCGATTTCTTTCCAGCGGTTCGTAATATCCTTGAGCTTGGCAAGAACAGCCTGGCTACCGGGTTCCTTGGTGAGTTCATCCATTTCAAGGAGCAGGTCGTCGCGGTCCTTTTCGTTATGCCAGTTTTCCCACTGCTGCATTTCCTGGAAACGAGATGTTGCAGCCTTGTATTCCTGCCACAAGTCGTGATACTTGAACTTGTTTTCACCCACGATTTCTTTCCACTGCTGGTAGAATTCGCGAACCTTCTTGTTCAATTCACGGAAGTCTTCATTTTCGTCAAGGGCCTTTACCTTTTCAATAATGGCCTTGAGCTTTGCAGAATTTTCTTCGATGCGCTTCTGGGAATCTTCTTCGTAAGCGGTAATCTTAATCGAAAGAGTATTGCGGAGCGCATTGTAGCTCTGCAGCATCGGGTCTTCGCCTTCGAGCAGCGGGAGCTTTTCCCATTCGCGGACAATGGCATGCAAATGCTTCTTGGTCATGTCGTTAGCGTCAGAATCCGCAAGGGCCTTAAGGCGTTCCAGCAGTTCCGGTCGCACCGATTCATCAGTCGCTTCGGGCACATCCACCACCACTTCCTTCACCTTGCGCAAGTCCTGCACCTTGAAGGAGGCATTATTGTAACGCTTAGTCCAGGCAGCATCCATCAAGGACTTGCCTTCGGCACATTCAGCAAGAATGGCATCCACACGTTCAGCATTATCAGCCACCTTGTTTTCAGAAATCAAAGTTTCAAGTTCTTCGAGAGCAGCCGTGAGAGAAGCAATCTTTGCCTGCTTTTCGGCTTCGGCCTTTTCGGCAGCGATGCGTGCGGCATCGGCTTCGTCGCAGAACTTCTTGAAGCTTGCATAAACTTCGTCGATGGTCGCCTGCTTGTCGCCCATGCCAAGTTTCTTTGCTTCTTCCATCAGAGATTCAAACTGGGACTTGACAGACAGGGGGTCCTTCTGTGCTGCCAAGAAATGAGCCTGCTGTACAAGAGCATCGCGCTTGCTCGCCAAGAGTTCGGCCGCCTTTTTACCGTTGTCTTCAGCGTCTTTCCTTGCGCGGATTCTTTCACTTGCAGCCTTGCGAACTTCGGGCTGTCTGGAGTTCTTTGCAATATCCTGGAGCAAGGAATCAGAGGTCACCTTGCGTGCAGCCGTCATTGCGATATCCTCGTCCAAGTCGCGGTTAGCGGCAAGGGCAAGAATCGACTGCTTGGTACAAATCTTCACGAGTTCGGCACGAACGAGACCCGAGGTATTGACACCCTTAAGCAGGTCTTCGGCATAATGCGTATCCTTAACATCTTGCAGATAAGCTAGATCCTCGGCACTCGGTTGGGCCTCATTTTTAAGCTTCTTGACCACTTCTTCCAAATAGCGAGTCTTTGCCGCACGCTTCACATCTTCATCGGAATCGTTCTCCGAAATCTTCTTCAATGAAGCAATAATCGTCAACTTCTTAACGGCAGCCATCCTTACAGAGGCATCGGTATCGGACTCGGCAATGCGTTCCAGGACATCCTGGTTGTCCGCGCCCAATTCAGCGATCGCTTCCAGTCGCTTTTCGGGGTTGGAATTTTGCCACTTCGGTTTAAAGGCGTCAAATAAGCTCATAGAGATCTCCAATAGTATGGCAAGTCCCAAAGGGGATTTGCATACTATAATCTAACAAAAAAAGTTTTTTGAAACAAAAAAGATTGCAAAATAGGCGCTTTTTGCGGTATTAACTATCTTTTAGCCCGTGACAAAACGAATCCCAAAACTTATCGCGCCCGAAGAGGTTCACCAAAAGCTCAAATCCGCCTCGCTGACGGATTTTTGCGAGGTATACATTCCCATGGCGCCCGACGTATATACCTACGGAGTGCCCGCCGGAGTAAGCCTCAAGCGCGGAGACGTTGTCTGGGTTCAGTTTGCCACCCGTAAAAAGCCGGCGCTCGCCGTGGTCTCCAAAGTCCACCAGGAACGCCCTAAATTTGACGTGCGCCCCGCATACCCGCACCAGTCGGGCTACCGCTTTAGCGAACGCTACATGGAAACGCTCGAATGGACGGCGCGGTATTACATTAGCACACCAATGAAGGCGCTGTTCGTCTTCTGGCCCGCCGACTTCGAGAAGTACCTAGCCGCATACACGTCATTGCGCAAAGCGCATGACTGCATCGGTTATCCAATGCGTGAGCAAGCTCCCGCGCAGTATAACCTCGCAACGTCATTGCGAGAAGCCGAAGGCGACGAAGCAATCCATGTTCGTTGTACAAAGGGGGAAGCCTCCCCCTCGCTTAAGCCCCAAGGGTCTACGTCCCCGAATGCGCCGGCATTAACTTCAGAACAAACTAACGCATTCAATACGCTCAGCGAAGAACTAGACAAAGACGGATTCCGCGGCGTACTGCTTCATGGCGTTACAGGCTCGGGCAAAACACGCGTTTACCAGGAGCTCGCCCGCGAGGCCTTGAAGCGCCACAAGAAGGTTTTGATTCTCGTACCTGAAATCGGACTCACACCGCAAACACTCAAGCGCTTCGAAGATTTTCTGCAAGTCCCGATTGTGGTTTTGCATTCCGCGCTTTCGGCTCCTAAAAAACGCGAAGGCTACGTCTCGATTTTAAAGGGCGACACGCAAGTCGTTCTCGGCACCCGCAGCGCGATTCTTGCTCCGTTCGATTTCGACTTGGTGATTCTCGACGAAGAACACGACACATCGTTCAAGCAGCAAGACCCGGCGCCGCGTTACCACACCCGCGAAATGGCTTTTCATTTGGCGTACAAGTACGGCGCCCTCGTGGTGCTCGGCAGCGCAACGCCAAGCCTCGAAACATTCAACAACGCGAAGGCGAATAATTTAAAGACGGTCACGCTCAAGGAACGCGCCACCCAGGCGCCGCTCCCGAAAGTAGACATCGTCGACATGAGCAAGATGCGCCAGCAAAAGGGAATCTTGCTTTCGCCCACACTGCGCGAGGCGCTCACCGATTGCATCGAGCGTGGCGATCAGGCGATTATCCTCATGAATCGCCGTGGTTTCTCGAAGATGCGCGTGTGTACCGAATGCGGCGAAACACTTTACTGCAAGCACTGTCACATTCCGCTGGTGTACCACAAGCAATACCGCTCTCTCATGTGCCACTACTGCGCCGCCCTTTACCCGGTGAATACACCGTGTAGCGCCTGCGGCGCCGAAACTTACGAGTTTGTGGGCGGCGCCATCGAGATGTTGGAAGAAGAAATCAACGAGTGGATTCCAAATGCGAAAGTCATCCGCATGGACCGCGACACCACCCAGAATGTAGGCGCCAGCGAAAAGATTCTGGACGCCTTCCGCAACCGCGAATATAATGTTTTGATCGGAACACAGATGGTCGCCAAGGGCCACGACTTTCCGGGCGTGCAATTAGTCGGGGTCGTTGGCGCCGATAGCGGTCTCGGCATTCCCGACTTCCGCTCTACCGAAAGACTGTTCCAGCTCCTGAGTCAGACTGCAGGGCGCGCGGGTCGTGCCGGTGGCGAAGGGCAAGTGCTGATCCAGACTCTCAAACCCAGCGAACCCATTATGCAGTTTGCCGTGAGCCACGACTACATTGGATTTGCCAATAAGGAAATGGAAGACCGGCGCGCCGCCTTCTACCCGCCTTTCTGCAAGCTCGTCGAAATCAGCTGCGGCAGCCGCGACGAAGATTTGTTGCGCCATACCATGGAACGCCTGGAATCGCTCCTCCGCGCCGACAAGAAGCTCATGGTACTCGGCCCCGTCGATGCATTTGTCCCCGTGGTCCAAAACACCCACTGGGCCAAGCTCTACATCAAGACCCAGGACCTAGCGCCTGTACGCAAAATACTCTCCCCCATCATCAACGGCGCCAAGCCCTGGGTGCAGAACGTAGAAATCAAAGTGGAAATTGAATAGCTGTACAGGCCAAATCAACAAAAGCATTTGTTTAGCCTGTACCTTTACGAAAAACGCATCAAAAAAGAGCCCAAGAATATATTTCGTACAGGCCAACTTGAGAAAAAGCGCCCATTGGTCCGTACAAAACTTCAAAACAGGATTACAAACAAACTACAGCGGGAACTTAGGGTAGTTTTCGCGGACGTATTTACTCGGGTAGGCATTAAAATGCCACCACTCGCTGCCGAGCGGCACCCAGCCCGACGCCTTCATAATCTTGCGGAGCTTGTTACGGTTATCTACCTGCTGCTGCGTGAGCCGTCCGCTCTTCAAAGCATCTACTTCGCCGACTTCGCCCGCGCAGCGCTCAAACGAATCAAAGTCCGTGCCCATGTCAAGCAAGTTGCCATCGGCATCGGTAATGCTCAAATCCAGCGCCAGCCCAAAGTTATGGAGCCCGCCCGTGGCCGGCGACGACACGTAAGCCGAATAGGGCGTCCCCCGCACCGTTCTCCGCAAAGCCTCCTGCGCATACAACGGCCGCGAAGCATCAAAGATTACAAGCGTAGCCCCCGGCATTTCACGTTCCATAATCTTCACGGCCTTGCGGAGCTTTGCCGCCGCATCCTTATGCACAAAGGCGCGCTGCACGCCGCAATACAAGTCATGGCCAGTCACATTATCGAAAGATGCATAGCGCAAGTCCATGCGCACACCTTTCAGGCGAGTAATTTCAACGAGCGTAGAATCATTCGTGGCAAAGTCAATCCACTTCTTTACCGAAGAACAGTAACGCAGCGGCTTTTCGGGTTTCGGCGGCACAAACAGCGAATCCGTCTCATGTGCGAATACGGATACACAAAAAAACGCCCCCCAAAAAAGCGCCAACGTTTTTTTCGCGAATTTCTTCATAGGAAACATTCAATAAAAGCGTCTCACGAATTGTGCGCAAGCACTAATTCTACACTTAGAAAGTGATTTCTACGCCAAACTGCGGATAAAGACCCATGCCCTTCGCCATGAAGGGAACCAGATCGTAGCCGTCAGTAGACTCCTTGTTCTTGTCCCGAGTCACCCAGGAACGTTCACGGGCGTTTTCACCACCCAAGAATTTAAGGGCATCTACATCGAGGTTAGCAAAGATATTGTCCAATTCCACAAAGAAGCGAGCCTTCCACGAGAACGGTTTCACGCCTACAAGATCAAGGTTCACACGTGCATCGGTACGGAACATATCCGTAAACTGGTTCAAGTCCTTCAGGCGGCGAGTCCCGTTAGAATGATCCTTGATATCAGACGGCGTAATCTCGTAGTAATACAACGGACGGTGTAACGCGGCATGGTGCGTAATGATTACCGAGATAATCGAGTCCTTACGCGGGTAATAACGGAAGTGAGACAAAATGTCCAAACGGGAATTGGCTTCCCACGGGAGCGACTTTCCGTCCTTCAGTTCGTATTCACCATAAACGGAACTGATATTCGACGCCATAGAGAAATGGTGCGACGTCTTAAGTTCCACCGTACCAGAAACACCGGCTACCCAGGCATAATCAACCGGAGTCACGTCCTTATATTGAGCATAGGCCTTAGGCATCGGCAAAAGCGGATCCGGGTAGTAGCGGCCAAAGCCAGAACCCTGCGCCACCAAATACTTGGAATTGTAACCTAGTCCAAGCTTACCGGACACGCCCGACTCCAAACGGCCCGTCAGTTCGCCATCATCGTAATACGGCTTCCAGTCACTGCGATAGGCTGCATTGGCCAAAAGTCTCCAGAAAGCGGTATCTATTTTGGAAAGATTCTGGTCGAAATCAAGAGATGCAGTCGGAGCAGCCTTGCCCTCGTTCACATCGGCTATGGCACCCAAAGAAAGAATCCTTTGAGAATAATCGCTCTGCCAGTTCATGCGGCTTACGCCAGACCAAACACCGGCATTGAACTCATCCTTTTCCGTACCGCCAAAATCCTGGTACTTGCGTTCTACAATATGGTGTTCATAAAGCAGCGCATTGCTCAGCTTGGCACCCAAAATTTGACCTTTCTGCTTCTTTTCAAGTCCTCCGGTCAAAGTCGTATGCGTCTGTTCGTAGCCGTCAATGAAGGTCGCCGCATCCTTGGAGTTCGCCTTGCTACGGAAACCGGTGGTATCGCGGAGCGTATCTCCAAGGACCTCGCGCACAATACCGGCGTGAGCCGAAAGTCCATTGCGGGCATTGTATTCGGCGCCCACCACCAAATACTGTTGCTTACCCTCGATAATGTCGATCGAATTCACCTCGTCAACAGCCTTCGAAGTATCCTGATGAATGCTGTATTCATCGGAGCTGTACAAGGTACGAAGCGCCCAGGTATTTCCGCTGGAGTCCGAGCCATTGAACTGTGCATAGACATCGTAAGCTTCCAAGTCAAATTCGTCAGCAGACTTCACCTTGCAGTTATCAACACATTCGCCGCCACGCTTCCTGAATTCCGTAAAGAACTTTTCGCCCAAGTTTTTGAGCATTTCCGGATCGAGCCTGCGGAATGCAAAGCGGAAACTATCCCAGAACATCCAGGGAGCATCCAGCGTCACTTCTTGCAGCGTAATACCGGCCGTTCCACGAAGACCCCAGTCACCCTTAGTCTGTTCGGGAATGTACTGTACCGAAGTCGCAAGTCCCTGACCGATCGGACCTTCGCCGTAATGGTCATGAATTTCTATTCCACTCAATATATGCGGGTTAATTACAGAAAGGTTTCCGGGGAAGCCCACATCCAAGTGGCGCATATTCGGCACGCGAAGCTGTCCCAAGTGGTAGGCCACGTCGCCCGCACGGGAACCTTCGTAATAAAGAGCACTGCTAAAATCTTTCTGACCAGAAATACCCGGCATCTGGCTCAAATGTTCTGTCACGTCAAAGCGCATACCGGCGGCATCTTCCAGCTTATCCAGGTTCACCTTACGTTCAAAACTCCACTGAACCTTGTCGCCGCCACCGCCAATCACGGTGCTGGTGCCCAGATTTCGCACATCAGATGTAGTCTGCATGGTAATGACCATGTCATATAGATCCGCAAAATCTTGCAGTTCAATCTGTACGCTGTCAAAACCGTCTTTCTTGAATAATAGAATCGCGTTCCTGGAATCAACAGTCAGTTCAAAACGACCATCGGAACCCGTCTCGCCCAACTTTTTTCCCGACACATAGGTAATGGTAGCATCTTTAATCGGCAAATCGGTTTCAGATTCCAGAACCACACCCACAATCAAGGTCGGGGTCGCGGCAAACAGGAATGTCGCAAAAAACAGGACAAAAATGATTAGGGAACGAAATCTCATAATTAACAAAGTAGCAAAAAACTATTCACAAAGTTCAATATTTCTGCTAGAAAGCAACCCCGTCCCATGCCTTAGCAGCTTCTAATGTACTGAATCCAGCCACCCTGACATTTGACACCTGGCAGGTATTTGTTCCATAGGGCTGTTCCCTCGCCAACTCTATGTTATCCATTACTATAGGATCCTTCGACAAAGTCCCATATCCAAGATAAGTATCTTCTACATACAAATAAAAAACCAATTCTTCTCTATCAAAAACAATCTTGAAATGTCCTAGTCCCGACGTCCATCCGCTCCAGTAATAATGTACTGTTTTATCATCTAAATTGTCTGTACTCATATCAACTACAGGGGTAAACGAAGTTACATATCCATTTTCTTGGACTACGGGAGCTTTATTTGATGCATACATATGCTGTCTCATACGGTATATTTCATCCTTTCCAGTCCTTATATTTAAATCTCTTGCATAACCGCCTGACATGTTCGGTTCAAAATATATCGCGATATAATCTAAGCTAGAAGTATCAGGCATTCCTACAAGATTCACCGTAACTGGAGATCCAGAGGTATTCGCTGAATACACCTTATCTCCCAAATCAACAAACAGCCTACCCTTCGCAGCATTGCTTACCGAGCTACTCGACTTCGGCGCTACTGCAGAGGAACTGCTTGACTTCGTGGTTGTCTGCGCAGTCCCCTTTAAGCAGCGAACCGACATTCCATAAGTATATGCATAAGAATCGATATTGTCATACAATATGCTATTATCACTTAAGAGGCAACGGTACTCATTTTTATCAGCGGTCCAGTATAGCCCATGCGTTGAAGATCCGCAGTACAAGACACTTCCGAAATAATGACTAGGCAAGCCCGAAAAACCAACCAAATCCTTACCTGCCGGAACAGAAGATATACCATCCCATACATCAAGGGCCTTCAAACTTGTCCCGACAGCATCAGTACCATTGATTTCATCCACATATGCATTCAACACTTCCCATTCCGCTTCGCTCGGCAAATGCCATCCAGTCGGGCAAACCTCTGTAGCTTCACTCTGCAAATAAAGGCGTCCATATTTTTTGCAATTAGCCGCACTTCCCTCATAGCATTCACTCTTAATACTTTCATAATTCAAGTTCTGAGCAAACCAGGTCTGCGTTCCAATCTCAATGGTTCTATAAACCTGGTTATCGCGCGTATCCAAATATTCACCATACAAACCCGCTGCAAGCATGTCTTGATTCAGGTATTCCGTAGTCACGCAATTATACAGAGAGCAATCAAGCTTCGACTTAACAATGCTACTCGAAGACCGAATAACACTAGTAGACGAAGACGCTACACTGCTTGACGATTTTGTAACGCTACTTGATGAGTTCGCAACACTTGCTGAAGACGGGACTACGCTACTAGAAGATTTAACAGCACTGTCCGAAGACTTTTCTGTATTTTCCTCAGAAGGCTTCTCGACCTCAGAAGATTCTTCCGAGCTGCTTGAAATTTCTTTTTTCGACACATCGTTCACCTTTTTCATCGAAGACGAATCAAAATAGGCTTCTTGACGTGCACCTTCAATGCAACGCACCGAAACCCTTGGATTATTTAAATAATTAATGTTCCCATCTCTAACAAAGTCGTCATTTTCAAAAGAAATTGCATATCCCACAAGCATCATCGCAAAGGATTCCCGAACCGTATCGGCAACACCCCAGAAATAAGCGTTATCAAAAGAGCTGCACTCCGAATCACGGCATATGCCAGCCGGCAACGCCTTAAATCCATACGGGTCATTTCCAGAAGCGACCGCAAAACGAATATCATCCTTAGAAAGTTCCACCATCGAATCTGCAGCAAACCACCCATCAACAGATTTCAGAGCCTTGCCCACTTCCCCTTTATGGCCCTGTTTTGCAACATAGTCCTTTAGAATTTTCCATTCGCTCTTGAAAGGTACATGCCAACCTTCAGGGCACAAAGCCCTAAGACTATCATATATTTCTTGATCGCCATTTGCCTTATCACTCTTATGAACTTTTATAATACTATTGGCATTGTACAGGCGACCATACATTTTACAAAGCGATTTATCATCTGAAGGACATTTGCCCTTGCCATCATTATAATTAAGATTCCGCGCAAGCCACTTTTGCGTTCCAATTTGAACAACTTCGTAAACCTGATTGTCTCGAGTGTCAATTATCGTTTCCTTCGCACTGGAATCCAATACTTCTATCGGCTCTGAGACCAGAGCTTCGTACTTGTCTTCGTATTCTGCCTGGTAATCGGTGCAAGCCACCAGGCTAAACAAAAAACTAAGAGAGGCAATCAGGAACTTTTTCATATAAACTCCTAAAATACGATGGAAATACCCACACAAACAAGACCCGCAGCAGCAAGCCCCATAGAAATATTTCTGTAGGTCTGGTACTTACCCGCATCATCGTGGTTCTTTTCGTATTCAGCTTTATTCGCCGGTTCCTTTTTGGTAACGTCTTTCGCCTTGGAATCAAAGACATAGGTCATGACGCCACCTGCAACAGAAACTGCGGCTCCAATAGAGATCGGGACCCAATGAATCTTTGTTCCGCCAGAAGATTCCTTATTTTGTTCAGACTTCTTTTCTGCGGCACTTTGTGCAGCGGCTTTTGCCTGAGCGTCTTTCTTTTCTGCCTCGGCAGCCCTGCGCTTGTTTTCTTCTTCTTTTGCCTTACGTTCCGCTTCTTGCTTGGCTTTGCGATCTGCTTCCAGTTTGGCCTTACGCTCTGCCTCTTCTTTTGCCTTGCGTTCAGCCTCCAGCTTGGCCTTGCGTTCAGCTTCTAGTTTTGCCTTACGTTCAGCCTCTTCTTTAGCCTTGCGTTCGGCCTCCAGCTTCGCCTTACGCTCCGCCTCTTCTTTAGCCTTGCGTTCGGCCTCCAGCTTCGCCTTGCGATCAGCCTCTTCTTTAGCTTTGCGTTCCGCCTCCAGCTTGGCTTTGCGTTCAGCTTCTTCTTTTACCTTACGTTCAGCAGCTGCCTTGCGCTCCGCAGCAGCATTTTCCTTTACCTTCTGCTTCTTTTCTTGAATAGAAGGCCCATTATACTCTACCGGAGTATCCCAACCGTCCGACGACGCATCAGCATCATCCCAAATGTCCGCAAAGGCGGCATTGCTTGCCATAAGGCAAAATACAAAGGCAAAAAGGATCTTCTTCATATTCTCCTAAAAAAATTCCCCATCCAAAAGAGCCAGTCGTCTTCGCGCAAACCTCTTCTGAATAGGGGAATCTTATTTCATTGCTGATTTAAACAACGATATTAATAGTTTACGTAACCTTCGGTCTGAGCCGGGGCAGGTTCCTGCGGAGCAGCTTCAGGAGCCGGCTTCATAATGATTCCATCGGGAACCAGCGCAGGACCTTTTTCGCTGTTCGGAGCCGTGACAGGTCCTTCAGCGTAAACAGCAACCCACTTTGAGGTTTCTTCAGGAGAAATAGCCACGTAATCAATAGCAAGGCCAGAATACTTACAGTACTGCTTTTCGACCATGCCGTTCTTTTCCTGGTGGAATTCCATACGGACACGGTAGATATCCTTGGCTTCGGGCTTCTTGGAGCTTACGAACTTGACAAAGTCGACTTCAGAGCAAGGACCGTCCTGCTTGAAGAACACAGGGCCAAGAACCACGGCCTTGAGTCCACCGTAGGCGCGGATCTGGGTCGTTTCCTTGTGGCTGATATCGTTCATTTTCTCTACGTTAGTAGAAGAAAACGCTGCACATCCGCAGAATGCAGACATTGCAACGGCCGAAACCAGAAGAAGGGTTTTAGAGCGAATTGATTTTTTCATGGAGTCCATCCTTATGTTTTGGTAATTTTTGTTAACATGAAAGTTAAGAAAAATAAACATTCGTGTCACCCCCAAAAATGTATTTTTTTCCCATGCTCGACCTGTATCTTGTGCAAATGGACGTTTTTCCAAACAACAAGGCTAAAAATTTTGCCAAAGTTTTCGATTTAACCGCCCAAATTCATAAATGTCAGGACGATTCCGTTCCCGGAATGATCATTTTACCGGAAATGTTCGCCACGGGCTATTTGCCCTTACACCCCGAAAATGCCGCCGAAGATTTCACAACCAAGGACTCCGGTGAAACCGCAAGTTTTTTGTACGAACTAGCAAACAAAACCGGTTGCGCAGTCATGGGCGCAGGCATTGCAAAGAGTGGTGAATCAGGCAATCAACTCCTGAACCACAGCAGTGTTTACTTGCCCGCACATCCGCAAGAGTTTGCCCACTACGACAAACGACACCCCTTCTTTATGGAACACGGAAAATTCAGCGCCGGCGAAAAAGTTAATTTGTTTAAAATATCAAATTGGAATGTCGCCGCGACCATCTGTTTTGATTTACGATTCCCCGAACTTTACCGCGACGCCGTGAAAGCAGGAGCAAGACTGATTACGGTTCAAGCAGCCTGGCCCGCCGCGCGAATTGCACACTGGAAAACACTGTTGCAAGCCCGCGCCATCGAAGATCAGGTATATATTGCCGCAGTCAACTGCACCGGCAACGCTTTAAATGGCGGTAACTCTATGATAGTCAACCCTAAAGGTGATATCATGGCGTCTACAGACCAAAAAGAAGGAGTTATTTACGCCCGAATTGAGTCTGCACCCCAAGAAGAATATCGTGAAAAATTTCCTGTCTTAAAGGAAATAATCTAACTCACGGTCTATCAACAATTTAAGCTCAACATACCCAAATTAGTCAAAAAAAGACTTCATTTTTGACATTGAAATGTCAAAAATATATTGTATCTTTATAGTAAGAAACGAATACGTCTAAACGTGTGAGGTAAACTATGTCGAACACAAACAGACTCCAGTACGCCAAGGCTCTTATTAAAGCCGGCATCACTCGCGAGCTGATTCTCAAGATCACTTCGATCTCGAGTTATCAGTATTCCCAGATTCAAAGGGAACTCGCTGCTTAGGGATTCGCACATTGCGAATGGTGTTAGTCATTTCCGCACAGCCTGCCACCTCCAATGAGGAAAGGCAGGCTGTGCTTTTTAGTTGCTTTCGCGACGGCTCCCTTTTGATGGAAGCCAAAGATGGCAAAAAGCCAGCACGTTTTTACCTTAAACCAGGCGACATTTTTCCTTGGGACCAGTTTTTGCCAAAGTTGCTTGTCAACTGGCAACTCAGCGACTACAAGGATATTCCTAAAGAATTTAAGCCCCAAAAAAGAATTCCCGAGTTCGTGATTGAAGGTTTGCTCAAAGAGCCTCTCGAAACTCAACTCAAGATTCTCGCTACGCTGCGCGCCCAAGGATACTTTTGCCCCCTCACGGCAAGGAAATAATGTGGAATGTAGGATTATTAATTGTTAATTAAGCACATGTTTTCCGATATCATTCATAAGCGCTGGTTCATGGGCAAGGGCCGTAAGGTCCTTTCTATCGAAGAATACGATTCTATGAACATCGGCGGCACCAAGATTTCTATCGCCGCAGTCCACTTTGAAAGCGGTGAATGTGATTATTATGCAGTCATTGAAGACGAAAGCAAAATAGGCACCGTACTTGCCGAATATTTTGGGCAGAATTTCTCTAAAGAAAAACTGTTGCATGCAAAGCCCTTGAACGCCGAGCAAAGCAATTCGGCTTTCTATTCCAAGGGAGAATTCTTTTTCAAGCTATACCGCCGCTTGCAAGTCGGCGAGCACCCCGAAGCCGAAATCATGAAACACCTGAGTCAAAAAAGGGCGCAGGGATTTTCCAAGATCGCTCCGGATTTCTATGGTGATTTTAGCTACACAAAAGACGGAAACAAGCGTACCCTCGGCATTCTAGAAGAACATATTCCCGACGCCAAGAACGCCTGGGAAATTTTCACCGACGTTCAAAACGGCAAGGCCGATTTTTATCAAAACGCAGCTCTTGAACTTGGACGAACCACAGCCTTGATGCACAAGGCTCTTAAAGATTTAGCAGGAACAGCCTCGCAACCCGAAGAAGTCCCCTATGAAAAGCTGATTGGGCTGTTGAAAGCAAATGGGAAAAATGATTTGGTCACGCGAGTGGAAAGCATTAGATTGCAAACTCAAGAGGAGGTCTCCACCGTACGGGGACCATGCGCACTAAGCAACAAGTTGCTAAGTGCTGTCCGCCCAGGTCAAGCCCGGGAAGACAAGCAGAACGCTGACATTCCGAAGCTCCTGCCGCAGCGCATTCACGGGGATTATCACCTGGGGCAGCTGCTTTACAAAGATGGCAAATTCATCGTATTGGACTTTGAAGGTGAACCCACTCGCACACTCGAATACAGGCGCCGCCTCCGCTCCCCCGCCGCCGACATAGCCGGCATGCTCCGCAGCTTCGCCTATGCCAGCGCCATGCGGCAACAAAATTCCGCTATAGATTGCCACGCGCCCTTGTCGGGCGCTCGCAATGACGTATACATCGAAAATTTTGAGCAGCTCTCCGCCGAAGCCTTTTTACAAGGCTACAGCGAAGAAAGCGGCATTCCCGTGCCGCAATTAAAAGAAGAGGCCTCGCCCTATGTACTGGGCAAGGCCATCTACGAAGCCTGTTACGAACTAGAATTCCGACCCGACTGGTTCTGGATCCCTGAAAAAGCTCTAACAGCAATTTAAAGAATCAGCATTCCATCGCCGTAGCTGAACAGTTTCATTTTATTTTCGACAGCCATTTTATAGGCTTCGAGCGTATTTTCGCGGCCATAGAATGCGGACACCAGCAAAATGAGGCTGCTCTTGGGCCAATGGAAATTCGTCAGAAGGCCATCCACAATCTTGTAGCGGTAACCGGGATAGAAGAACGCATGGGTGATACCCTTTTGCGGTTTCAGGAATCCGTTAGCATCGGCAATCGTTTCAATCACGCGGGTGCTCGTGGTGCCAACAGTCACAATGCGACCACCTTCGCGCTTGGCCTTGTTGATGATGTCGGCGTTTTCGGCGGTGAGCTCGTAATGTTCACCGTGCATCTTGTGCTGCGTAAAGTCTTCCACCGAAATATTCTGGAATGTTCCCGGGCCCACATGCAGCGTGACTTCAGCAACATATACGCCCTTCGCCTTCAAGGCTTCGAGCATTTCTTCACTAAAGTGCAAGCTCGCTGTCGGGGCAGCCACTGCGCCAGAATACTTTGCAAAAATCGTCTGGTACGCCTTCTTGTCATCTTCATCATCGGGGCGGTCAATGTAAGGCGGCAGCGGCACATGACCTTCGCGATTCATCACCGCTTCAAGCTCCACCGGTGTTACTGCAAAGCGCAGCACACGGGCGCCGTCTTCTTTGATATCTTCGACAACCGTCTTGACGCCGGCAATTTCAAGTTCGCGACCGATTTTGAAAGCCTTTCCCGGACGAACCTGAGCCTCATAGCGGGCGGAACCGTCTTCGGCAGGAATCAGTGCCTGCACCAGAAGCGTTTCCACTTCGCCACCATGCATCGTGTGGCCATACAAACGTGCCGGAATCACCTTTGTATTGTTCACCACCAGGCAATCACCCGGCTTAAAAAGGTCTACAATTTCAGGAGCCTTCAGAATATGGCGTTCGCTGCCATCCTTCGGGCAATGCAAAATACGTGTTTTTCCCTTGCCCGCCGTGCGGCTAGCAATCAGCTCTTTAGGGAATTCAAAATTATAGTCAGAAAGATTATGCGATTCCATTTTAGGCATCCATCTCAGCGAGAGCCTTTTTCAACAACTGTTTGACTTCTTCTTTAAGCGACGCTGGTTTTAAAATGCGGACATCGCCAGCAACACCCTTCAACCAGGTCTTGAAATCCGGCGTAATGCGGAGTTTCATGTCCACAATCATATTCTTGTTCTTGTCGTAACGCTTAGAAATTTCAGGGTTAAAATGCGAACGTTCGAACTGGGTCTGCAACCATTTAGATTCAGCCTTGATTTCAAGGGAAACATCTTCCGGTTTGCTAGTATCCGTATACTTGCCAAATGCGTATTTATAATGCATCGCCGCATCAAAAATAAACTTAGGCATGGCATGGTTCGTTTCTTGCACGTTCTTAATCTGTTCGAAAAGGTAATTCTTGAAAGTCTGATTTCCCTTTTCATCTTCTTCGCCAGCAACCAAATACAAGGTATCCACACGCATAATCACCTTGACCGGGTTCACTTCCTTGATTTCTTCAGAAATTCCGGAATGTTCGGTGGCATGGCAATACTGGATCTTGATTGCAAAACCTTCGTGAATGGCCTTGAGCACACGATTGACCATGGTATCTTGCAGCTTGTCATCGCTGAAGGGGCCGTAATCAAGCACATAGTCTGGGTCCGTCGAAATAGCCTCAGGCTTAAAGTCTTCAGGATTCGTGGTCTGCATGGTCTTGATGACTTTATCCAGAAGCTTAACCGTCTTGATTTCAGGGGCCGCATTGGCAGGCAAGTTCTTCTTGATTTTTTCAAGTTGCTTTACGACTTCCTGATTAAAGTTTGCTTCTTTATCCGTCTGAATAATGTAGAAGGTTTCACCGTTTTCCTTGAACTTACGGAGGCCGCAATTTTCTTCGCTAATCACTTCCAAGTGGCGGAAAATGGTGCGCGGACCGCAACCCATCAGCTTAGCCAAGCCGTTAACAGTCTGCTTGACTTTCAGTTTGCTTTTGATTGCATTGATTTTTTCGTAACCGGTTGCCATAGGCACCTCCTATACAATTCTTAATCTATTTTCAATAGATGTCGTCTTGACGTTTTTCAAAACAGTGGCAAATGCAAGCTCTTTCTGCAAAATGGATTGGACAGAACCTTCCAACAAAAATCTTCGATTGTTGCAAGAAACCCTAATATTGGCGCCACGCAAAAAGGTACTGGCTGAAATTTCCGCTTCAATTTTTTTACAAAGTTCTACGTTCATCGGCTCATAAATTTCAGTCACCAGACAAATCAAGTCACGAACACCCGGAATTTCGGCCAAACGATTTTCCAAATCCTTCGGTCGTTCATTTTCGTAGCAAGAAGCTTCCAGCTGAACTTTGCCATCTTGCACATCGAGCTTGCAATCGAACAAGCGCATCCCCGGAGCTTCAATTTGTTCGTACACAGTCTCTTTGATTTGAGAATCCGTCACAAAAGGCGATACCAGGACTCGGGTAAAATCAACGCACCCGCGAACCTTGGGCAAGGCGTTTATGCACCGTTCCATCGCCCGCTGAATCGAAAGATTTTCAACAAGGCCATTCAAGTAAACAATACCCTGTCCCACTTCGACTGTGACCTTGGAATAGTGATCCGGAAAAACCTGGGCAAGCTTGCCTTGCACAATGGCACACAGCTTGTCGTTCGGCAAATTTTGCGCCAACGGCGGAAGCGTAATAAAGACAAGGGTTCTGTCTTTTAAAAGAACCACCAACTTGTCTTTTTCACCATCATTCACCAAACCGACCGCAACACCAAACTGATTGCGAATGGCATGGTAGATGCAATCACCCAGAAGAGTCTGCGCGCTTTGTATGGGCAACAAACGATAACCCTCGGGTGATTCTTCGTCTTCAATATCCAATTTAGGCCGTTCAATCCTTTGATCTGGGCCACCATCGTAATTGACGACAATAATCTGCTTGTCCGGCGATTGGAAAACGCTCTTGACAACGCCGGGTTTGGGCGTTCCCTTAAAATATATCCAGTTACCCGCCACTATGCGGTTATAGCCATATATCTTGGCATAATCCTGATTGACAAATTCTCGATTGCAAAAAACAAATTCATTCGAGAACGCGACAAACATAGTGCCGCAAGCATCGCAACAGCATAGCAGTGGAATGTGCGGATCCATTCCCCCAAAGGTCGAATAAGCCTCCCGGGCAAAAATGCCGTGTTCCGTCACCTTTTGGCAACGGCGGCAAAATAGCCTTTGAGAGTACAACCTATGTGGAAATTGGGAACGCATGGAAAATGTGAGCTGTGGAGTGTGAGATGTGGAATGTGGGATGTGGAATGTGAGATGTGGAATGTGAGATTAGTAATTAGTCATTACACATTTGTCACCACACATTACACATTGCGGCGCAGCCGCACACATTTGTCATTTCATTAACGGCAGCGCCACGTCGATGCGGCGGAGGACTTCGTCCTTGCCAATCAGTTCAAACATTTCCCAGAGGCCAGGGCCAGCGGTAACGCCAGACACGGCGAGACGCGGAGCACCGACGAGTTCACCGACCTTGTGACCGCAACGTTCAGCGAGGTCATAGAAGCCCTTTTCAATCACCGGAGTCTTGAAGTCTTCGATAGAGGCGAGCATGTCGCGCACGAGGGTTGCGATTTCCTTGGAGCCTTCACCAAAATGCTTCTTGGCGCCCTTTTCGTCGTAGGTCGTCGGAGCGACAAAGAAGTACACAGCCATTTCAGCGAGGTCCTGCACAAAGTGGGCACGCGGCTTGAGCTGCTTCACGATTTCATCGAGGCGAGCTTCCGGTTCCTTCGAAAGGTCGATACCCTTTGCAGCAAGGCCTTCCTTCATGATGCCCTTGAGCATACCGTCATCGCACAGGTGAATGTGCTGGCCGTTCATCCACTGTAACTTCTTTTCGTCGAAGCTAGCAGACTTCGGGTTGATGCGTTCGAGCGTGAAGCTTTCGACCATTTCCTTAATCGTCATGACTTCGCGGTCGTCGCCCGGGTTCCAACCGAGGAGTGCGAGGTAGTTCACAAGCGTTTCCGGCAGGTAGCCGAGGTCGCGGAAGTCACCCACGGATGCAGCGCCCTTGCGCTTAGAAAGCTTACCGCCGTTCTTGTCGAGAATCACCGGCAAATGGCACCATACGGGCGGCTGCCAGCCGAAAGCCTTGTAA
>JAFZOV010000042.1 GCA_017550445.1 Fibrobacter sp.
GGATCCGCGTCTTGCTCCGCGCGGCGCATTTTTGTAATTTTACCACAGTTTCCGGAGAAATGTCCAGTCCTGTATACAAGCCGAAGCGCAGGAGCTCGGCCTCGGTGATCCGAAGGAGATCGCCCTCCTCCGGATACACCAGCACGCGCCCCTGCTTGTGCCTGGATTTTTCGATTTTGACAATCCTCATTCGGCGTCATCGTCAAAGTCATCGCTGTCGTTGAAATCCGGCTGGCTCACGTAGCCGAGGGCTTCCGCCGCGGCGGCGCGGTCAGCGCGTTCACGAACATCGCGGTTGCGGAAGTCTTCTTCGCCCTGACGGCGGCGCTTTTTCGGTTCGCTAGAGAGCTTTTCGATAATGCTGAAGTCCGCCTGACCGCGCAGAGGGTCAACCCTCAAAAGGCGCACAAGCACCTTGTCGCCGCGCCGGAATGTACGTCCGCTCTTCTTACCGAAGGCAAGTCCCTGATCCGGGTTGAATACGTAATAGTCGTCACCGGCGATATCGCGGAAGCGTACCAGACCTTCGGCAATCGGGTCGGCGATGGATACGTATATGCCCCATTCCTCGATGCCAGAAACTGTAGCTTCGAAGTCGTCGCCAATGTGGCTCTTCAAAATCCAGCAGCTGCACACCTTGATGGCAATGCGTTCGGTTTTCTGGTTCTTGACTTCGTTTGCAGAAATCAAGTCGCAAACTTCAATCACGCTGTTCTTGCGTTCGGCGGTGATTTCCTTACCCTTACGGGCAAGTTCACGATGACACCACAAGTCCGCATAACGGCGAATCGGGCTGGTAAAGTGAGCGTAGTCCTGCCAGTTCAAGGCGAAGTGACCGAAACTGTTGCTATCGTAATGAGCCTTCTGCATACTGCGCAGAATGCGGTTCGTAAGCGTTTCGTCGCCGGCGGCGCGCTTCACCAAATGTTCGTACAGCTTGAATGCTGTCGGGTTCAAGTTGGTGTCGCCGCTGCGGGGCTTGCCCAGGTCGCGCAGCATGACCGGAGAATCCTTGAACAGGTCCGGGTACATGTAGTAGAGCTCCATGATGTCCTTGGTGTCCGGAGCTTCATGGATACGGTAAATGCCCTGGAGCTTGCGTTTCTTGAGTTCCTTAGCGCAGCAGTTGTTCGCAATCAACATGCATTCTTCCACCCACGAATTCGATTCGTCGGTCACACGCGGGAAAATCTTTTCGGGTTCGCCTTTTTCGTTGAACTTGCAGCCGAATTCGGTGCTCTGGAATTCCAAGAGGCCGTCCTTGGTGCGGTTCTGTTTCAAAAGCGCAGTCACTTCGGCGAGCGCCTTGATATCGTCATCGCCGTTGTTCATCATTTCCATCGCCTGTTCGTAAGTGATGGACTTGGTAATCTTCACGATACTGCGGTGGAAATCCCAGCTGAGCACGTTGGCGTGGCGGTCAAGTTCCATCATGCAGGTAAATGCGCAACGGTCTACACCCTGGTGCAAGCTACACACGTTGCTTGAAAGTTTTTCAGGGAGCATCGGCACAGCTGTCCAAGGCAAGTACTGCGTGTAGCTGCGTTCCAAGGCTTCTTCGTCAAGTTCGGAGCCTTCGGGTACGTAGTAACTCACGTCGGCAATGTGTACGCCGAGCTTGTAGCCACCCTTGGGGGTGCGTTCTACGCTAATGGCATCGTCATGGTCCATGGCGCCATCGGGGTCGATACAGAGAATCGTAAGTTGTCTGTAATCCACGCGACCCTTGAAGTCCTTTCCGCAGGGTTCCTTGACGCCATCAACATACTTCTTGATAGCAGGGCTAAAGTCCTTGGGCAAGTTCGCATCTTCCATGAACTTGGTCTTGACTTCGTCCCAGCTGATGTTCATGGCTTCGGCGGTGCGGTCGACCTTTGCCAAATAGCTATGCTTGAGCTTCGGATGCGGATACAACGTAAAGCTGATGGTCTCGCCTTCCTTACCCGGAGCCTGCCTGCGGTGGCACATTTCGTACACCTTGCCGGTTTCCAGTTCATGGACTTCCCACTCTTCTTCGCCGATCTGGTGCAGGATGCCGCGCTTTACGCGGGTTTCATTTTCCTTGTCGTTCTGTCTGCGACTGCGTGCGCCCGGACGACGATTGTCTTCAGGATACTGTTCCGAAATTTTCTTGATGCGTTTCTCGCGTTTTTCTTCAACGCTTTCACCATCGCCCAGTTGGTATTCCTTGTGGCTGGTACGTTTCAAAAGACCCTGCTCCACCATATCGGCAAGCAGTTGCTTAAATGCCATTTTCTGTTTCTTGGGAAGGCCAAGTGCGCTACGCAAGCGGCTTCCGACCATAGGTTCGTCGCGGAGGATGGCGATAATCTGTTCTTGGCTAGGTAATTGCTGTGCCATATTAGGCCTCCTTATAAGGTAATGCCGATTCAATCATGCTGTGGATCTCGTCGCGTAACTGTGTCGCCGTCTTGTCGGCAAAGCTTTCGGGCGTCTGGAGCGGGTGTACCACAATCTTGACCACGCCCGGGGTCTGCGCCCATTTGGTCTTGGCTAGCCTCTTGCCAGTATCAACAAGCGTTACAGGCAAAAGCGGAAATCCGCTTTCCTTTGCCATACGGAAAATACCATTCTGGAACGGAAGCATATGACCGTCTGCGCTGCGGTGCCCTTCGGGGAATACGGAAATGGTGTGACCCTTTTCAACATGTTGCTTGACAAGATCACCCATCCCCAAATTCTTGCGTGGATTGCGGTGAACAGGAATGCACCCGATTTGATTTAAAATCCAACTGAAAACGGGAATCTTCCAAAGTTCCGCTTTCGCAATAAAGGCCGTAATGGTAATGGCAGGCCAAATGACGTTGATATCCAAAAAACTCTGGTGGTTTGCAACGAGAACAAATTTACTGTGGTTAGGAATATTTTCTTTGCCGATGATTTCTAGCTTGATGCCGAAAATTTTAAAAAGGGTGTGGAAAAACGGAATGCACACACGGGTGCTTTCTTCCCAACGTCCTTGGATTTTCCCCTTGAAAAACATGTAGGGAAGCCCGATGACAAAAATCCCGACTGCGATGAACAGATAGTAGAAAATAGCGCGAAAAAAAGCCATAATATTCCTAAAAAGAGTGTTTACCCCTATAATGTATATTTTTTGCAGAGAATGGAACATAAAAACGAAAAAAATATGCTCACGCTTTGCAGTTATCACCCTTTTACAATTTGGCGCTTAAAGACGATAAGATATTGAATTTTCTAAATTGTACCTGAACAAAAGGATTTATTATGGCAGACTGCAAAGACAAGAAAGAAAATGTACCTTCTGAAATCGTAAAGAAGGCCGAAGAATACCTTGCCTCCAAGCGTAAGATTTTCCTGTGGGGCGGAGTCGATGACGAAAGTGCCGAACGCATTGTGAAAGAACTTTTGTACCTGGATTCGCTCTCCCACGAAGATATCTATTTCTTCATCAATAGCCCGGGTGGCGTGATTTCCAGTGGCCTTGCCATTTACGACTGCATGAACGCTATCCAAAGTGACGTGGTCACGGTTTGCTGCGGTCAGGCAGCCTCCATGGGAGCAGTACTTTTGACTTCGGGTGCCAAGGGCAAGCGCTATGCATGGCCCAACGCCCGCATCATGATTCACCAGCCGCTCATTCACGGCGAAATTGTCGCTCCTGCAAGCGATATTCAGATTCAGGCCGAAGAAATGCTCCGTATTCGTAATATTACGGGCAAGATTCTTGCTGAAACATCTGGCCATACCATGGAAGAAATTGACCGCGACACCGAACGCGACAACTTTATGAGTGCCGAAGAGGCCAAGGCCTACGGCCTGGTCGATAAGGTTGAAAGCCTCGTTTAATGGGCCGCACATCGAGCGACCGAGTAGGATTGAATAATGGGACTTTTTTCTGCCATTAAGAGTGGCCTGGCCAAGACCCGCGACGCCTTGATGGGCGAATTGAAGGGTATTGTCGGTGCAGGTAAGATTACTGACGACACTCTTGAAGAACTTGAAGAACATTTGATCAAGGCCGATGTGGGCGTCGAAGCAGCCTTCCTCTTGACCGATGCTTTGCGCGAACAGGCTCTGGGCAAGTCGCTTACGACCGAACAGGTGCTCGACATTATGCGTAGCGAAGCGGAACGCCTGCTTAAGGATCCGCCGCCGTTTGAACTCAAGGGCAAACCCCATGTGGTACTTGTCATCGGCGTAAACGGTGCCGGAAAGACGACGACGATTGGTAAGCTTGCTGCCCGCCTTAAGGACGAAGGCAAGAAGGTGATGATTGCCGCTTGCGATACCTTCCGTGCGGCTGCGATTGATCAGCTTGAAACTTGGGCTGAGCGTAGCGGAGCCGAGTTCGTGAAGCACCAGGAAGGCTCAGACCCGGCAGCGGTGGCTTTTGATGCTTGCAATGCGGCTGTGGCCCGCGGCTGCGACGTGGTACTGATTGATACCGCCGGCCGTCTGCACAACAAAGACTACTTGATGGAAGAACTCAAGAAAATTGTCCGCGTGATCAAGAAGGTTAGCCCCGACATGCCGCACGACATGTGGCTCGTGATCGACGGCAACACCGGACAGAATACCATCAACCAGACGAAGATTTTCAACCAGAGTTTCCCGCTCACCGGCCTTGTGGTGACCAAGCTCGACGGAACGGCCCGTGGCGGCGCAGTGCTTTCGATTGCAAGCTCGTTGCAGATTCCCATCCGCTGGATTGGCATGGGCGAACGCATTGACCAGCTGGTTCCGTTCAGCAAAGCCGAATACGTAGAAGGCCTTTTCGAAAACGCGCTGGATGAAAAGGAATCGTAACGGGTGCTTATGAAGTCCCGGCATCTCCTTTACTATTTGATTTCTTTTGCGCTCGCCGTCAATTTTGTCGGCTGCGCGAATGAAGTTTCTGTTGACCAGAAGTTCGTCAACCTGTTTGTAGAGATGCGCGTTATAGAATTGACCTACGGCAAGGATTCGCCGATGGGTCGCCTGGTGCGCCAAGACGCCTTGAAAGCCGCAGGCTATACTCGCGAACAGTTCCTTGCCAAGACCGACGAAATCTTGAATGACGAACGCCAGTGGGTGCCGTTCCAGAAGGCGGTAAACGCCCGCATCGATTCACTGTTGGCTCCTCCGCCCGAAAACGCGGCCGAAGCAGATTCTTCTGCAAAAAAGCCTCCTGTAAAGATATCACCGAGTCGAAAGGTGACGCCCCAAATGCCGGCGCATAAAGGAGGTGTACCTTGATAAAAGCCTTTGCAAATCTGAAGTATTCGAAGGTCACGTTATTGCTTCTGATTTTGGGCTTGTGTTCGGCAGCATTTGCCGCACCTGCAAGCTCTTCGGCACCTGTAAAAAAAGAACCGCGTAAGTCGACCGTTCACTGGATGAGCTACGAGACGGCCTTGGAAAAGGCAAAGAACGGCCCGAAGCTGATTTTTGCGGACCTGTATGCGGACTGGTGCGTACCGTGTCGCATTATGGATGCAAATGTCTATAGCGACCCCACAGTGGCTTCTTTGCTGAACACCCGCTTTTACGCTGTTAAGCTTGATGCCGATTCTCAAGATTCCATCATGTGCGATGGACAAAAGAATACGGTACAACGTTGCTATTTTGATGTATGGGAATTGCATGCGCTCCCTGCGTTTGTGCTTGTGGCCCCCAAGGGCATGAGCATTTTGACGGTTACCGATTCCATGTCGCCGCAAGAGCTGCAATACATGCTGTACCAGTTCCTTCAAAAGGAAAAGGAGTGGATGTCTCGATGAACGAACAATTCCTTTTTTACGCACAAATCGCCTTTTGGCTAATGATTTTCTTGCTGGTACATTGTTACCTGCTGTTCCCGATGACGCTTCCGTTCGTAAGCGAAATCTTTAAGCGCCGTAAGTCCAAAGAGCAAGGCAATGTCGATCTTCCGACGGTATCGATTCTGATTTCAGCCTACAACGAAGAAGCTGTCATTGAACGCAAGATTCAGAATATTCTGGAACTCGATTACCCCAAGGACAAACTTGAAGTCTTGATTGGCGATGACGGTTCCGCCGACAAGACCGCCGAAATCGTGGCCCGCTATGCAGACAAGGGTATTACGCTGGTAAAGGCCCCGAAAAACGCGGGCAAGGCTGCCATGCTGAATCGTCTGAACAAGATTGCAAAAAATGAAATTCTTTTGTTCTGCGACGCAAACACGATGTTCTTCCCGAATGTAGTACGCAAACTTGTGATTCCGTTCCAAGACAAAAAAATCGGCTGCGCCTGTGGCCACTTGATTCTGTCGGACAAGAGCGGCTCTACGCTGGGTCGCGGCGAAAGCTCTTACTGGGATCTGGAATCTGAAATCAAGAAGTTCGAAGGCGTGCTCGACATGCTGATTGGCGGTAACGGAGCCCTTTACGCCATTCGCCGCGAACTGTACACAGAACTGCCGGTCAAGAAGAGCGTCATGGACGACTTCTTTGTGACGACGAAGGTTCTTGAAAAAGGTTATTACTGCACGTTTGTTACAAGTGCTATCGGCACCGAACAGACATCCAAGGAATCGAGCGGCGAATTCCGCCGCAAGGTACGTATCGGCCGAGCGAATTTCAACTTCCTGTTCTCTTATTTGCCGCTGTTGAATCCGCTGCATCCGCTACTTGCTTATCTGTTCTTCTCGCACAAGATTTTGCGCTGGTTCTCGCCGCACATCTTGATTCTCTTGTTTGTGGCTAATGCTTGCCTGATTACGAGCGGACTCTTCTACCAGATTTTCTTTGGCGGTATGGTATTGGCGCTTTTGGTGGCTCTGTTCAAGGTTGTGCCGAGCGGCTACTACTTCCTTTCGATGAACTATGCGATGCTCAAGGGTTTCTTTATGGCTTTCAAGCCTGAAAAGAGCGGCGGTTGGGCACGCGAAGCCCGCAGCGATGAGTAATTTGAGATGTGCGGCGTGGAATGTGTAATGTGGAATGTTATATTTAAACTTGTAGCATGAAAAAGATTTTCGCAGCCATTCTGTTCGCATTAGCGTTTGCCGTGGTGCCGGCAAGCGCCTTCACCATGGATGTGCAGGGCGGCGTGGTGAATCACGTCAGCGATATCGGCAAGTTCAACTTGAACGTTTACGGCCATTTGTGGTACCCCATTGACCAGATGCTCTTTTTCGGCATCGGTTCGGGTTACCAAGAAATCGACAATGTGAGCCTAATCCCCGTCTCGGGCAGCGTCTGGATTCGCTTGCCGATTGGCAGCCGCACACTCCCCGTGGCCACGGGCGATTGGGGATACCTGTTCGGTTCTAACCACCAGATGTTCTGGCGAGCTGGCGGCGGTTTCGATATCAAGAATGGCGACTATTCGTCGATTATGCTCATGGGCGGTTACCAGTTTCTCGACCATGAAGGCAAAGGCTACGCCTACATACAGGCAGGCATTCTCATAGAACTATAAACCCATCTTCAAGAATGTGGTCACCTGAATGGTATCGGTTTCTTCGATTCCGTTTTCGTAATGTGTATAACCCAAGGTCCACGTAACCGTGGTATCCGACGTCAATTCATCAGAAGGATCAAAATAATACTTTCTTGTACGTACTTCCCTATCCTTAGGCCATTTATTAAAAAGCGACGCCATATCTCTCCCCACGGTATCCAAAGGCACCAGTTCATACACATTTGCCGGCAATCCGACAAATTCCCAATTTGACTGAACATAAATAGCCCTCTCCTCCGAATCCTCGCCAAAGTCCAGCGTATCTAACAAACCGCGTATTCGCACAGAATCAAAGGGGGCATAGGTAGCAACATTAATGTATTCCGGCGGAATATAGTCGGTCAGACGATTTTCTCCATAATTATAACGGATAGTATCGTGAACATAAACCGTCTTGGTCAAGCGAAGCGTATCCACATAAACCGTATCCTGAAAATGAACATAAACACGGTTCGTATCCAACAACTGAGCACTAACGAAATGAATCGGAATCGAATCCGAATGATATGTATTGCAACATAATAAGTCTGAAACTGCTAAAATACCGATTTCTTCACACACCATCTTGCCATCTTCATCAATATCGCAGTCAAATGCTACACGTTTTTCATAAACAGTATCAAGAACTCCGCTTGCCTTTCTATAAACAAAGCTCTTGTATGTACGAGTTTCATAGAGTGAATCGTAAACAGTATCCTTGTAGACAACAACCGTATCATGCCTGTATATAGTATCCTTCAAATCCAATATAGGTTCAGGCAACGGGTCTTCTAATTTCCCAGAATCAATCGGAACATCCGCCTCGTTCACTTCTTGAGAATCATTTGCAGGATTAGCTACAGGATTGTCCACAGAGTCTTTCACCTGATTATTCTCTGGATTATCCACCGGGTTATCAGCAGGTTCTTCTACAGGGCTGATTACAGAATCCTGAGGAAGCTCAGATAAACGCGATTCAGAATCCATAACCTCCGTATCAAAGGAACAAGCCCAAAACAAGGTTACAACGAAAAACGCCACCAAGGGCAAAGACACTTTTTTACCGGAATTATTCCTCATAAATCCTCCTAACGACCCGTATAAATTAACTTTTTTTAGGGCAAATACAAGTCCACGCTTGTATTTGTCAAAATCAAGTGATTTGCGTCATATGTTCAAAGTTACTTCACTAACACTTTCTTGACCTGCTGCTGTGAGCCTGCGCGGACGCGGAGCATGTAAAGGCCACTCTGCGGAGCGTCTAGCACCAATGCGTTGGAACCGTCCAGCGTCTTTGCCGTAGCCGTAGACACCATGTGGCCCTTCATATCCAGAATGTCGACACGCGCATTGGTGCCGGCAAGGCCGGAAGCTTCAAAGGTCACCTGCAAGCGGTTTCCGAGCCTTGCCATGCGCAGGCCCTTAAGCATATTCTGCGCCACCACCTTTGCCGTAGGCGCCACTCGCACCGTAGCAGTCTTCGCCGTAGACTTTAGGAAAACCGTCAGCGGAACACCATCCTGCATTTCGGTGGTATTTCCGTCAATTGTCACGAACACGCGGTAACCAAAACCATTTACGCTTTCGATACCGTCAAAGCTCAGGTAACCCACACGGTCACTAGAAGCCGACAACGCAATCGTCCATTCCATTTCATCACTAGATTCCTTAATGGACTTTGCAAGGGCGCGCTTGCCATCCACAATCGAGAGGTTCACATGGTCGCCCATGCCTTCAGGCGGTTCCTCGGCAACCACCGGATTCAAACCGGCACCCAGAATATTCCAGGAATCCTGTTTACCGTTTTTGTCCGCAAGCTTGGCCTGCAAGGTCCAACGCTCCTTCGTCTTAGCCCTTGCAAGGGTTCGAGATTTTTCGGCCGCTTTGGTTTCGATATCGAACGCCGGCGCCGCAGACACCTTCCACTTGGTCTTCTTGGAAACCTGCGCCCATACAGCTTCGTAGGGTCCAACGTTCTTAGACACCGGATCATAATTGCCAGTCGAGGCATTCCAGCTCCAGAACGTAATTTCGGATTCTTCATCTACATCCTTAACAGCATCCGGGTAATTTGCAAACACGTCCACAGACCAACCATGAGGGTTCGCAACCATATTCCACCCAGAACTTACATTCTCCAATTTCCAGACAAAGTCTTTACCTTCATCCTTGACATCGAAATTCAGCGGAAGCGGACGACCTTCCAGCGAATTATACCACACGCCACGAGTACCTACCAGCGAATCATCCTTGGTCAATTGCTTGTACTGCCAGAATTCACCTGTACCATGTTCATCCCACCAATAGAATACCTGGTCGCCATCCCACGTAATCGCAGACAAGTCAACCAACGCGAGCGAAAGCATCTGCCAGCTATCCACTGCAATCGAAGGAATTTCGGGGCTAACAGAGAATCTTTCTTTGAATTCCGCTATAGAATCTGTTTTGTCCTTAAGCGTCAAGACCAACTTATAATCACCCGGCTTGTCCATGTGGAAAATAAAGTCTTTCTTGAAGCCCATATCGATAGAATCGCCGAGAACGGTATTGATCACCGTCGAGTCAGAGACTTCATCAATAACCTTCACTCTGGCCGAAACACGGCGTCGCACTTCAAAGTTACTTGCAGTGAAGCTCAGTTGGAACATGCTGCCGTTAGGCGTCAATTGCTTTTTCACGAGAGCAACATCCGTCTTGTTTTTCCAGCCAAAGTAAGCCTTGAGCGTCACATCTTCCAGATCTTCGGGCATGTAATCGCCCTCTTTAAGCACCTCGGCAACTTTGCCATCGCGCAGCACCACCAAGGAATCCAACATGTAAACAGAAGTGTCTACACCCGAAGCCTGCACCCTAAAGCGGCTGCCATCCAATTCGCGCGGCACAAACATGGTGCCTTCATCGGTAAAGCGACGTTCAACAGTGTCTTCAGCAAACCAGACGGTTCCATTTTCCTGTTCCACCGCAAGTTTCATAAAGTCGCCTGCGCATTTATTAAGATCCGTCGTCCACCTTGCATAAAGCAAATCCGGGAGAGGAACACCTGTCGCCCGGCTCTTTGCCTGCAACTCGTCAAACAACGGTTTATCGATTACCTTGAGCAACTCTTCAGAAGTTGAATCGATGACCCAACCGGCAAGGCACTTTTCCGCATTGTAGACGATTGTCGGAAGCATCACAGAATCGACACCTGCGTAAGAAATTTCATCAATCCAGTCATCACCATAGTAAATCGGGTCATCCGAATTTTCTTTGAGGGAAATCTGAATAGCAGAACCATTGTCCTTACCCAAATCAACCTTAATGACCGTATTTCCCTTAATTTCAAATGGTTCACCAGGAGCCACCTTTTCAAGGACATTACCCTGAGTATCCATCACATAGATTGCCTTGGCTGCATTATTGTCAAAATGCTCAACATCGGCACTGAACTTCATATGTTTCAGATATGCAGGAACCTTGAGTCCCGATTCCCCAACCCAGTGGTCGAACACAGAATCACCAACCGTCTGCGTCAAAATCAACATAGGTTCATGATTATTGGGATTCAAGGTAGAAGTAATCGTGTACGTCATCGTGTCACAGTTGTTAATTTGCTGCAACAGGCTAGGATCCACCGGGCTAACCGAAAGATGCGCACCTACAGTTCCGCCAAGCTTTGTATCGCTCCATATCGCATAGAAAGTAGGGGCATCTATCACAGCATCAACATCATCGAACAAAATAAAATAATCTGTATCTTTTACCGGTTCACCCCAGCCAACCACGCAAGCGCCAGCGCGTCCAATATCCGGTGTTGAAGACAAAACATCTTTTTTAACCACATCTTCAATTCCATAGATATCATCCCAAATCCAATTGGAACCAAAGAAGACTTCGTCGCTCATTGCGTTTACAAGGAAGTGCTTACCAAAACGGACACTCACTTCCATATCAGCATTCACCTCAAAGTAGTCATAAACAAACGCATCCAGCTTATACTTTTCAATTTTTTCTTCAGATGTCTTTTCTGCACTAATCCAGTCAGAGCCTTTAACACGATAGTACAGGTAATCTAGTTTTCCAAAATAAAGCTTGTCATAATCGCCTTTACCTTCAAACCTAAACTCGTCGAAGAATACATCCAAGGCATCATTATCCGCATTCTTGACATACGGCACCTTCAAGCCTTCTGCCGTTATTGGATATTCGCGTTCACCATACACGCTCAAATAGTTATAGTCTGGATGACGCAGCAAAGACATCGTTCCATATTTCAAGTCAGGCGAAGTTACCGTATAGTACTCGTTATCGCACGATTTCCAATAAGCGTACAGAACCGTTTCTCCGGTTTTGCGCAATTCATTATACTTCTTCACAAAGGCATCATTCAGTTCCTTATAGACGCCATTCGTAGCATCGTTCGGTTCAAAAGTATAACCATCAGAACAATAACCCACACGATAATAAATCGTCGGGAACGTTTTGTCATCACCGCTAAAGTAGGTTATATAAGGTTCCCAGTTTCCATCGCTATCGAAAGAGAGTTCATCCACGCGCCAATCGTGCATCAAGCCACTTTGTGTACCGACAAACGCCTTGGCTTCCGAACGGCCCACATTTTCGTTAAACGCCAAGCGATACGCTTTTTTCGGAACGAACATAAACGTGGGTGTGCCGCTGACGCCCTCATTCGTTATATGCCATACCCCGTTATCTTCATCAACAGTCCCCTCATCTCCTAGATCCGTGGTGTAGACAACATTAAATTCAGACACTACATCTCCAGAAGAATATGCATGCGATCTTTCGCCATCTACATAGAAATCGTAACCAGTATATTTCTTAGCGCCATCCATATAGTCGATATACGACGCCTCTTCGAGATCAATCACTTCATTGTAGACATTTCCCATGGCATGTCGCAAAGTATCTTCACCAAATTTCTGGTAAACAACCACTTCAACACTCTGCCTATATTTGTTATCTATAGTGAGGGCCACAATTTTACCGCTACAAGATTTCCATGACGCATAGAGCACCGTCGGATTGTCTTTATCGGTACTAAAGTTGCGGACATTATCCGGATTATCAATAATTGCGTCAGCGTCGGTATATTTACTCCAGCCATTTTCAGTAGTCCATCCGTCAAAGCACATCTCATATTGACGCACGGGTTTCAAAAGGTAAATCGGCTCACCTTTTTTCAACTCTTCTTTCAGCGCTTCATCCGTAAATTCAACGGTCTTCTGAGCGCCACGCGGCAAATAGATGTTGTTACTCCAATCATTTCCAAGATTATCAATCGGATTCAAGTCATACGTAACATAGAATGGTCCCGCCTTGACATACACAACCTCGAAATACATGCCTGGCCCAGCCATCGTTCTCGGATTAATGACCAACGTCGAGTCTGTATCCGTCGCCTTAAAGCCAAAACCAGCCTTTTCCTCCGGATCCCCGCCAGTCGGATCCTGCCACAAGAAAGCCGCATCAATCGACTTTATGGCATAACCTTTCTTCGGCTCAAAAGAAACCTCAAATGTCAATGTATCGTTCACGTTTGGAATATAAAGGCACTGAACCTTCTCAGTTTCTACTAAGTTTCCATCAGTATCAAACACTTCATTGTCACACTCACTAGACGTCTGTTTAAAAGTCTGGGCGTCTTCTTCGTCACTGACTTTTTGTTTAAGAACTACATTTCCATGATAACTGGATGCATCAGGCAAGAGGTTTCCATATTCATCATACTCCTTTACAACAATTTTTCCCGTTCCAAGGGGACGCCCAGTAACCGTTGGATACAACGTAAATTCTGAAGTCAAAGGATCCACATGTGACAACAAATCCGATGTCAATTCTTTGCCAGCGAAATAATTTGGATCGGAATCATCCAATACAGGAGTCCAATCAGCCTTAGCAAAATCCGGCGACACAGAATTTGCATCATCCATCACATACACTTGCGGAAGCTCATGATGGTCTGAAGATATATCCATATTTTCGTTGGAAGCGTTCCAGTTCTTACCGAGAACCGCATATGTCAGCGATTGCAAATCAAGGTTCACCGTGTATTCGTTCAAAGAATAACTCCAGCCCTTATAATAAATTTCAACAGTGCCCTGCGAAGGAGATTTATAAACAAACGGTTCTTTATCGTACAGCTTCGAATTATTGTCTTCGAAATAATAACCAGCATTGTCTACACTATAACCCGCCTTGACATTAACGGAAACTCCAAATTTAAATTCACCGCTAGTACCTCGCGGAAGAGGGATGGAAGGTCCGCCCAAGTCATCTGCACCACGTGCGCTGCGATGTTCAAATCCATACACCTTACCTCCCATCGAAACGATCTGAGTCAGCACCAACGTAAACACATCACCATCTTTACAAGCCTGGTCTCCATCGCAATCTACAACCACATGGCTCACAGGATTTGCTGAACCGGCCGCCCATACAGGGTACAATTCCAAAGTCGGATTTTCTCCTTCAACCTGTTTAATGTTATCGCCCGCACTTTCAAGCAAGCTAGCGCTAAACTGGTTGTACGAAGATGCATAATCAGCACAATCACCTTTTCCTAAAACACAACGGGATTTATCTGATTTTGTAGTCCATACAGACGCATACATTTTCCCCGCAGTAGTATTTGCATCACTATAATTCTGAGTAACCGCATAAAGCATCGGCAAAGCCTTAGTTTGAGCCTCTAAGTCATAGGATGCCGGCACATTTACACCATCCTCAACGTAAATTTCATAATCCTGGATATCAGGGATACTGCCATCTGTAATTTGCTCCGTACCCCCGATATCAAAGGTCACGTTATAGGTAATAAGTTCAAATTCCGGCGTAACGGCAATTTCCATTTCATCAAAAGGATTAGCCGCTTGATTCTTTGTCAAATCAGCCAGTTGTACATTCACCAAATCGACTTCAGCGCCAGGCTGCAACCCATCAACAACCCAGGTCGCTTTATTACATCCACCATCAACGCTCGAAAGGATTTCGTCTACCGTAGCAAAATTATTATTATCAACATATTTGGGTTGTATTACATAAGGATTTCCATCTGTACAGGACGTTCGCTCCGTTACGCTGAACGAAACAGCATAAGTATTGCAAGCATAACCAGTCTTGCACACAAAATCCGTCGCCTTAAGATACCTAGAATACGGCACAGATACTTCATCCGCAATAACATTTCCATTTTTAGTCGAAACCTTACTTACAACCTCATGAGTCGCACCGTCTACAGCATCACTAGCCATCGTAACATAAAATTTTGCGCTACTCGGATTCTTAACGATTATTGACTGACTACCAGATTGCCCACTCGACCAATATTTCAGAACAATATTCTTTACATCAGCCACATTATTGTAATTATCATCAATAATGCTAGAAGCCAAACGGAAGCCCGTTAAGCCATCATTGGTTTGGCCAACATTAACCGAATTGTCACTAGCATCCTGATATTCAACATTATATTGCAATTCAACGGGATCATTCAAAATAGAAAGCATCGGGACGATTGTATTCTCAAGAGAAAAATCCGTCATAAAATAATCTACTCTCGGAGACATAAATATAAAGGTTTTATCATTAATGTCTTCAATATTTTCACAAGTAGTTGCAGCAACACCAGGATCATCATCGCAATATTGATAAACCACATTGAATTTAAAGGCGGTTTTGAGCTTCAAATTATCACCTCTGCCAAAAGCACTTTCAACAGAAAGCTTTATACGTGACCGAGGATTATCAGCATCCACCAAACTCAACAAGCGTGGATTATGCTCGTCATTTGCTTTTCCCTCAATAACAGCATTTACACTATCAACAAAGCCCTTAGCGAGTCGTCCATTTTCATTTGTGAAACCAACCATTGCATACGTCGGCGATCCATTATTCCCAGCATCAGCACAGTATTCATAATGATATTCACGAAAGCCATACGTTGACAATTCCGTCGACGAAAAGTTTAAATTATTATCCAAATACACGAGAATAACATAATTGTTCCCCGATCCAGACAATATAGGCAAACCACCATTTTTTCCCGCTACTCTAGACCAAGTATATTCGTACTCGGTATTCTTATTCAACAAGGCCGCAAACTTGTCAGACACCATATCATCATCGGCAGCAATACCGTTCCTAACAGGATTTTGGGGTTCATACAAATCCACAAAACTTCCAGGAGCAAAGAAATCAATGTACGAGTCTCCCCCGCAACCAGTATTATAAGTATACAGGCCAAGTTCTCCGTTTGCAGTAAATTTGCTTCCCGCATTGCGCACATTATCATATACATAGCTAGAACCCTTAAGCCAATTACTCTCAGTATAAGTACCTATACCAAGTTTTACGGCGTCGGAACCAAAATGATAATTATTCGTTATCGTTCCTCTTACAGTAACAGGGGATCCATTATAATATACATTGCCAACGATATACCCCAGCGTATCACGATTCACCTCACCTGAGCCACTAAGATTTCCCACCGAATAGGTATTTGATATATTCAAATTAAAGCTCGAGACAGCAGCCTTTCCTATTAAGCCACCAACATTATGACCACCCGAAATCGTTCCCTCAAAGCTTGATTCCGATATATTAAGAATGGCAGACCCCATAAGATACGCCCCTATATCAGGGAAATAACCAAATAGGCCACCCATATTGACAAGCGAAGCATTTGATTCATTTTCTATCGTCGTCCCTGTAACAGAAAAAGTCAATACCGTACTATTATTGTCGTTACCATATGAGCCCATCACGCCGCCCAAATTCACAGTTCCCGTTGCAGTGGACGCAGCCTGAATTATATTATTTGAAAATTCAAACGAATTCCCATTAAATCTAACATCTCCACATGCAGCCAAAGCACCGCCTGCACTGTTTGCAATTACAGAAGTGTTCTTAACAATGATTTCCGATACCGATGCATAACTAGCCTGAAATCCATAAAAGTCACCTACAACACCTCCCGCATCATCTCCAATAACCGTAGCACCATCAATAGTCACTTTGGAAACATCGACCCTTTGCGACGAAGCAGGAGCCAAAACACCCGCCTTAGCACCTTCAACATGCGCATTCGTAAAAATCACATTGGAATACGACTGATTATAACCATTTAATTCGGACACAAAACCCGCATTACCAGACGTTATAAAACAGAGCCCATCAATAGTCATATCATTTCCATTAAACGAGGATACTCTTATAGGCCGGAATGTCATTCGACAAGCAGAACCATCATAGCCTCCCAGATCCAAATTCGATGTCAGCGACAGTTCTATATTCGAATAAGCATTCAACGCAACCCATACACCTTCACTATTCGTTCCATCCGTTCGATACCAGCAGCGGTAATCATCCGAAGAAGGAGAGTCCGTACTAATTTGAGACAACTCACATACAGGATTATTTCCAGAATCGTCACATTCTAAATGGAAATAAACATCTCCTGAAAGACAGCCATTACTACCAAAAGTTACAGCATTAAAGACAGGTTCTACATTAACGTCCTTATTCGGCATGGTAAATGCCGCCTTATTACCAATGACAGTTGCCGTTGCCGCCACAGTCCCATCTGCCAAATCGGTAATATTCAAACCAGCAAAAACATAACCAGCACTTGGAGTCGCGGTCACAATTACTGTTGAACCATTTGCGGCAACACTACTACCAACTTCGATTTTTCCACCAATGGCCGTCTTAACCTCTACCGCATTACCATCTATCACCGTAACAGTCAATTCCAGACCATAGCTACCAGAAGCATCGTCATTCGATTCAAAACAAACCGTCATAACAGGAACTGCACCAATGTCGTAGCTATCGGCCTGGGTTATATCAGAAATGTCTCCGGTTTCATAAAAAGAAGAAGTGCCGGTTGTCCGATTGCCGTCATACACGGTCAAATAGGCAAAATCCTGATTTGCGTCCATTTTTCCCGTTAGCTTCAACAATTTCTTTGCAGGAGCATTTATAACAAGACAACCATACGCATTGCTTGAGTATTCGTCATCCTTGCCACCATCATCATAAACACTAAACGTGGTAACTCCAGCGGAAACATTTAATGTTTGCGTTCCAGAAGAAGGCAAATTGACATAATAGCCATCCGTCACATTATCCAACTGCAGGATAACCTCATTTGATTCTGCAGCAAACGATACCGCAGACAAGACCATCAAGATGGCCGAAATAAACCCACACGCTCCCGGAATCTTTTTCATAAGAAGCCCTCTGTATATATTTGTAAATAAATGTAGTTTATTACGGGAAGTTTACAAAATAAATACAATAAATATTTACAAACATTACATACGAAAAAGAGACTGTTTTCGCGTGCTAAACGCCGTAAACAATGAGTAAACAAGAAATTAACATTGTATTAACAAAAGAAATCCCCAACTCGTAAGAGTCGGGGACTTAATTCTAGTTCCAGCACAAAGGCCGGAATGACGCAAGCGCGCTACTTTACAATTTCGGCGTCTTGCACCTTCTTGCCGTTCACGGTCTTGGGCGCATTGCCATTATCGCGGCGAATTATCTTGTACTGAATGATGCTCCAGAAGTTAGACACAATCCAGTAGAGCACAAGGCCGGAAGGCATCACCGCACTGAAGAGGAACATCATGGCGGGCATCATCCAGGTCATCATCTTTGCCTGGGCGGGGTCCATGGCGCCGTTGCCGCTCATGGTCACCTTGGTCTGGAAGTAGGTAGTCACCACCATGATCCACGGGAGGAGTGCGAGGCCATCGGGCATGAGGAACGGAATGCTGAAGCCATGGAAAATCACGTCGCTACGGCTGAGGTCGGTAATCCAGAGGAAGGCCGGCATGCCGCGGAGTTCCACAGCGCGGCCGAGCACGAAGAAGAGGCCCATGAAGATCGGCATCTGGATAATCATCGGGAGGCAACCACCGGTGCAGCTGGCGAGCGGGTTCACGCCGTTCTTGGCGTAAAGTTCCATGACGGCGGCCTGCTTCTTTTGCGGATCGCTGCGGTACTTCACGTTGATTTCGTCGAGCTGCGGCTTGAGCTTGCTCATGGCGGAGGTCGACTTGAGCTGCTTGATGGTGAACGGGGTCGTAATGCCGCGGACAATGAATGTCACGAGGATAATGGCAACGCCGTAATTCGGGATAATAGAGTAGAAGAACTTGAGCAGCTTGAGAAGCATTGCGCAAATCCACACGAACCAGACGCTTGAGCCGGGGAACCACTTGGAACCGGTCACGATAATCTTTTCGTAGCCCTGGCCGAGAGCTTCGACTTCGCCCCATTCGAGCGGGAGCACCATAAAGTTGTATGCAACGGAATCGCCGTGTACGTTATCTGCAATGCTGAGGCTGTAGGTTCCGGGATCGGGGTTGCCTTCGGTTGCAAGGTTAATGTGCTTGCCCTTGACCTGTGCGGGCACCGGAGAATCGAACTGCACCGACATGGCCACATACTTGCGGCGCATACCCACCCAGTAGTAGTTGGCGTTGTCGAACGTCATGGCGTCGGAGAAGGTTTCGCGTTCGGTAATTTCGTTGTTCTTGAAAATCACCTCGCTAAAGAAGTAGCTAGTACCACCGAAGCTCTTGCCCTTCGGGAATTCTTCGGTTTCCTTCATGCCGCCCTTCCAGGAGAGCTCGTAGTTGTCGACGCGGAAACCCTTGAACTTGTTCACCTGGCGGACAGCGACGCCATCCTTGGTGAAGCCATAGCTACGGACCACTTCGCTGCCGTTTGCGTCGGTAAAGACGAAGCTCACCGTAGTATCGTTTTCAACATTGATCCATTCCGGAGCGGCGACTTCAAAGAGAACGTTAGAGAGGTCGGCACCGCCAAGCTTCAGGTCGAGGGCGCCGAGGGTAGTATCTTGAATGAGTTCGGGGAAATGATTTGCAGAATCAGGGAGAGCCTTGACGATAACGCTCTGGATTTTGCCGCCCTTGTTGGAGAGCGTCATGATGAACTTGTCAGTTTCGACAGTGACGGTGCGGGGAACGACAACCTTCGGGGCGGGCACCGTGGCGGTGTCGGCGGAGGAAGAATCAGCGGTGGATTGCTTTGTCGCTTCGCTCCTCGCAATGACGTTAGCAGAATCTTCGTTTGCGGCACCGAGAATCGGGGCGGCCTTCTGTTCGGCAACAGCACCCGGGAGAACGAGTCCACTTGCGGCAGGGGCTTCGGCACTATCTACAACCTGGGCGGCAGCTTCCTTTGCGGAGGCCTTCTTGGCAAGCTTCGCCTTTTCGGCAGCTTCGTTATTCGCGCTGGTCGTCATGAACCACCAAATCATGATGGCTCCGATAAGGATGGATCCGATGAGAGTATTCTTGTTCATCACTTTTCCTTTTTGGGCGGAACCGGGTCATAGCCGCCCTTGCAAAACGGGTTGCACCTTAAAATTCTAAAAACCGCAAGATAGAAACCTTTGAACACACCATGCACCTTGATTGCTTCTATCGCGTATTGCGAGCATGTCGGCTGGAACCTGCATACCCCATGAAAAAAGAAGGGGTGAATGATCTGGTATAGCCGGATAGGCACAATCAATGCGCCCTTCAAAACCTCGTTAACCCTGTGCATCCAAGCCATCGGTCCATTCCATCTTCTTGAACACCTTGAGCGCCGACTCACGCATGCGTTCCGACGACATGACTTCGGAATTGTCGCTCACAATGATCATGGCCCACACGGGCTTTGCAATATGGGGAACCCTTTCAAAAAACAGGGGCCGCAGAATCCTACGGCACTTGTTGCGGTAAACAGCGTTACCGTTCTTCTTTTTTGCCAAAAAGCAAAAACGACAAAAACCGTCCGGGCTTTCAATCCAACGCATCGTGAAAGATGGCGTGCGGATAAATTTCCCATGGACGGCTACTTGCCGATAAGCTGGCTGGTTAGGCAGCCTATAGGAGCGCAACGAGGCTATGAGCCAATCCTACTTTTTGTAGATGGTGTCGCTCACGGTGAGGCGCTTGCGACCCTTGGCGCGACGACGGCTCAGAACAGCACGACCCCAACGGTCTTCCATACGGGTGCGGAAACCATGCTTGTTGGCGCGCTTACGATTATGAGGCTGGAATGTTCTTTTCATTGTAGTAACCTTTATTAAAAGTCAAATTTTTGAGTCTCAAAATTAGAAAAATTCCTAGATAAATCAAGGGGTTAAGCTCCTTCGTAAGCAAGTTTTACTCACATTTTTAGGCTTTCCCCAGCAGCCGTTCCAAATTATCAACAATCTATCAACATCTGCAATATTCCGTCACGTTCTTTTTATTGTCACGCCCGATCTAGTCGGGCATCCCCATTCCCTTTTGATAAAAGTTATATTTCCCCGCGTTATGAAGAAGAAAATCATTCTTGCAATTTCTCTTTCGGTAGCAGTCCTGATTGCCGGCTGCTCTAAAGGCCTCAAACCCAGCGACCCCGACGTGTACCGCAACAAGACGGGTATTATCGGCGTATTCCGCCAGACCGCCTTCTACTGCGAAGACGTAATGCCCCAGTACATGACGCTTGGCAGCCAGAAGATTGTAGTAAAGCCGAACTGGAGTCACGAACAGGACAACCTGTTCATCAGCGAAATGAAGCCGGGCATCGCACCGCTTTACAGCTACGAATACGCCTGCGGCATTGACGAAACCAAGCTCAAGCTCGACACCACAGACAACGGCAAGAAACCCTTCCCCTACGCCGTAAAGATTCCGGACAAGGGATTCTGCAAGATCGTCATCTCGTTCCTGGAAAATGACAAGCTGTTCTCCCATAACGATGACCTTCTGAGCGAATTCTTCGAAAAGAACGAAGTGGCCGCCGGCTACCCCAACATTCCCTACTGTGAAGTCATCGACACCAAGGGCAGCACCGTCACCTTCATGGACCGCGACTCGCTTTACCGCGAACAGTACGCCGCCGCCGTCAAGAACGCAAAGAACCTGACAGCCGATGATATTTATCCACTAGTATCCATTGACGGAAGTTCCGACATGGCTCAACTTAGCGGAGACAACTCGCAAGTCGTCTTGGTCACATGGCACAACAACCCCGATGCATTTAAAGACGGCCAAACCATAACGCATACCGACAAGGTCATCTGGGCGTTCACCGACAAGGAATTCCTGAAATGGTTCCGCGAGAACCACGCCACGGTGGATAACTGGGACATTCGCCTCAAGCAGCTCATCGGCATGTCTCCCGAAACCGACAACAGATACTTTACCGTGTTCTGGGCCAACGTGAGCGACGTATTCCGCCCGGCATTCTTCCCCGAAATAAACAGCGGCATGATGAACACCACCTTTACCAACACCTTGGAAGAAGACACCACCGCAAACGCCATGTGGTTCAAGAACTGGTTCGACAAGACCAGCGCAACCATCTATAGCAGAGACGGAGGTCACCCGTGGACTCGCCTAGGTTACACCTACGACTGGGGCAATCCCAACAGCAAGTACGGACTCTCTGAATTTATCGTGAAAGAAGGTGCCACCATTGAAGTGAAGTTCACCCGCAAGAATCGCGCCTTCCTCACCTGGATGAAGGACAGGATGTAATCACCCTGTAAAGCGGCTGACCGGCGGCTTGGTACTTACGCTCAAAAGCAGTCTCCGGATTCTCGGGATTAAAGGCCGCAAATTCAACATCAAGATTTAGCGAAAGCCAGTCGCCTGCAATGCGGGCGGCTTCTTTAAATTCGCGGGCGTAGATTTCCCAATTAGTACGCAGTTCCGTAACAGGGCTCAGGCTGAGCAGCGTCGGGAAAATCGGATGCAAATGAAAGCGGCGAGTTGCCTCGCTTTCTTTAGGCCACGGGTTCGGGTAGTAGAGCGCATGATGCAAAATTTTCCACTCCCCCGCATTCACCTTTTCGAGCGCGAGCCGCCAAAAATCCAGCAATTCAGCACGCACCCAGAACACATTCGCCGGAAGCTCCAGACTCCCCGCAACAGCCAGCTTTAGCTGATGATCGTTACCGGCCTTGGTCAAGCGTTCCGCCGACTTGTCCACTCCAATCACGGGCACATTCGGGAACTTGCGGGCCAAGTGAATCGTACTTTCGCCTGTACCGCAGCCGGAATCCAGAACTAAAGAAAACACGTCATTGCGAGACTCCAAATTGGAGTCGAAGCAATCCACTCCGTAGAACTTTTTCACAAATTCGCACGCACATTCAAAAGCCTCACGGGTGTGGTCCGCCACCGGGCGCAAAAAAGTCGTGGCAGCGTACTTACGCACCACGGCTTCTAAATTCTTGTAGACATCTTCTTGATTGCTTGTTACGGCGTGGACAGGCACTACTTTTCCCAAATGGAGAGACGGTCACCACCGATCAGTTCAACATCGTCGAGCCACACTTCAGCGTAACCATCGATTGTCTTGAAGTCCCAAGCCAACTGGTTAACACACTTGAAGGCCTTCTTGTCGCCTTTCAGCGGCACACTCACGCGCTCCCATTCATCGCCAAGACCATACTCGGACTGAATCAACTTCTGATGATCCAGATCCAAATTGGAATCAATGATGTTAAAGACAACTGAACCGATGCCCTTGATACGGAACGCAATCGAATCGACAGAAGAAATATCGTTGCAAAGTTTCTTGTCGCTCTTGCCAAGTTCGACACCCATGGTCGCCCAAGGCCAGTGTGCAACACCGGCAGAATCCGTTACAATATCGCCAAAGTGAGCGGCAACATGAGCAGACACGTTTCCGTCTTCGTTAGCAAGCGTAAAGAGATGGTTTTCTCCGATAACAAAGTCGGGAGTCACATTCTCAGAAGAGAAGTCAAAATACCACCAACCACCATCGTAGGTACGTGCCGGCATAAAGCGGTTCTGGTAGTTGGAATCCTGGAAATCGTCAAGCAGCAAAGCGCGGCTTTCTTCGGCAAAGGTACTAGACACGGTCTTTTCGCCAGCCACAACCTTCAAGTAGGTACTACTGGTATCGCGGTCTTCGACATCGGAAATAAACACCAGGCTGAGCACGCCTTCGGGGAGAGAATCCAGCGTGAAGTTGCCGTTTTTAACCTTGGCAGAATGTTCCAGACCGCGAACCTTGACAACGCCCTTCGAGGACTTGTCACCGACGCTACCCGAAACGGTTGCCATCTTCTTGAGGTTATCCTTGCCGAGGTCAACATCCTTGCCCGCAACCGTTACCGGAATCTGCAAAGCTTCGCCATCGAGCACTGCTTCGAGCGTGTAATCACCGTCGGCAACACCTTCGATTGTCACATTGCCTTTCTTGTCGGCTTCGGCAGAATAAGCCTTGTCGCTATCCAGGCCTTCGCTATCCATAAGACGGACCCTGGCAAGCGCCGCAGGCGACTTGTCGGCGGTCAAAATCTGTGCAGTAATCGCATTACCAGCTTCGGTACCGCTGGGGCCACCGCCTGCCGTTTTGGTTTCGCCACATGCCGAAAGGCCAAGTCCCATAGAAAGGGCAAGGACCGAGAATGTGGCGTACTTAGCCATATTTGCGGAGGCCGTCTTCAACACACCACAAAAATACAAATTTTCATTGAGGTTGCGCATTATACCCCCTTGTTTTGCGGAGCGGCACCCGTATCAGGGTCGTCCACCTTGTCAGACAAAGGGAACATCGCAATATTTAAAGCATACACACGGTCGGCGCGTTCGCTCTTGCGGGCAAACTGCAACAGACCTCTACGGAATTCTTCGATACGGTGACGGATTTCAGGCAGGTCAGATTCATCGGCCGTAAACACCACAGAAGAAATATCGCGTTCTTCGGGTTTATGGCGGTCAATGGATTCCTGGGCAAGTTCAATCGTATGCCTATGGAAATCGCGAACCGCCTGGCTCTTGACTTCGCCGCCGGTACTGATAATCTGGTCGGTAATGTTCCAGCCGCCGTTACCATCGGGTACCACAAGGCCGAGCTGCTTAAGGATGCCAAGGGCCGAGCGGGCTTCATCCTGCGAAATGGCGGGGCTCAAGTGCTTGCCGAGCTTGCCGATATCGCTCGTGTCTTTGGTAATGCCAATCAGGGCTCGGAGGGCCGCACAAGCCCAGCTACCAAAATACGAAAGCTCCGGTGCAGAAAGCACGCGGGTTTCCATGGAACGGAGTTCCATAAGGCGGTAATACAGCTCCGAAAGGGTCTGCTTCGCCTTGGTCTTGTTAAAGCGGTATAAAGTCTTGAAGTATTCGGCACGGCGATCGTCAAGGCCGCACAGGCGAATGAACGCAGGAAGAGTACCCTCGTTCAAATGGCCTTCTTTCTGGAATACACGAACAAGCCAGGCCGGGTCTACGCCGGTCTTCTGGCCAAGATAGCGGTACGAGGTGAAGGGGCTGCCTTTCTTGGTTTCGACAAACCAATCCTTCAGGAACTCGCGGTATTCCAAATAGTCTAATACTTCGGGCATAGCCATAATTTACCCAAATATAGATAGAAAATGTTTACAAACCTTTGCCAATTACAAAGTTCCGTTGCAAAATTTTCAACACGGCCAGCTATTCTTCATCAAGGTTCATCAGGCGCATGGCGGCCTTCCATGTCTCCTTGTTTTCAAAGCCATCCCGTTTACCGCCGCCATAGCGGGCATGCGCAAACTCTTCCACAAGGGTTTCCCACCCTTCGAGTTTGTCTTCTTTCACCAAATTATCCAAATTGACTGAAGGCAAGGCAATTCCCAAACGATCCGCCACATGTTCCTTGCATACACTTTCCAGTTCCAGGAGCCATTCACGGCTATCGGCAGAATTCACTCGCTGCTTAAGAACCACCATTTTTTCGCGCAAGGCGCTTTCTGCAGCGTTTTTTACAGCCACGGCTTGCCGTGCAGCGGCACGACGGCGAACACGCCAGAGGCCTGCAAAAAGCACGCAAAGGGCCACCACCAGCCCCACACCTATAGGAAGGGGGTTAAACGGCTCATTCACGCGCACAGGCACGCTTTCGCTACGCAGGTCCAGTGGTCGCCCCACCTGCGTCGGAATTTCAAATCGCAGAGCCGGAACATTCAAATTTCCCGTATCCTGCGCCACTATCTTGTAGGTAAAAGTAATCGATGCCACCTCGGCGCCGTCCTTAACAGACCGCGCCGATTCCTGGGACATCGCCACCTGCGTAAGCCCCTTTGCATTCGCCGAACTTGCAGGCACAACCAAAAGCGCACTCCCCTGCACAGCCCAGGAGACCGTCACCGGGAAATCAAAAGTATCACCCACCGTTACCGCATGCATGCCGCCCTGAGGCCCCGACGTAATCGAAATGCCCAACTGTTCCGGAGTCGGCAACTGAATTTCGGGCGCCGTTACGACGCTATCGCCTGCATCTATGGATTGCTTCGCCCCTACGGGGCTCGCAATGACGTTTTCATCCGTATTCAAAGAATCGTTTTCCATACGCGGACAATATACAAAATGGAACATACAAAATACCCCCGACCAAATCGGGGGTATCCATAAAAGCTTTATTCAAATGACCGGGAATGCTATTCTACGACATTGATTCGCAGAGAAGACATTCCCTTGGCACCCTTGAGTACCGCCATATACAGCCCCTTTCTAATGGAGGCATTCAACTTCACGGAGGCACGATCCTGCACATCCAAAGAATAAATCTTCTTGCCCGTCACCGAGAACAGAGTAAGGGACTCGTAACCTTCAGGAATCAAGAAAGAGCGATTCGTCGCATCGAAACGGAACGGATCTTTCATAGATGCCTTTGCAGAACCAATCGACACGATCTTTGAATCCTTCGTAATTTTCAGTTCCAGGCTATCCGTAGAATCAGCCTCGTAAACTGTAAACGCATCAATGGAAATGTCTCCCTTCCAAGAAATCTTGATATTGGCCGAGCCTTCAACCGGCAAAGCAATCTTGTTGTAGAACCCCTTGAAAGTCGTAAGTCCACCTGTAGAAGTGTACTTCACAGAATCCACGGTGGCACCGTCGTCTACGCTATAGCGCAAGTAACCATCACTTTTAGCACCCATCTTGGCATAGAACACGTAGTAACCCGCAGCCGGAACGCTCATCACCGTGTAGTTCGCCCAGGATTCCGAACCGCTATTCTGAGTAGCTAGATATTTGCCATTTTGAACACCCTTCTCGGCATCAACGGTCTTCACATTCAAAGAATCCATATAATTTTCGCCCTGAATGGAATAGCCAAATTCACCGACACCGTTTCTAACAAACTCATGTACACTGGAACCTTCCACCAAAGAACAGTCTACATTGGTTTCACTCAAGCCAACGCTCGAAAGCCCCTTGCCAGCATTCAGGTTCTTTATCAAGTTCTTCACATACTTGCCCGAAGCGGTCAAGTTACCGTCGTTCCAGCCGCCACTGGCGCTTGCACCACCGGTCAATGCGGCCGAAGTTTCGCCCTTGTCGCTAATGGACCAGTTGGCCCAGCTCACGCCAATGGATTCAATCCAAGCCATCCAGGTGTCGTTCATGCTCTTATCGAACTTACCGTCACCGGTGGATTCGGAAACGCCCCATTCGGTAATGATAATCGGGAAATCGTTGCACTTGCCCTTGAGCACGTTGTAGCGCAAATTGCCATGACCGCTTGTCGATGCATAGAAATGTAGCGTATAGGCGATATTCTTTTGCCCAGTAATGGGATTAGCACGTGCCGCTTCGGTACCCTGGGAATAGTTCGGAGTACCCACAATAATAATGCCGTTCGGGTCGTTTGCACGGATTTTCGGGATCACCGATTCTGCATAAGACTTAATGTCTTTCCATGTCGTCAGGGAACCACCCGCATAGGTATCGTTTCCGCCACTGCAATTTGCGTAAAGAGGCTCATTGTACAGTTCGTACAACACGTGGTTGTAGTTTTTCTGCTTTACATAACTTGCTATGTTGCCAAAGAACGTCTGAGCACTAGAAGCATTCTTGTGGGCGCAATGGGAATGGTAGTCCACAATGATGTAGATACCAGCCGAGGCAGCATAGTCAATCATCGACTTGGCACGGGACTCGTTCAAGTCGTGAAGCGGTGTACGAATCACGTTTCCACCCCAATCGTTGGCAATCGTCTTTACGGCACCTTCGGTAAAGAACTTTTCAAAGCCCCAGTCATCCCAGAAGAAACTCATTCCTCGCAAGATATACTTGGAGCCATTCTTGTCTACAACATCGAAGCCCTTAAGAGAGAGCTGACCATGCTCCGAAACCGGGGTTGCCCACAAAACCCCAGCAACCGCCAAAAATCCCATTAATACTTTTTTCAACACCATTGTCTTATATCCTTATTAGTAATTCCAGTTCTTGACGAAATATCCGTTCAGGAACAACGAATACAACATCTGCATTGAAGGCTCAAAGTAAATGTTATTCTGCTTATAAGCCATATTCAAGATAGTTTCGTTGCAAGCATTCGTATAAGAGGCTGTTTCGGCAGACACCGTCCACAAAGCACAGAAGGCTCCACGGAAATGGGCTCCACCCAGACCAGCCGAGGGCTGGTCACCTTGGTAAATGTACTTAATCAAAGTCTGATTAATATCGCCACCGGTCGAATTCAGGGCGAAGGTTGCTGCAGTGGTGGCAAGGTTCTTGGCACGGTCATCGCCATACCAGTTGTAATCCCACATAATACGGAGCGGAATACGTACGCCTTCAAGACCATAATAATTGTTCAGCTTACCCGTCGAAGAACCGTTTTCTGGATCAGTCGGAACACCATCCGCATTAATCCAGTCAGGCCACAAGCCGTTACCGGCAGCCTGGACCTTTGTCATAAAGTCATACGTGGCATCAAGGACCTGTTGCCAAGCAGCACTGCGTTCAGTATCGTACTTAATCGCCAAGCGGATACCCACCAGCGAGAAGTAGCTGATATTGTAGACATAGCCGTCATTCATGTGCTTGCCGTCGTTACCCGGCATAAACAGGTGCGTCGTCGCATTGACTTCGGTATTGTAGATTGCACCCGCAATGCCTTTTGCGTAATTCAAGTAGTCCACATTTCCCGTTTCGCCATAAGCCAGGAACAAGGCCGTCATCACGTCCAAGTCGGCATCCGTAGCAGAGCCACCCGTTGCATCGGCAGAAAAGCCGCCGTTCATGTCGTCACCCTTGACCATCCACTTCATGAAATACAGACCATCCGCTTCGCTAACAGGATAGGCCTTGTAATATTTGAACAACTTGTTGAACCGCTCCCAGTCCTTCATGAAGTAGGTAATCAGCAAACCATAACCGATGCCTTCGGATACCGTATTCTTCGGAGTATCGAACTTGATACGGGCCGAACCTTCCAGCTTTTCACGCATATAGGTACCCAAGTAGGCCGGTTGCGTCACTTCGTCTTCATAATTCGCATAGAACTTGGTAATCCAGTTGTTATACATGGTCTCCACGGCAGCCTGATTCGCTGTCGGGAATGTAGCGTAATAAGTCGTTGCACCGGGATCCGGCGTTCCGCTCGGGTTCGAATCCGGCTGAGGCGTATCACCACCCGCACTGGAAAGCGGCGGATTATCAGGATTGCCGGCAACACTAGAAGAAGAAATTCCCGGCTGATCCGGATTATCAACAACATTAGATGCGTTAGAAGAAGCATCATCGGAACATGCCACCATCAGGGCCAAACCGAGCATGGGAAGAATATACTTTTTCATAAAAATCCTTGTAAGATTTTGACAAACACTCAACCTACAATTTAATTAAAAAATCAAAAAAAATAAAGTAAAAACCCATTTGCATGTACACAAACGGAACCAATGTGAACTAGAACACATCAATTACCATTAGGTGGAACTTTACGGCACAAAAAAACCCTGTCCAAAGGACAGGGTCTTAAAAATCTACTTCAAGTAGAAATTACTTGAGGAGAATCTTCTGAGTGAGGTTTGCACCGGCAACGCGAACCATGTACACACCAGCGTCGAGGCTAGCGAGGTTCATTGCGGAAGCGGTAGAACCGCTCATAACAACCTGACCCTGAAGGTTCAGCACTTCAGCCTTGGCAGTCTTAACGCCAGAGAAGGAGAGGGTGCGACCAGAGAGGGTAGCCTTAACAGAAGCGGCCTTAGCGATGCTACCGATAGCCTTAGTACCACCGGCACCGCATTCACCCGTCCAACCGAATTCGACGATGGTGAGAGTACCTTCAACCTTAGCGGCGGTAGCGTTCTTCAGACGAATCTTAACAGACTTTGCATTCTGCGTAGCTTCATCGAGAGTGTGCTTGTTGGTCTTGTCCCAGCCATCCTGCTTGAACACGGACCAAGGAAGGTCGAGCATCTGAGCAGAAGGAGAAGCAGCAAGAGCTGTGTACCAGGAGTCATAGCCGTTAGCATCTTCATCCCAGCCGAGTTCCAACTGGAGAGCCTGAGAACCAGTCCAGGCGTAAGTAATGCAGTAGCCCGGATGAGCAGAAATGTCAATCGGAGTTTCAGCCTTGTTCCAGTTGAAACCGATACCTGCGATAGCCGGCGTAGAAGAAGCACCACCAGCAGCGGACATCGTCACCTGAAGACCAGCATCAACGAGGTTACCGCCCGGAATGATGGAACCATCAGTTTCATCGGTAGTGATGAGCTTGTAGGTACCGTCAGGGTTCGTGGTGATCGGGTCGAAAGACATGGTCTGGCCATCCTTTTCGTCACCAACGTAGGCGAACCACCATCCACCAGTGTTCTGGTAGCAGTAGCTATAGTCATCTTCGGTAGGAGGAGTGCATTCACCAACTTCAGGAACCTGAACCTGGTAAGCATCAACATCCATGTTCCACAGAGAACCTGCAGCCATGGAGACGCTTGCAGCAGCGAGGCCAAAAATAGCAAGATTTTTCATAATTCTCTCTCTTTTTTAAGGTTTATTGTTTATGTGGCTATAATATAATTCAAAAAATGACATTTGTCTCGCAAAAAAAACTTTACAGTTTTTTCTGTGGGCAATATCACTTCTTTTTAGCGTTATACTTAATTGCAGGTCTCAACACCTGGCCGACAGTCACCAGCAAAGAGACAATCGGTTCCTTGTGATCACCGGCAATATCATACAAAGCTATTCCGCCAAAATCGTTGTCCTTGACAAAAGTCGCCAAAGACTTCATTGAAGGAATTCCGTTGAAAACGATCGTTTCCGAAGAGCTCACGGCCACTTCGCTCTGGGTAGCCTCGTCAAAGGTCACCTGGTAGTCCGGAGCATCGAAAACAGTCATCAATTCTTTATAGGTCAAGTAACCTTCGTTACCACTACCCGTGCCTTCGTGGCTGGAGCCAAGGCCTTTCGCATTCAAGAAGGTTTTACCGTACAGAGGCACCACGGGCACCAGCTTTGCAGAAGAAACGCCAGCATCGGCATATGCCTTGAGAACTTCCTGCGCAAAGACAAAGTCAGAATTCGGCTTCACCGTAGATTCTTCAGCGCTCATCTGGTCGGTAAGCATAACCATCACGTTAGCAGCCTTACCCAGAGCTTCGCTAGAATAGGACTTGGCGGCATCTACGGAACCGATTACAGAAACCGTAACATTCACGCCGGCATCGGCCACTGCAGAAACCAGGGCACCGTGAGCGGCAAATTCCTCTTCTTCAGCCGGCATCCAGTCGATTTCAATGGAAGAAACACCGTTGCCGTCGACAAAAGACTTGATGGCTTCGGCAAAAGCGCTACGAGCTTCTTCGCTCATGGCGACAGCCTTCATAGCCTCTTCGTTACCCGAGCCACCGACAACAACCTGAAGGTTCACCTTCTTTTGCTTGGCCAGCGAAACCAGGGCGTCAAAGTTTGCATTGTCGTTTTCATCGGCGTTGGCAATGGAAGAGCCGTCTTCACTAGGAACAAAATACCCGTAATGGATATCCGTCAAGAAATCATAACGGACATCTTCAGGGGTAAACTGGGAATACTGCAACCAGTTCGGGTAATAGGCACCGACCTGAAAATCTGCCGCAAAAAGCAATGCGGCCGAGCATCCCAATGTAGTAACAAACTTCTTAAACATATCGTCACCCTTTCTTAATTTTCAGGAGTTTCATTAGAAGATTCTGCAGGAGCAATTTCTTCGGGAGCGGCTTCGCTAGGAGTTTCGCTAGCAGCGGGTTCTTCGCTAGAACTTTCTGCAGGTTCAGTTGTTTCGCCTTCTGCCGGTTCCGTTGCCGCGGGTTCTTCAGCAGATGCTTCAGGTTGTTCCGTTTCAGCAGCCGGGGTTTCAGACTTTTCAGCCTCGCCAGAAGGTTCGCTAGCAGCGGGGTCTTCGGCAGGAGTTTCTGCCAAAAGGCTGTCCTTGACAGAACGAATCCTAACAAGGCGTTCCGCACCGGCTTCATTCCAAATCGGATAAGTCTGACCATCGGCTTCATTCTTGCAGAAGTAATAGGCGCTATAGTCCATCATTCTGGGCCTAGCACCCAGCGTATCGGCCAGATTCACAATCGTCACCAAAGGCTTAGCGTCAGATTCTTCCTTCGAAACAACCGTCTTACCGGCATTGGCATATCCCGCCGGAATCGTGATGTCATTCTTTTCGCATTTGCGGTAGGCACGACCTTCAAGAATACCAAAGGCAGCGTAATGCATCTCGTACAGTTCCGGATCGTACTGGAAGTTATCAATATAGGCCTTGTCATCGGCGCTATTAGGGGCGCCACCTATCTGCTGCTTGTTGAAGCGAAGAATGACAGCCTTCTGTTCCTTGTCAAGCGCTTCAGAACCAGGCCACATGGATTCCGAATACCCAGCCATCAAGAAAGCCTTTTTCGCCAATGCCTCGTCGGCAAGGAAAGCATCATTGTCGGCAGTATAAAGAGCCGTGGCTTCAACCTTGGTCTCAGCATTCTGCATTGAATCCAAACGGGGCTTATTATCTTGAGTGCGAAGCTTATTGATAATCTGGTAATACTTCACATCCGGATTCAACTTTAAATAGGTATCCAAGTCGTAATCCTCAGGCAAGGCATAATAAGCAATATCACGCGTACCATTACCAGGATTGGACGTCTTGACCATCATGTCATCGGAGTCTACAGAATAATCTGCGCAAGCGCCCATTACCAAAGCAGCTCCGACCAGTGCGAATTTTACTTTTGAATTCATTTGAAAATTCCCCTTAGAAATTGACCGTCACGTCAGCCATGATGATGTTCTTGGAAATGTCAAGCGAAACAGCCTGCGCAGCCATATCGCGGAAGTCAATGGTATTCTTCATGCGACCATATTCCACGGTAGCATAAGCACCAGCGCCGAGCTTGTAGCGGAGTCCCGTAAGGAGCAACATTTCGGAGGATTTGTCCAGAATTCCAAGATAAGGATTACCGAAATCAAGAGCAAGCATCTGGAAACCCGTCAGCAAAGAAAGTTGCTTCCAGGAGAGATCCAAACCCGCCATGATACGGGAACTAGAACGCTCCAGGCCTTCCTTTTCTTTGGTCATTTCAAAGGAACCGCCCAGCTTAACACCGAAATCCTTGGCAAGATTGGCCAAGCGGGCTACATCCACGTTAACACCACCACCAGCACGCATGTACTGAGTTCCAGTTGCAAACATGATCGAATCTGCCATCGGATCGTACTTGTCGGCATTGTAGAAACCGAACACGACACGAAGAGCCACGGCATCGTTCCACTTACCGTTCAAATCAATATCGCCACCCTTGCGGTTCGGTGTCGCATAGCCATAAGGCAAGGCAATATTAGTAGACGGATCCAACACGGTCGTTGTTCCAAGCAACTCGGCGCGCTTCAGCGTAACATTGTTGTAGCCGTTACGATAATACTGGGCGTACTTATAGTTGTTGTAAAGGCGGTAGAATTCAGATTCGTACTTGGACGGATCCGTGAGCATCATATTCGAGGAGTTCAGCGGAACCGATTCGTACATCGTGAAGTACAAGTTTTCCAAGGAACCCGAACGAACGCCCGACAACAGCACATCCAAAGCAGAAGGAGCAAAAGTAGCATCGCTATTGAGGACCGGGATATTACTCAGCACGGCAGGCGTCATAGCCTGTTCCGCCTGGTAATCCTTATCCACCATAACTCCATGAGCCTTGGCATCAAAGTCGATTGAACCGATTGTTCCGTCGGCAAACAAGTCAACCAACAAAGCGCCCTTATTATGAGCAGCCGCGACCTGGTTCATTTCCGGTTCAGATTCAGATACCGTCTTGTAACCGAAATAACCGCGGTCGGTCACCAATTCACCATTGGAATTCACGTAAGCCGAAGTGTCAATCACCACAGTCTGCTTTTCCGAGACGACAAACGCATCGCGGATGTAGCTCCAGTAAGACAGGGCATATTCGACATTGGCGCCAAAATGGAATGCACCGGGCATCAAGCGCTTGGAATCAAAGCCAAGTTCGAAGCTCAAGACATTATTGTGGTCATAGTAAAGGGTGTCGGCATTCACGAACATGTTGATCGTGCGGGAACTGCGAACGCGATCGAACGTATAAACTTCGTTCACGCCGAGAGTAATGCCACTCAGGTCAACACTTCCTGCGATACCCGTCAAGTAACGGTCTACATTATCGAAGTCAAAGAAGACCTGACCCGTTTTCTTACCCACGTTGCGGATGCGAGCCAACGTTCCGTGGAACTTGAGGTCATCCAAAGCACCGAGCTTTCCCGTGGTCACTTCCACATTAGCGCCCTGCATCAAACGACCATTGGAGCCATCCAGATTCTTGTCGGCCATGACTTCTTGACGATGTTCAGCAAGAATCGTAGGTTCAAAGATGAAATCCGGCATCGGCTGATACACGGTCAACGGGGTGTAGGCAACGCGCATGTGGCCCAAATTGAACTTCATGTGCTTATTGACACCATAACCATCGTAAGACCACCAGGTCGTAATGGGAGAATTGTTGCCTTCGCGGTGGGCATTCTGCCAATCCTTGTGGAAGCGCAGGTCAAATCTGGCTACACTTTCGGAACTAGGCCTTACCGAGAACACCATGTTCATGCGGGTATAGGCAGAAGCTTCGCTCAACTGGGAATCGTCCGTCAGAGCGTCAGAAGAAATCGAAGAGTGCAAGTAACCGGCCTTGGCATTACCGTTAATGGCAAAGCCTATTGCGTTCGCTTCGTAGTTCGTCAGCTTTTCCAGCAGACTGAGCTGGCGGCCTTCAACAGAAGTAGTATCCTTGGCTTCTTCTTGAGCGAACGCCACAGAAGCTGCAAGCAGCGAAGAAAGGAGGATTGTTTTATAACCCATAAACTTCAAATCGTTATTCATTGTTAGCCTCCCTTAGAACTCTACGTTGATTGTAGCCTGAAGGACGCTACGGGTGAATTCATGTTCAACTTGACTTGCTGTAGACTCACGATTTTCGATAGCTACGTAGTCAGGAAGGTTGGTTTCGGTTGCCGGAACAAAGGAATTGTCGTAAACGTTATATTCGCCACCCAGCAAGGAACCTTCGAGGCCCATGACCGAGTAGGTATTCTTGACGGTAGCCTGTCCATAGTTAATCGCCAACCAGGCATGGGGAGCGAGCGTGTAGTCGAGACCGACCATCCACTGCATCTGTTTACCCTTCATCACCGGAGCCATAGAGACCTTCAAGTTGCTCATCGTGGCTTCTTGCAAGAGAGCTCCAGCCTCATTGAGTTCTGCGTTGATCATCTGGAAACCGGCCGAAACACCGAGACGCTTCCAGTAGCGGGCATAGATGCCGGCATTAATGAAGTCCGTCTTAAATTCTGCACTAGAGATAGAACGTTCGGCATGCTTGTAGCTACCGCTCAATTCCAGCGGTAAGCTGAATCCGAGCAAGCCCAAGACATCCACCTTGGCTCCACCGCCAAATTCCGTAAACGAGATTTTATCCGTACCGACGATAGCCGCAACCTGTTCCATCTTGGTGAACAAGCCCTGGACTTCAATCATGTTGTCCTTACCGTAACCGGCCACCACATTGGCACGGACACCGGTACGGTTTGTCGTTGCAAGGCCATTGGGCAAAGCCATCTGGACGTTAGCATCGGACAATTCATCGATGAGGGCCAGTTCCTTACGTGTGTATGTTGCCGTGGTGTAAGAGGTCTTAGAGTAAGGGGCGATGTTATAGCTCTTGGTCTGACCATTTTCCATACCCGCATCATCGTTCGTCATGTACTGGGATATGGGAGCATGTTTCGGCGTAAAGAAGTAGAGAGCGTCGAAAGTGGAGTACAGCGGAGCGTACGGGCCATACTTGGTCAGGTTACCATCCTTATCGGAGTTCATAACGCGAGAAGCGATGAACGAAGGGGACTGAGCCAAGGAGTTATACCAGCTAGAGTCGTTGCGGATATAATCCACAGAGACCTTTGCCATCCAACGATCCGTCTTATAACCGACATTCAGGTTTGCGTTAAGGGCGAGGCCCTTTTCGATTTCATCTTCTGCGGAAACCGTACGGAGCGTGTCATAGGCGAATCCGGCTTCATCGGCCAAGACCGCAATAGAGCCGTCTTCAGCGGTAAGCGGGACTGCCGATTCCGCATAAATCTTGTCCATCGAATAAGCAACTTCACCTGTCAAGTCCGCAATCAAGCTCTTGTTGCCCATGAATCCGGCAACATCGGCACCGAATCGGCCTGCAAACACCTGAGTGGACTGGGGAAGCGAATCGAGGAAGTTCACCGGTTTTCTGATATAGTTATAGGTAGGATCGGTACCACCGACCGCGATATAGCCATCATTCTTATAGTAGGTGTAAGCCTTGGAATCTTTGTCATCCCAGACATCCAAGAAGGTCACGCCAACCATCAAGTTCTTGTTCAACGGATAAAGTTCCAAGTTGGCTGCCGCGGCGTACTTGTCAAAGGTACCGGCCTGAGATGCACCCCAGATATCTTCACCCGGAAGGAGGTTACCTTCGGCACCGGTCGTATCGAGACGTTCGGCACGGCGGAGTCTTGCAAAGAAACCTTCGGCACGAAGTTCACCCACCGTGGGGCCCAAGTCTGTACGGAACTGCAAGTTGAGACCCTGCAAATTGCGCTGGTTACCTTCGATAAAGGCTTCCTTCTGGGCCATTTCGCGATTGCGGGCAAAAATCATGGGTTCGTACATGATATCAACACCGGGCATATAAACCGTCAACGGAGAATACTGCTGACGGAAGTCACCGGCAGTCCAATGGAACTTATTGCCGATATTGCCTTCAAGGTTGACCCAAGGAGCATTTACCGTAGTGGCGGAGTTCGCAAAGTAGTCCTGCATGCCTGCACCCAGGCGCAGCACAATGTTTGCACCGACAAAATCCCAGGGGCGGAAATGCATATCCAAATCCAACTGGACAAATTCAGCAATTTCGCGATCCGGAAGATTATTGAAACCGTTAACATCCTGCTTGGCATCCACATTGGACTTATTGTAAACGGCACGGACCGTACCACCAATATCGACACCCTTTCGGGATTCGATGGCTTCTACGGTACTATCTATCTTAGCCTGGTTGTCGGCAATTGCGGTAGCAGAAGCGATTGCGGAAACAGAGAGCAAACCAAAAATGAGTCTTTGTAACATACTTAACCTCTACTAGAACCACATCTTTGTTTCAACAGCGAAGTAATGGCCTTTCCAGTCGTTTTCCGAAAGGAATTCGTCGGTACTGGTCATCCACTTGTAGCGGAAGTGCAAGCCTGCACGGGGAGTGAAGTCCCAATCGAGGCCGAAACCAAGAGCTGTCTGGGTGATATCAATCGGGGCCTCTTCATAAATGTAGGCACCCTTCTTATACGCAGCCGGATAAGCCGAGCCCGACACCGGCAAGCTAGCGTCAATAGTGCGAATCACATAAGCGTTAGGAGCACAAATCTTTTCGAGACCAAGAATCAGCAAGCCGTGAATGGTAGAAGTAATCGCCACGGCCGGTTCAGACTGGACGAACCAATCCCAGGCAAGCATATCCTTCTGGTTCGGGCTATAGGCAAGCGGAGAGAAGGTGGTCGACACACCGGACAATGCTGTATAGACAGACATCATAATGTTACGCTGGATTCCAAAGAAGTGGCCCACTTCGTAACCGGCATCAAGAACCAAGCTAACGTTCCACTTGGCATGCTGCGGGGCATCTTCTGCGGCAGCTTCTTCAGCAGAATTGTAAGGTACAAAACCTTCCCAGAGTTCCCAGGTACCACCACGGAGACCACCTTCGCGGTTATTAAGCTTGTCGGTAGACTTGGCACCGACGCGGGCTACGTTACGAGCCTTTTCGCTACCGTTACCGGAGTCAGCCGTAAAGAGAGTCTTGAACTTTGTCCAGGAATTGGAAGATTCCCACATGGCACGACCATTCAAGTTATACTTGAAGTCGATCATGTCATCGCCCTTTTCAAGCTGGCGATGGATACCGTACTGCACGTCAAAACGGCCCAGTTCAATCTGCGGTTCCACCTTGATGTTTGCACCGACCATGTTCGGGCCATAACGGAAGGTACCGGCACCTACATAGAACTTATCCTGGCGCCAAGTGCGATAGCGAGACGGATCCGTCATGCCAAAGGGAGAATAGAAATCCGGAGTCAAGTAGACAGCTTCAACAGTAATGGGTTCCCAATGCTTGTCCTGTGCCTTGATATACAGGCCGAAAGCCGGGGTCGAATTGCCGCTGGAATAGTAATCCTTTTCGTTCTTGGCATAAATTTCTTCGCTTTCAATCGGCTTGAACTTCGTGGAATCATCCCAGCTCAAGGCCAGATCCATCATCAAGTAGAACTTGGGAGTCAAGTTACCCTTGATGTCGATAGAAGCCACATGGTTGTCGACAATGTATGGGTTTCCGTCGGCATCCTTGAAAGTATATTCAGGTTCATAAATGGCGGTATTTTCAAAGGTCACGCCCAAGTAGTTCGCACCAACCGTCATGTCGGCACCAGCCACTTCAATTTTTTCCTTGGCAATACGGCCATGATAAACCATACCGTCAAAGTCATAGGTACCGACCATTTCCAGTTCGCCCGGCTGACCGCCCAACATTCTGGTACCGTCACGAGTAGCAATGTCGGCATCCATAGGCTGGGACAGCATGAACTGAGCCTTCATGTTATACGGAAGGGTGTGGACATCCAGGAACAAACCACCGAAGGAGCGGTTGGTCCAGAATGCACGGCCACCTTCCTTAACAGGGTGGAAGTTCTTTTCTTTATAGTAGGTGCTCACGACCTTTTCGTCTTCGAAGGTTTCGTACTGCGAAGCGAAACGGGCCATGGTTTCACGTTCCCACATGGTAAGGGGGCTACTGTTTGCCCAGATAACGCCACCGGCCTGGAAGGTCGCGCCGAAACCGCCTGCACGGACATCGATGCCGGCCAGCATATTTTCATTGGTTGCAATACCATAGTAGTCTGTCCAGTGGCCGAAGGGAACACGTTCCGCATGGTTAAACTCACCGGAGTTGGGCTGCTTCGCATTCGAATTCTGGAAATAACCAGAGAAATCGAACGGCAAGTACAGGTTAGAGAACACCGTCAAGAAAGAAGACGGAGAAACAACGATACCCACATTCAATGCAGACTGAACAATCGTACGTTCACGGTCATTCAACTGCAAATCAGAAGCTTCGTAATAATCAAAATGCTTTAGACGCATGGTCAGGTCACCCGAAATGGCAACCGGACGGTCATCTTTACCGACAACGGTAGATGCGGCGTATTCTGCCAGGGAGTCCATGCGGGCATCCACACGTTCCAGTTGTTCTTCGGGGGTTTCAACAGCCCATGAAGCTGCAGTCAACAAGCCCAAAGCTAAGTAGCTTATTCTTTTATGCATGAACATCCTCATTAAAACTCATTACGGAACGGATAGTTAGCCGGACCCATGTATTCAGGCTTAGTCTTCTTGATGACGATATCATCGAGCCAAACCTTAAACGCGGTATTTTCGTCTTTACGGACTTCGATACGGAACCCCTTGAAGTTGGCCCAGCTAAAGGGGAGCATGACTTCACGGGTGTTCTTGGCATCCCAGTACACACCGGTTTCACCGAATGTCTTGAGGGGGATGCTGAAGTGTTTCCATTCCTTGGTGATATCACCAAAGCTCTTAGAACGAAGCTTGACCTGGAGGGATTCGCCGTTGCTCTTGACACCGTCGTCCAGCAACACGAACAGGGCGTTTTCGCCACCTTCGGCACCCTTAATCCAGAATTCCAAAGCACCGTCTTCGAAATACGGAGTCAAGTCCACAGAACCCGCAATACAGATAGCCACACCGGAGTAGTCGCTAGCAATGAGTTCGACCTGCATTGCCAGATCGCCTTCCATAGCACCAGCAGCATCGGTCATAAAGGGTTCGGGGTTTTCACGGGGGTACTGGTAAGTGTATCCACCACCGCGAGGAATGCCTTCGCGCATCACAATCGAGGCGACATCCTTGTTCTGCTGGAACGGCTTAGGTTCCTTGGGGGTAAAACGCAACACGTCACGGTCACGATAATCACTAAAACTAGCCGAAGCAATGGACACAGATGCCAAGACTGCAGCGATAGCAAAAGATGGTATTCGCATAGAAAATCTCCAATCATGCGGAAATTTAACTTATTTTTCGACGAAAGAATGTTAAATTCACTTAATATGCTATGATTCCGCACTTTTAGCAAAGGTAAGTATAGATTTTTAAGAAAATATTTTCGTATCTTACCGCCCAATAATCGTTTACACACGTAAACCCGAAAAAAGAAAATCGGCAATTCTCCTTGGTGAAAATAAATCTAGATTAAGGGCATGAATATTAAAAAGACTCCCCTATTTTTGCTTGTAGCACTTGCATTCTCGCTAAGCGCCTGTGGCAGTTCCGACGGAGACGGCAACATTACCGCCCCCAACAAAACGAATTCTTCTGCAGAAGAAACAGACCCCTCTTCATCGGGGTCACAAACGCCAGGGTCATCGGCCACGACTGCAACCATCGACTATTCCAGAGGACGGTTGATGAACGCCCGTATTGGCAAGGGTATCAACATGGGCAACACCTTCGATGCCACCTGTGAAGCCTGCTGGGGAGCAGGCCCTGTAGAACTTGAGCAGGTTCAAGCCATTGCCGCCGCCGGATTCAATTCCATAAGGCTCCCCGTCCGCTGGGATGACGAAGCGCTCATGGGAGCCCCCTACACCATCACCCCCGCCTATCTGGCCCGCGTCAAGGAAGTCGTCGGCTGGATTAACGGTGCAGGCCTTATCGCTATCATCAACATGCACCATCATCAATCCTTCCTCAACAGCACCAATGCCGCAAACGAGGAAGCGCATCTTATCCGCGTAGCCGAAATCTGGCGACAGGTGGCGACCTACTTTGCAGATGTGAGTGCAGACTCGTTGATATTCGAACTGTTCAACGAACCTCGCGATGGCGTTTCCGCCGATGCACACAACAAGATGATTGAACAGACTTTCCCGATTATCCGATCCATTAGCCCCGACCGTACCGTAATGTTCGGAAGCAACGACTACAACGCCTATACCGGCATTCGTAGATTAAAACTCCCTGCCGACGGAAACATCATCTTTACCCCTCATTATTACCTCCCTGCCAACTACGCCCTGCAAGGAGAAAATTACCAGTGCCCTGATGTCATAACGACATGGGATGGGACAAAGGCCGAAAAAGAAGCCATGGAAAATGACTTCGACAAGATGATCGAACTCGCCAACCAATATTACCCCGGAGGACTCCCCATCAACATCGGGGAATTCGGAGCTACGGAATGTGGCGGAATCCCTTCAAGAGTCAAGTGGGTAACGAATTTTGTTAAACTAGCCAAGGAACGTGGAATCAGCTGGAACTACTGGGGATTCACGAATGTTGGCGGTTACGAAATCTATGACAAGGACGTCACCGAGACCTGGTCGGACACCGAAACCCTGAACGCCTTGCTTAAGTAAAAAAATCCGCTTTATGCAACAGAGCACCCCGGCACTAGCCGGGGTGCGTTTTTGTATTCCGCTAGAAAAGGAAATCCCGGAACAAGTCCGGGATGACATCAACGGGTTATCCAGTATATTATCAATAAAAAAACGAAGACCCCCTAAAAGGGAGCCTTCATAGGAATTACTTTAGCGGACCGATTAACGGTTCACGAACCACTGAGACTTAATGGTCGAACCCTGACGCATACGCACGATGTAAGTGCCAGCCGGAATGGTCGAGGCGTCGAAACCGACGGTATGCATGCCAGCCGAGAGATTCTGGTCAAGGAGAGTCTTGACACGGAGACCCTTGACGCTGTAGACATCCACGACGACACGGCCAGACTTGACAAGGCCCAAGGTCACATTTTCGCGACCAACCTTCAAGCTAGAGCTGAGTGCCGGAGCAGCAAGCTGCTTGATGGCTACAGGCGGAGTATAGCCGGGGATAGTTGTCGGAGCGACCACAGAAATTGCGGTTCCACTACCCGTCAAATTGAACATTGCAATACCAATCTTGGAATCTGCAACACCATCAGTCAAGACGCACAAAATTGTAACACTACCCGTATGGGCGCCATCAGGGGTATATGTCAATGTCGTGCTGTCACTGCTCAATTCCAATTTACCCGGATAGTCGGGAGCCAAGTAGCCCGTTCTGAACTTGACGACATCACCATCGGCGTCAGTTGCACGCATCGTCGTAAGGGAAATATCGATAGGATTCGTATTGGGCTTGTTACCCATATTAGCCTTGGCATAGATGCCCGGAGCCATATTCTGGCAAAGAAGCTTTACCGTAGCAGTAGCCGTACCATTCACATTTTTGACGGTATAAGTCAAAGTAACTTCGCCCTGACCGGCAGGAGTAAAGGTAAGGGTATCTTCCTTACTCGTGACAGTACCGCCAGAAACCTTAGCTTCGGTCACGGAAAGAGACTTAGCTTCTCTAGATTCCGGGTTAGAAGCACCCAGCTTAGCCAAGGTGAATTTAGTCGGATTCTTGTAGCTTACCGCAATAGTCGTATCTTTAAGGATCGGCTTACGCTTGGTCATCTTGACCACGATGCGTTCCTTGATAGTGACATCACCTTTTTTTACACTATAGCTAATAACAACCTTTTCGGGAGAGCCGTATTCGGCGCTCTGGAAGGTGATAGAGTTATCGGTCTTGGTCACCGTACCAGAATTGGACGAGACTTCAGAAATAGCACCACTGATTCCCAGTTCCGAGGAGAAAGTCTTGGAGCCACCTTCATCAAGACTAGTCGAAATAGAGTTACCCAGCGGATGAGACGAAGGCACGAAAGAGGTCCACTTATTGCTACTCATGTACGCAGCAAAAACACCTGCCGTCGTATTAGTACCCGAGAATCTGGACTTGGCAGCATCCAAGTTCGTCGTATTGGTGCCTTCGGGGAACATGGCAGAAGACTGCTTGTCCGGACCGGCAAACCACATACAGCCGCTAATCTTGTTCTGGTCCATCCAAGAACGCCAACCAGAAGCATCACTCACGCTGCCATCGCCATTAGCACCGGTAGCACCCCATTCTGTAACGAAAGTCGGCGTACTGGTAGCCTTGTTACTCTTGTAACTATCGTGGCCTGCGCCAGCATAAAAGTGCAGGGTATAGGCGATATTCTTATAAGTGTTGTGCAAGCCTTGTGCTTCCTGTTCACTGGGCTTGGACGAATAAAAGTTCGTACCGACAACAATCAAGTTCTCATTGCCTGCGCCACGGATAGCGCCAGCCACGGCCTTTGCGTAATTATTGATATCACTAGCAGAGGCGCTGACCGGTTCATTGTAAATTTCCCAAATCAGGTTCGGAACACCCTTGTATTCGGTAGCCATTTCTTCGAAGAATTTTTTCGCTTCGCTAGTTTCAGAATGAGCATTATGAGAATGCCAGTCCACAATCACGTAAATATCGTTTTCGATAGCGGCATCGACGATTTGCTTCATCAGAGCCTTGGTCAAGCCCTTGTAATCGGAACCCGTAGAAAGGTAACCGTAACTGGTCACACCCTGGTTGCCATCAGACTGAGAAATCGGTTCCTTATTTTCGCCATAGTACTTAATGGCCATCGGAGCACGGATAACGCCGATATTGAAGTTGAGAGCAAACCATTCGACGGTAATGGGGTCGAACAAAACAGCCGGATCACCCGTAGACCAGAAAAGACTCGGTCCCTTGAGCTGAATCGGAGTACTTGTACCCGTCTTTTCACCACAAATGTTGGTGCCACAAGCAACAAGCCTGCCAAAATGGCTTACCGGTCCCGCAAATGAACACAGGGATGCAGCCAAAAGAATCCCAGTCAATTTTTTTGCTATCGACATAAAAAACCTCATTTAAAAATTTTCTCAGTAAAAATAATCACTTATTTTTTAATTAAAAGACTTTTTTTGTAAAAACTCTGTTTCTTACTGTATACAGCAGCCCATTTTTCGTTTTCAAAGTGTTCCCCGTGATATAAATCACCCCGAAAACCGTGGACTTTTTTTAGAAAAATTTACGATTGGAAACTAGGGTCGAACGAGGGTTCCGCCCCAGTGCTCATCGAAAAAGGAACGGAACAATGTTTCTGGCCCATTTTTCAGTTCTTCGATGACCTCGGCCACGGGACGACCGCTACGGTAAAGTTCGCGGTAGGCACGAGAAAGCGCCTGGATCCGTTCTTCGGGGAAACTTTCAGGATGCAGGCGCAGAGCGTGCAGATTCAAGGCTCCGTAGCGAATGGGGTTGCCCGACGCCTTAGTGCACGGGGGAACGTCGCGGTCTACCTTATGGGTGCCGCCCACAAAGGCGTAAGCGCCCACCTGATTGCGCTGCTGAATGGCGGTTACGCCACCAATGGTCGCATATTCACCGATGCGCACATGGCCGCCAAGCTGGCAGCCGTTCGCGATAACGACACCTTCGCGAATGTCGCAGTCATGGGCGATATGTGAGTAGGCCATTACAAGCACCTTGTTTGCCACATGGGTGCAACCGCCGCCTTGTACCGTGCCACGATTAAGCGTACAATATTCGCGAATTGTGCAATTTTCGCCAATTTCGAGGCGAGTGGGTTCACCGGCGTACTTTAAATCTTGCGGAGGCCCGCCTAAAATGGCTCCATCGTAAACATGGGTGTTTTTACCGATAGTAACGCCACCGTATACGTGAACGCGAGATTCCAAAACGACACCTTCGGCAATTTCTGCACCGGCATCGACCAAGCACCAGGGGCCAACAACGGCTGTTTCATGGACTTTAGCGGATGGGTGTACGAATGCGGACGGGTGGATCATAGACGAGAATATAGCAATTCAGAGTTCAGAATTCGGAATTCAGAGTTTAAAATTCCAAAATGAAAAATCTATTTATTTAATTGGGCGGCTTCGCCGCGATTATTTCGTTTCATAATTCCGAAATCCGAATTCCGATTTTTCTACATTTTTCCACATGGGTGGCATAATCATTACATGCCTTACTGCGCTGTACGTGCTGTTGTTCCTATTCTTTATAATAGGTGTTATTCGCACACATCGTTACAGAGGTCCGAAAGCTACCCCGAGCGTGACCGTAGTGGTGCCAATGCGAAACGAAGAAGAATTCGCACAACGCACCCTGGAAGCCCTCGCCGAACAAGATTACGTGGGCGAATGGGAAGTGATTTGCGTAGACGACCGCTCTACGGATTCTACCCGTGAAATTTTGGAGAAATTCGCCGCCACGCACCCCAAATTCAAGGTACTTTCCCTTTCGCCGGATTTGCCGCAAATCGCAAGCCCCAAGAAACGCGCTCTCGAAAGTGCCTTCAAGATTGCAAAATACGATGTACTTTTGACCATGGACGCCGACTGCATTCCTCGCAAAAGCTGGATTACGGCCATGGCAGGCCGATTCATCGACGGCATCTGCATTGTGCAAGGTCCCAAGCAGAACAACGGAAGCCGCACGCTCCCCCACCTGTACCAAAAACTGGAAACGCTTGGCTACACCGCCATGGAAGCCGCCGGTTTCAGCTGGGGACACCCGATTGTGGCAAGTGCGGCATGCCTCGCCTACAAGAAGGACCTGTTCTTTGCTGTTGGCGGCTTCGGTGACCTGGTGAACCTTTCGAGCGGCGACGACGACATGCTCATCCACAAGATGATGAAAATCCCCGGTACCAGGGTCTGCTACAATTTGGATAAGGACGCCGTGATTGAAACCGCCCCGGTGCACACGTGGAAACAGCTTTTTAACCAGCGCGCCCGCTGGAGCAGCAACGGCACCAACTACGAAAGCAAGGCATACATTCTGCTGCTGACGCTGATTTACACCTACTACATCTGGATGTTCATTAGCCCCTGGTGCGTGCTACTTTTGGATTGCCCGTGGCAGTGGTGCGTATTCAGCATTCTGCCCAAGATTTTAGTGGATTTCGTATTCCTGATGATTGCCTCTTGGAAGTTGCACGCCAAGCGCAAGATGCTTGCATTCCTGCCCACCGAAATCATTCAGGTTCCGATGATTGTATTCGCCGTACCCGCAGGGATTACAGGTTTATTCCGCTGGAAGTGAGCCGCTTCGCGGCAATGTGAAATGCGGGATGTGGAAAGTGAAATTAATCATCACTCATTACACACTACACATTCTTACTAGCCCACTCAATCGCTTCTTCAGCATTTGTGATTTTGCCGTCGAGCTGGAGTTCGAAACTCTGCTTGATGATTTCGCCCATCTGCTTACCCGGCTTTACACCCATATCCATGAGCATTTTTCCCATGAGGTAGGGCTGCGGGGCAGCATCGATCAGATCCAGTTCTGCGGCGGCATGCCACAGTTTTTCGGCAAAGTTCTCACCTTCGGCAGTACCGGCATAGAATTCGCCAGGAGTACATTTTACGAGCAGGCAAAGGAGCTTTAATCCGCCGAGCTTTACTGCAAGACGACGGAGTGCCGGGGCATCGTTTACGATAGACGTATCTAGCCTACTATAGGCATTTAGAACGAGGGGTACCACCTTAAGCAAATGAGTCTCGTTGGTGATGCGTTCCAGGAACTTGAGCGATGATTCTGCACTTCCGCAAAGGAGAGCTGCAAACGCAAATTCCATCGCCTGAGCCTCGGAAAGGCCAGAACCGTCCCGCAAGGGAACCATGTTGTCAAGAATAATGCCGAGAGTTTCCCAAGAATTCTTGAAAGGTCTGATTTCAGGGAAATATTCGTCCAGCTTGATATCCAAAAACGCCTTGAGGCCCAGCGAGGGTTTGCCCGGCTTCAGGAGCCACTTCTTGAATTCTTCGAACAGACGTTCTACAGAAAGATCGTCCAGCGAGAGCGTACGGCAAAGCTCCACCGTGGAAGGCGCCAGCGTGCAACCGAATCGGCTCGCAAACTGCACTCCACGCAAAATGCGCAAGGAATCTTCAGCAAAGGCAGGGCCCACATGGCGCAAGGTATGGGTTTTCAAATCATCGATTCCGCCGTAAGGGTCGCAAAGCGTTAATTCCGGCAGTTCCATGCCCATGGCGTTAATGGTAAAGTCACGGCGAAGAGCAGCCTCTTTAAAGCTCAACTTTTCGTCGGTATGCACCACGAAGCCGCGATGTCCGTAGCCCACCTTGCTTTCTGTACGCGGGAACGAAAAATCCAGCGAAAGGCCCTTCATGGCCAAATGAATGACACCAAAAGCCTTGCCCACCAAGTTGGTGCGGCCGTACTTGGAAAGAATTGGAACAAGGGCATCTTGAGCCATGTCGTAGACTTCCACGTCGTAGTCGCGGCAGGACTTGCCCAAAAGGGCGTCGCGTACCCAACCGCCCACCAAAAAAGCGCGACCGCCAGCATCACGGATATCACCCGCAATTTTGAGGAGGCGTCCCGGCAAATCCGGTTCGAACCATTCACCCGAAAGCGTCTGAATTTTTGTCATCTACAGAGACCGCCTTACTGGAAACTTGCCGCATCTGCAGCGGAGGTATCTGCCGGAACATCGGCAGCCGTATTTTCAGCCTCAGGTTCAACAGCCTTGTAACGGTCATAGATACTGGTAGTCTCGACACCGGAAGAATCTTTTAGCGCCTCCGAAACAGAGACGTTCTTGCTTGCAGAATCTGTAGCCGAAGAATCCTTCTTGGAATCCCCGTTGGATGTCATATAGCGGTCATAAATGCTCTGGCGAGCAGCGGCACCTTCCGCTTTCTTCTGGGCTTCCTGCTCACGGCACACGCGCAATTCTTCTTCGGCGTAGGCACGCTGGTCCGGGGAATACGTCATGGTATTCAAACGATATTCCATTTCTTCGCACACAAGGCCCTGACGCTCACCGGCACAGCCAATGAATGCGACGGTGATGCCCAAAAACAAAAGTGTCACGGCACGATACATTTAAAACCTCAACACATTAATGGATAATGATGAACTTACCCTTCTTGACCTTGGAGCCACTCTTAACGACATAGTAGTAGACGCCAGGGGCTACGAGCTTGCCGGACTTTTCACGGCCATCCCATTCAACCTTTCCGCCCAGGACATCCTGGTTGCTGAAAGATCTAATCAGGGCGCCGCCACGGTTGAAAATACTCACCACCGAATTCTCGGCAATGCCATCTATAGTAAACAAGGCGTGAACCTTGGGCCTAAACGGAATCGGGTACGCACGGACATCCACCTTGGCAGAATCCGTCATATTGTCACGGGCATCCTTGAGGTCATTACGACGGTAGTAACTCACACCCTTTTCATGAGCAAACCATGCGATACCAAGCACCGGATCAATGGCCACATCGGAAACATTGTTGTCCAGCAAGCCGTCTTTTGTGGTAAATCGCTTTACTGTCAGGGTATCCGGCGACCCCTTTCTCGGAGTCAGGCGGAAAACACCCTGGTTGGTCGTACCTACCCATAAGTTTCCATGGACATCGACATCGATAGATGTGAATTCGGTCCCAAGTAAACCATTTGTAGAAGACGGGGTTAGAAGCGTGTCCGATTCTTCGTCCAAATAGGCAAGGCTCGACATGGAAACAAGCCACAACCTCTGGCCCACGGAATCATACACCATATCGATCGGAGCCGGGCTAATTCCACGATACGTTTTTAGGACTCCGTTAGAAAGTTCGCCACCATTGGACTTTGGCGAGGGGAACCTGATGACATCAAGCCCACCTTCGTGCGCAAGAGCCGTACCGATTTTGCTAGCCACATACACAAGCCAATCGTTTCCATCAACTCTGGCATACATGACGCCGGGTACCGGATTTTCACCAATCCGATTAGCGCAATGGACTTCACCGTCCTTGGTAAAATAAATCACACCATAACCATTGTTACTACCCGTAGAGGTCAAGAAGCCGGAATTGTCGGGAGCGGCAATTGTCGCAACAGAGATGACATAGTTTTCTATATAGTTTTCAAAACAGTGACCATCAGAAACCGCAAAAGTGTAATCGACGTTTGCGCCCCATCCAGAATACATCAGATAGGCAAAGCCCCAAATATGAAAAAACAGGTGACCATCGGGCAAATAGGACAAAGCCTTGATCCTTGCCGAATAACCGCTACCGCCACTTGCATTTGTGCCATAGGCATACTGGGATACCCCCCATTCACTAGGGTTGCCATAACTCAGCTTACCATCGACCGTGGCAGCAAAAACACCTCCGAGAGGGATTGCTCGCAATTCATAAACCTCACCGGGAGTATTGCCAGGGGTCTTTGTAAAGTCGCTAACCTTCTTTTCACCATTCTTACAAAAGAAAATATACTCTGACCCCACCAAATAAACACCATCTTTAGTCTTAACTTGCCACTTGACCTTGCTGGTTCCATCATCATGATACAATACAGGGTCTGTCAAGGTAGTGGACCCAACCACAACCTTCGAAACGGGCTGCTCAAAACCATCCACCACCACATCGTTTGGGATCTGAACCCAGGAATTGGGATCGCTCAAGCGCTTGTCAGCAGATAGGCCCTTCCAATCCATTTTGCGGACATAGACGGCATTATCCATTCTGACATAGAGGGAATCCCCATGCACCAAAAGTTCACGAACAGGCGAAATCGAAAGGGACTTGGAAGCGATACGATCAATCGTCAACAGGGAACGATTCTGCGACAGGTCAAAAAAAGCCAGGCGGTCTTCAAAAACGATCGTCAGAATCTTTTCGCTAATGGCCATGCCACGAGGTACCACGCGGATGTTGTTCTTTACATAGGAACGGTTCAAGACATTCCAGGATTTTTGACCACCGCCCACAAAAGATGCAATAAGGCCGTATTCCGAAATCGCATAAAGTCCCGCATCCGAAGAAACGACAGAATAGAACCTGGACGTTTCTAGCCCATTTTCAGAATGGAACACATTGTCTTCGGTAAGGGAGCGGTAACGAATACCCCCATCTGTCGCAAGAACAATGCCATTGTCCCCCCAACGAGCCACATCTCGAATAGGGAACGGATCCGAAAACGCGCCCCATTGATCAGTTGCGCCAACAAATACTGCCAAAAGCAGCAGACATAAAACAAAGGATTTAAACTTCACCTCCTAAAATTACGAAAATTCACTGGCCCGCGTTAGCAAATCATCCAAATTCAAGCTGGAACTTTCATTTTTTTTAAACTTTGACATATAGACTTCCTTCTTTTTTCGCATCTTTTTAAGGGCAACCTTTTTGCGGCTCAAAAAAGTTCCCCGATTGACGCCACAATAAAGGCACGCTTCGGCAGCGCGAATTTCGCCAATACAATGGAATTCTACGGCCATGCGCTCGGCGGCCGTAAGGTCTTTCATCAGGTAGTCTAATTCCTGGCGGACAAAGAGCCTCTTGCGCTGTTCCTGCAATTCCAAAGCAATATTCCTTTTGCCGTTCATGTCGTAGGGCACATTGGCATCAGACAGCTGCGAAAGGGGTATTACAGGCAGCATTCTTCGATTCATGTCGAAAAAAGTATTATGGACAACGCTCCGTAACCACGGATAAATGGGCTTGCTCAAGTCCAAAGAGCTTGCAGACCGGCATAATCGGAGTGCAACCTCTTGAAAAAGGTCTTTCGCACAGTCATCGTCGCTACTCTGGGTCTGACAGAGTTTGTAAATTTGTGAGGCATTCTTGCGCCACACTTTTTCAACCCATTCGGGAGGTTTTTCTGTTAAAATTCTTGATTTTGACATATTGCAAACAGGAATTTTGACAGCGAACTTTCAGTAGCGATAAATTTATGAAAATAAAAGCGAAAAAACGGATTTTGGGAAATTTTGCAAATAGTTGTTTGCAGCTATCAACAGTTTTTTTTAGTTTGGCTCTATTTTTAGTAGTTTATCCACAATCTGTCAACGCAGAAGAGTTCAATATGAACTCCATGCCGCCCCCGGACATGCACGCAGAATACAGCGCAGGGGCATTGAAAGATGGCGGGACACTCTCCGTTACCATTACGATTCCAGAAAAGTGGCACGTGAACGCCAACGAAGTCACCGACGAATTCCTGAAGCCCTCTTCTATCGAGGCAAAGGCCGAGGGAATCGAATTTGCAGAACCCGTGTGGCCCACGCCCATCAAGGAATACAACGAGGCGCTGGAACTTGAGATTCTGACCTTCCGCGAGACTTTCACCGTCAAGCTTCCGGTAAAATCGGCCAGTGACAACTACGACAGCCTAGGAACCGCAATCACTTTCCATTACCAGGCTTGCGACAATTCCATTTGCTTGGCTCCTGCGAGCAAGACGATTTCGCTGAGCGGAAATTCTGCTCCGACAAACGCCAGCAACGCAAAAAAAAACGACGCTGAAGTAGCTGCAGGCGCCGAAACCAGTGCTCTGGACGCAGCAACGAACAATGCCGCGATTGTCTCAGAGGGCAGCGCCGGAATTATCGCATTACTGTTTTTCGCATTCCTCGGTGGAATCATTCTGAACCTAATGCCGTGCGTACTGCCGGTACTTTCGCTGAAGCTATTCAGCTTGATTAAGCAGGCTGGCGAAAGTCGCGGACGGCTCCTCGCTTTGGGAGGAGCCACGACGGCGGGCATTTTGTGCAGTTTCTGGATCTTGGCCACCGTCGTCGCCGCCGTCAAAGCCGGCGGCGGGTCCGCGGGCTGGGGCATGCAATTCCAAAGCGCAGGTTTCATCGCATTCATGGTTGTCATCCTCACCGCATTCGCCATGAGCTTCTTCGGTGTCTTTGAAATTTGGCTTCCGTGGAGCGCTACTACTAAAATGGACGAAGCCGGCAGAAAAGCGGGATTTGGCGGAGCCTTCTTCACGGGCGCCCTCCTGGTGCTTTTAAGTACGCCATGCTCGGCGCCCTTCCTCGGCACGGCCATGGGCTTTGCATTTACCGCAAGCACTCCGGTGCTGTTCCTGTTCTTTACGGCGGCAGGCGCCGGGCTTGCACTCCCCTACATGCTCGTAAGCGCCTTCCCGAAAGTGCTTAAGGTATTTCCCAAGCCGGGCGCTTGGATGGTGAAGCTGCAGAAGGTCATGGGCGTATTCTTGCTCGCGACTGTCGCATGGCTCCTGTGGATTGTGAATGAGCAGGCCGGAATGGCAGGCGTCGCTCTGTTCGCCGTCATCGTGGCCGTAAGCATTGCCGGAAGCTTTGTTGTCGGAAAGTTTTCTCCGCCGGGAGTAGCCTTTAAACGTGAACTGATGACCCTCGGCGGAAGCATCATTGTCCTTGCCACCGTCTGGTTTGCAATCATCGCATCGCAATACGAAAACGCCGCTACGGAACATTTTAACGCCCGCATGCAAGAGCAAATCACCGCTGACGGTTGGTACCGCTACAGCCCCGCCCTCATCGAAGAATTTGCAAAGGCCAAGCGAACCGTTTTCATCGACGCTACCGCCGACTGGTGCCTCACTTGCAAGACGAATGAAGCTGCAGTCCTTAACCGCAACGAATTCCGCCGCGCCATGGACAGCCTCGGAGTCGCACTCGTGAAAGCAGACTGGACCCGCGAAACTCCCGAAGTGAATGCTCTGCTGCGCAGTCTTGGAAAATCGGGCGTGCCTGCTTACGCTATCTACCCCGCTGGCGATGCCTCAAAACAAATCGTGCTGCCGGAATTGCTCACAACAGCAGCGATTGTAGAGAAAATTAGCAATAAGTGAAATAGAATATGTAGTGTGGAATGTGTAATGTGGAATGACTAATTTATCATTTCACACTTCACATTGCGGCGTAGCCGCCCACATTTCACATCATCCACTTTATCTCTTGCCTTCACGCTTGTAGCGTTCGATGCATTCGGCGTAGAAGTCGTAGGTCTGCTTGGCAATCGACTTCCAGCTGAACACGTCAATGGCGCGCTTGCGGCTGACTTCACCCATCTTCTTTGCCAGTTCCGGATTTTCAAGAACCTTATTCAACTTATTCGCAAAATCCGTCTGGAAAGCCTTTGGGTCGGCCGGTTCAAAATCCGTTTCGGACTTGGCCTTGAGAGGCACCAGGAATCCGGTTTCGCCATCAACGATGATTTCGGGGATGCCACCCACAGCAGAACCCACCACCGGTGTGCCACAGCTCATGGCTTCGAGGTTGATAATACCAAACGGTTCGTAGAGCGAAGGTGTCGCAAACACAGTCGCATGGCTGTAAAGTACGCGAAGTTCTTCATGCGGCACAGCTTCTTGAATCCACACCACGCCGTCGCGAGTCTTCTGAACATCTTCGATGAGCGCCTTGCATTCGTCGGCGAGTTCAATCGTATCGGGAGCGCCTGCGCAAAGCACCACCTGAGCGTTCTTATCGATTTGCGGAATCGCTTGGATCAGCTGGCTAATGCCCTTCTGACGCGTAATGCGGCCCACGAACAGCACAAAAGGACGCTTCGGGTCAACGCCCCACTTCATAAGGATTTTCTCGTCGAAAGTCGGAGCGTAGAAGTCCGGATCGATACCGTTGTAAATCACCTTCACGCGGTCTTCAGGAACGCCATAAAGCTTCATCACGTCGCGCTTCATGCCCTGGCTCACGGCAATCACACCGTCGGCAGCTTCGTAAGCAGTGCGTTCAATCCAGCAGCTCATGGCATAGCCACCATCACCGAGCTGCTCCGCCTTCCACGGACGGTGCGGTTCCAACGAATGCGTCGTCAAAATCAGCGGGCACTGCAAAAGGCGGCTAGCGAGAACTCCGCCAAAATGACTGTACCACGTATGACAGTGAATTACGTCAATGTTATCGAGTGCGGCAGCCCACTGCAAGTTAATGTCGAGCGGCTTAAAAATCTTCTGGAAGCGGTCATCATGGGGATTCAGCCCCAGCTTGCGAGAGAAACCCAAAGCACGGATATTGTCTTTGTCTTCGTCTTGCACGCCAAAGCAACGTGCTTCGATATGGCAAAGCTTTGCAAGCTCCTGCGTCAAGAATTTCACATGGATACCAGCACCACCATAAATTTCTGGAGGGAACTCATTCGTCAAAATTGCAGCGTTCATAAACTAAACTCCATTTACATTTATAATTATAAAAAATAAAACTGTGCGCGGCATAAACGAAGCCCCAGACATTAAGTCTGGAGCTGAGTATGCCGGCGAGGGGGCGCTGGCTTACGCCAATGCAATTTCGTTTCCGCCCCCGAGCTTTCTATATAAAAAACACCCCGCCCATTCGGACGGGGTGCAAGGAGTGAGTGTGGAGTTTCTTAGAAATTCTTGCACTGGCCTTTCCACTTGCCCGGCTGACCAATAATGGCGCCGTCAATGTACTTGCCGCTAGTGCCAACGAAATCCTTCTTGCGGAAGTCTTCACCACCGAGGTGCCAACGCATCCATGCCACCGTGGCAGCCATGCCGCCCCAAGGTCCGGAACCGTGACCCCAGCCGCATTCGCCATTCTGGCATTCAGTGCCCTGACCACCAGTCATCTTGATGAGGCAAGCCGGAGCCTTGACGTTATTGTTGTTGTAGTCACCTTCGGCATTCGGGCGTTCCATGCCGCCTTCGCCGTAAACGATTGCAACCGTCTTATTCGGAGAAACCTTCGTCAATTCTGCATGGTTGAATGCGCCACTGTTATTCATCACGGCAGTAATCACGCGTTCGTCATTAATAAGCATCTGTTCAGACTGCAAACCGCCCATAGAGTGGCCGGAGCAACCCACCTTGGTCATGTCAATCTTGCCATACAGCGGATCGCCCTGGGTAGTATTCTTCTTTGCAAGCCAGTCGAGCATGGGCTTACCGCGGTTAGTGCCATCCGGAGATTCGCTCGTTGCAACTACGATAAAGCCGTGAGAGGCAAGACGGCGAATAATGCCACTATATGCACCCGGTTCGGTACCGCCACCCGGGCCCCACAGCACAACGGCATGCTTCTTGTCGTTAGAAAGCTGCTTGGGGTAAGCGAGAATGCCACCGCCGTTGTCACCGGTATGTTCGATATATTCCACCTGCATCTGGTCCTTGTCTTCATCGGTACCTTCAGCAAGGAAAACGCCGCCTTCGGCTTTCACTTCGCTGGAAGAGGAAACCTTCTGTTCGCTAGAAGAACTTGCAGGCGATACAGATTCGCTAGAAGTCGGCTTCACGGAATCGCTAGAGCTGCTAGAATTCGTATCAACAACATCCACGCCACCATAGTCCGGATCCAACTCATGCTGAATAGGATCAACGACAATCACTTCACCTTGCTGATTGGGATTACCAGGATTTTCAGATTGCTGTCCCTGTCCAGCACCCTGTTGAGCAGGGTCTGCAGCCGGATCAGTTGCGCCTTGATTCGGATCGGCAGCCGGATCAGCCGGATTCTGAGCCTGGGAAGGATCTGTTCCCTGCTGAGCAGGATCGGCAGCAGGATCCTGGGCAAGATTCCCGGCACCTTCGCCCTGTTCTGCCGGATACTGTTCTTGAGCCTCAGAAATCGCGGAATTCACCTTATCGGCAGCATCACCGCAATTTGCGAGAGCGAGGGCAGCACTTACGATAACGAGGCCCCTCGCGAGATTCTTAAAGTACATAGACTTCATAGTGACTCCTTTATTTTACCAACACCGAAAATAAAGATACCTTGAAATAAAGGCGAAAAATCGCCCCAGAGCGGAGTTTCCATGGACAAAAAATCCAAGCCCCATGGACAAAATATCCAAAAATTACGCAAATTTCGCCATTTTTGATAGTTAATTTGTACGTAATTTATCTAATTTGGACATAGTTATTTTTACACACCCAAAAGCCGTAAAAACATAGCGTATTATTAAAAAAAGGAGACCCCCGATCAAGTCGGGGGTGACAATCCGAAAAAAAATTAACACGTTTTTATTCTAAAAACGCCGTACACTACCTAGGAGCGTAAATTCTGGACATAAATTCGGCGCGGGTCTTTTCGTCGGTCTTGAAACGGCCCAAAAGCTGCGTGGTCACCATGGTTGCACCCGGCTTTTTTACGCCGCGCATCGTCATGCACATGTGAGAAGCTTCCAAAACGACAGCCACTCCCTTCGGATTCAGTTCCTTCTGAATCAGTTCTGCAATCTGGCGCGTCATGCGTTCCTGGATCTGCGGGAAGCGTGCGTAGAATTCCACCACGCGCGGAATCTTGGAAAGGCCGACAACGCAATCGCCCGGAATGTAGGCCACGTGAGCCTTGCCGGTAAACGGCAGAAAATGGTGTTCGCACATGCTGGCAAATTCGATATCCGGCACAATGATCATTTCATCGTACTTCTCATGGAATCGAGTCTTGAGGATATCTTCGGCGCGAGTTTCACCCGAAAGGCCCGTCATGAGTTCGGCGTACATCTTGGCGACACGTTTAGGCGTATCGATAAGACCTTCGCGGTTCGGGTTTTCGCCCATGCCTTCCAGAATCATCCGGAAGCCGTCTTCCATTTTCTTAAAATCCATCATGGGGCCAAAGATAGCAAAATTAACGAATCGTGACAGCGCGAGTTTCGTTTCCGTAGCGAATCAGGAAGCGTCCAGGATCCATAAAGTCCATCAACATGGTCGATTCCGTTCTTTCGCGACGCAACAAGCGGCCCTGCAGATCGTAAACGAAAAGCATTTTGCCAGGAGCAAGCCCAAACAAGCTAACGCTTTTGCCGCCAACAACGGCGCGCCATTCACCCCTGGGAGCACCGGACTGGGTAGACATAGTTCCGCCAGCAATAAGGAAGTTATCGATATAGCCAAATTCCTGAATATACGACTTATTCACCCTGACATTCATCACATTCTTGTAATTGCTCACGTTGCAGAACATTCCCGCAAGCACGTGTTCTTCGCCGCAACTGCTGCTAGCAAGCAAACCCGTAATGGAATGCCCGTTTCCCGAAAAAGTACCTTCGTAATCCCAAATGGCATCCCATACAAAATAAGTTGTCGAGTCATCGAGATTCAGCACAGAATCCTTCAGCACATTCTCGTTGATAACAATGTCGGCTTCAAGAGAGGCACAAGCCTTCGCATCGCGATCGATACTATCCAAGGTACCATTGACAAGGCCTGCGAACCAGTAAAGTTCTTCTTTCGTTTTCAACAGATAGCAGCCCGCAGAATTCTGTTCCGGCTTTTGGGGCGCCGGGGTCCATTCCGCAAACAGCTCATAACTTCTTTTCTCGGCCAGCTGGAGTACAGAATAATAGCTGAGCCTATCCGAAGTCCAACGATTGAATTTTGCACCTGCACGAACAGGATTCTTAAATTCAAAACCTACGGCAGCAGCGTTGAACGCCGTCATATTTTCAAGATCGTTTTCACCACCGTTCATGTGATAGGTAATCGTGTATTCCGTGGTATTCCACTTGGCATATACCGTAAAATCTTCGGTATTGCCCGCAGGAATTTCCGTAATTTCCTGTTCCAAAAGTGAATCCGCATACCAGCCTGCAAATTCAAAGCCGGACCAGTAAGCTTTTCCCAATTCATACGCCGAAGAATCGGCCGACCACTTGACCACATGCGGCTTGTAGAAACTGGTGCCATTATAGAATTGGCCACCATTCATTTCGATGTCGATTACAAAGAAGCTTTTCCATTTCGCATAAAGAGTCCAGTCGCCGTAATGCTCCGTCTTGATGGTATCGATTTTTTGCGTAAAGTCTTCGTCCAGGTACCAGCCCTCGAATTCATCGTTTTCTTTTTGAGGAGCCGCCAGCACAATCGCGGAGTCACCTTTCATGTAATTCGACGGATTCTGTTCGCTATTTTCGCCACCGTTCAATACATAATGTATTTCAAACTGGACACTATCGGCAGGGACATTTCCACCCACAGAACGGGTCCCTTGAACAGATACATCTGCATAGACATTCTTCATCTGTACAAGACCCACGACCTTGCCAACAACCTCCCCGGCATTGCTACCCGAGAAATAGGAATCCGTAATGCCCAAGTTTCTTACAACCGTAACATTCTTTCCCCATACATCGTTTTCGTCGCCGAGAGTAACAAAAAAGCCGTCACCGCCGCGCAAGCCAGAAATCTTGTAACCGTTACCTTCAAAGGTTCCCTTGAACTTTAAAGGAATCCACCATACATAATCACTTCTTGACAAGTTGCCGGTAGAATCTAAAAGACTCTCGTTCACCACGATGTCGTTCTGTAGCGAGATGCAACCTTCAAATCGATAATCATCTTTTTTGGAGAATGCAGTAGAATCCGCAATGGAAATATTGGCGATGCCGTAGAGTTCTTCGGCTGTATAAATCAGGTAGCAACCGCGTTCATCTTGCTGCGGAGTTTTCGGGACAAGGCCCCAGCGAGCATACACACTGAAGCTGCCCAGGTAATTGGCAAGCACGAACATGGAGTAATCTTGATATTCCCCATAATACATGTTGGGCGGAACATCTACGCCTTCAGAAAATTCAATATACCATCCCAAAAAGGAATAGCCTTCGCGCGTAGGTTCCTTTAAATCGAAACGGCCCGCAGCCTCATCATAGCTTTCGGGATTGTCCGGGTGGTTAATGCCGCCGTTCAGGTTATAATTAATCGTGTAGGCGTTAGCCGACACCGCGACTAACAGCATTAAGCACCCTAACACTGTGTAAACCAAACGAAACATGTATTCTCTTCATCACTCTAAGTGACAACCTGAATATATATCAAAAAAATCCGGATTCTCGCGAAACCCGGATTTTACCGTGACATTAAACGTAATTTTACACAATTACGTTATCTAAGATTTACACGAATACGACTTCGTTGCCGATTCGGGGCGATTGGTTCCGATTCGGAAGCCCACTTTCGGTATCGGCATAACCGAGTGCCACCGAAGCGTACACACGTTCGCTTTCCTTGAGGCCGAGCGAACGCATATATTCAAGCAGAGTCGGGTCTTCGTTGAGCCACTTGAGCTGATTGATGTAGCAGCTGCCGAGGTCGAGTTCATTTGCAGCAATCATCATGTTTTCAATAGCGCAGGCGACATCGGCCATGTTGTTGCCGTATTCCTTCTGGCTTGCCACCACGATTAACGCAGGCGCATTATAGTTAAATACGTACGTACCCTTCTGCGACAGGCGAATGGAATTCTGCAAACTCTTATAGAGGTCTTCGCGGAGCTCCATCGCGGCAAATGCAGACTGCACGAGTTCCACGAGTTTCCCCAGCACATCGGGGTTGCTAATCACGAAAAAGTGATTGCTCTGGCAGTTGCCGCCAGTAGGCGCAAAGCGGCCCGCCTCCACGATTTTTTCAAGCTTTTCATGTTCCACGGGCTTTGCCTGGAACTTGCGGGTACTGCGCCTAGTCAAAATAGCTTCAAGTGTATTCATCTTCAAACCTCGTGTTAAATCTACAAATCTTCGTCAGTCAATTCACGCCAATACCGAAAAATAGAACAGCCCCCAACTAAGGATTCAGTATCTGCTTCGCATTCCCTAGGTTTGCATATGTAGGACGTCCCGTCATATTCCACAACACGATCCAGGACACAGTCATCGTTATAGTAGGTCGGCGGATTTACTTCACGCCACCCGGTATCACTTTCAAACAAATTCTTTTCGCAGGAATAATAGACTCCCAGATGCTTGCCCTTTTTGTTTTCGTCAGTACAGTCTCCTAGATAATAGTTCAAGGAGTCTATCTCTTTCCATTTATAATCGGAACACCGCACAAACACGCTGTCAAGCGGAAAATCCAAACCGACTGTTAAATAGTTACACTCCCCATACTTCGCAGCAGCCTTAGCATCGAGAACCGATTCATACCAGGCATCATCTTTCGTGAATACACTATCCACGTACTTGTCGCTCCAGCGGCATTTGTCACCTTCACACTCACAAACAAACAAGGAATCGTGCACATAAAGAAGTTTTCCCATATTACGGTTCATTGAACATTCGCCATACTGGTGATTGAATAGGGAATCTCGATCGGTAAGAATTTCCCACACATGGGATTTTCCCCTACATATATAAATGGTGTCATTACGCTGAATAGACTTGGCGTGGTCATAAATTGAGGCTGCATAATCCGCCAAACAAGTTCCCAAGGAATCTTCCAAGACTGATTTTAGTCGCCACCCTCTTGTCATACTATAACCGTTCACATATTCCGTCCAAAGAAGAGTCCTTCCATAAAAGGCACTCGCCTTATTGTCAATTTGGACAGAGTCATAAGAGCCATCGGCATCAAGCTTGATTCCGTAAGCCCGCTCAAAGAAGTCTTCACTCAGCCAAATTAAACCATTAACAGTATCCCTCGATACGCTTTTAAAGAGGTAATCCATCGAATTCGAAAAATTTTCAAAAGTGGAAAGCCACGCATCCGCAGCTTTTACAATCCACAACGAATCAATCTTGCCTTTTTCGGCAAACGTACTACGAAATTTCTTGAAATCATCGTAGAACACGCTATCCGAAATTTCATGCCGACAAAAGACAAATGGGGTGAGGCCCATCAGTTGATTCGCATAATAGAATTCATTATAATACCCGTTACTGACCGATTCCAAATTATTATCGAAAATTTGCTTTAATTCCTCAAGAGCCTGATTTTCAGATTCGTCAAAACTCTTTTTCTTCTTTTTCACAAGATATTCAATTCGGTCTACAGCCAAAGCAGCATATATATTCAGCCTTAACTTTGTATTGTCCTTGGACAAGCGCACATACTGTGCAAATTCCATTGTCTTCTTATTTTCGGCAGGAAATACCGTCACTATTTTAATATACGGATATTCATAGTCACGAGAATTCACATAGAACTTACCTTCGGACGTCTTTTCTACCGAAACTTCAAAGGAGTCAATCGGATTCAGCTTGTCATCCAGCATAATGACACGCATCGCCTCGGGTTTCATCGAATGCAGGTATTCAACTGAGCCCCGCAATTCTGTCGGAGAAAAAGCATTTCCATATTCATCGACACGGAGAACCACTTCCCCGCTGCTTCCGTTATCAGAGCATGCCACAAGCCACAAAACCGTAAGCACTAACCCAAGAACACTTTTACGCATAAAAAACTAATCCTCTTTAAAGCGAATCACTTCAAGGGAATCCAGCTTTCGCCAAGTTCCAAAGCCCCAACAGACATCTTCGGGGTCCGCATCCTTGCAGGCATCCGATTCGCAGATATAATAGGATTTGTCGTACTCGACAACCTTACCATCATCGAAATTGGTACAGGTATCGCCGAAATAAACCGGAGGAACAACTTCTGTCCATACATACGACGAACCACCTTCCAGACACTGGTAATACTTGCCCAAATGTTCGCCCAACTCTTCTTTATGGCTATAGTAGCAATCTCCCAAATAATAGGTGAGAGAATCTATCGGCGTCCACCAAGAACCGGAACACTCCACAAAAACATCGTCAATCCGCTTTCTTTCTCCATCAAGAAGATCTTCCCTCACGCACACACCAAAACGTCGTATCGCCTCATCATTAAGAACCATTTCATAGAGCGGATCATCCGGGGTAAAGTTTTCATTCCCCCATGTTTTTTCCCATGCACAAGAGCTATTATTGCCATAGACATAATCCCCAGTGCATCGACAGGCATATAGCGAATCGCCTATATATTCTAGGCGGTTCGCGCAACTCCAAGTACATTTTCCAAAACTATAGGCCAGCAACGTATCAGCGTTCGACTCTTTACGCCATACATTAGATTCCTGCGTACAAAGATAATTTTGCCCCTCATACGAAACAATCTTTTTTTCTTTATACAGGCAAAGCCCTATTTTATCTTCAAGCAGGGATTTCAGGCGCCAAGAATTGTCCATCACAAAAACCCGCTTGTAATATGCGCTGGACTTTTCGGTTATTTCAATTGGATCAAAGGAATCTCCTGCCGACCTATCGAATTCGATTCCATATGCTTTCTCAAAAAAGGGATAGTTCATGCTACTTAAATTAACAAGCGTATCCCTGGTCTTGCTTCGATAAAAGCGATCCGTCCCTTCATCAAGCACCTGCTCAAAGGTAGAAAGCCATGCATCAGCCGCACGCACAATCACCGATGATTTTATTTTACCCGTTTTGGCAAAATCATCCCGAAGTTCTTCAAAATCATGGTAGAATACACTATCAGAAATTTCATGACGGCAATACACATAGGGAGCCTGGTCCTTCAAATCATTGAATACCATAGTCAAAGATTGAAAAGATTCACTATTAATATTGCTTAAATCTAGATTAAAAGCCTCGCCCAACTCAGCAAGGGCATCTGCCTCGGCATCATCATAATTCTTTTTCTTCTCTTTTACCAAAGTCTCGATTCGACCCGCCGCAAGAGCCGCAAAAATATTCTGCTTTAACCGGGCGTTATTACCGGAAAGATGCACATACTGTGCAAATTCCATTTTCTTTTTGTCTTCGGCCTCAAAAACCGTTACGATTTTTAGATAGGGGTATTCTAACTCGAGCACTTCCGAGACAAAAATATCCGCTCCGTACGTTTTTTCTGTCGGGATTTCAATCGAATCTATCGGATTCAGCTTGTCATCTAGACGGACCACACGCACCATTTCTGATTCCATTAAAGGCAAATATTCAATAGTCCCCTGCAAATAGACTGGTGAAAAGGTGTTGCCATTTTCATCGATACGGACAACCACCTCTCCGCTGCTAGTATCATCGGAACAAGCCGCTAGCCACAGCAACACAAAAGTCAGCGAGATTATTTTATGCAGAAACGACACAAACTCTCCTTTCCTAGACAATGGCTAGAATTTACATAAATTAACAGAAAAAAGAGCCTTTCGAATACAATTCACCGACAAACGGCCACTTTGGCTAGACAGCTTGACAAAGCCCCACAGGTTTTGCCTGGGGTTACTTGTCAAGCGGAAGCATCAAGATACGTGAATGACGCTTCTTGTTGTAATGGTCGCGCTTGGTAGGCGGAAGTTCTTCCACCGTGCCGTCGACAAATCCGAAATGATAGAACCAGTCGAGAGCCTGCGTGGTCAGCAAGAACAACGTCTTGTAGCCCTTCATGCGGCCAATGGAAATCAGGTGACGCACAATGGCATCGCCAATGCCCGACTTGCGGTAGTTTGCAGCCACCGCAATGCCCGCCACTTCGGCCATTCCGTTTTCGAATTCGTGCAAGGCGCCACAACCGTGAATGCTGTTGTCGATGCTGTAGACAACGTAATCACGCAACTTTTCGGAAATACTTTCCTGTGTACGCGGCACAAGGTAGCCCTTGTCGATGTAATCCTGCATAATCCGCAGAATATCCGGAATATCTTCCACGTTCGCAGGCCTAATGCTCGAGTACTGGTTGGCGTACACCATGGTACCGTCACCGCGGGCACTAAAGACTTCTTGCAGTACGCTACCCTGAAATTCGCCACTCAAAAGGTGAACACGGTTCGCCCCCGCCTCGCAGGCATGAATCGCATTCATCAGATAATCCATCTGCGCAAAGTCAAGCTGGTCAGAATTGAGCTCCAGCAGTTCCTTTGCCTGGTCCACGTCCATAGCCGAGATAACGCCCGACTCCGTAGGTTCCAGGTACTTGGTGTTCTTGCCGGTGACCAAGCCTTCGAGCTTGATACCATTCTGGTTACCGATGAAGAACAGCTTGCCCACCTTCATGTACTTGCAGAGTTCGGTCGCAACCTCAGTCGAACTGATGTTGTAGGCATGCCCAAGCTTGTTCCAGCCAATCGGCGGAATAATCGGCACGAACTTTTCGTCCAGAAGCTGTTCCAGAATGTCGCGCTGGATGCGTTCGATACGACCGGTGCGCATGTAGTCTACACCGTCAATCACGCCCATGCTCCGGGCCAGCACCCAGTTGCCCTGAATGCCGCGCAAGCCGCTCGCCGTCAGGTGACTCATGATATGCTGTGCAACGCCGAGAGAAGCCTGCTCAATATGCGGCAGCGCCTCTTCGCTGGTCAAACGCACGCCGGCATGAAAAGTAGATTCAAGCTCCCACGCCTTGAGCTGGGCATCGATACTGTTGCGCGTACCCGGTACAATGATAATGCGGATACCCGACTTGTGCAAGATAGCGATGTCGCGCATCAGCACCGGGAAAAGCGGGTGACTCATCAGGTCATCCTCGATTTTCAGCACAAACAGCTGGCCCTTGAAGCGTTCCATGTAGCCGAACACTTCGCGAATAAAACCGGCAACCTCAAAATGTTGCGAATTAAAGTCAGGCGTTGCGTTATTCATATTCTACAAATTAGCAAATTGCCGAGCCGAGGCAATAGGCGGGTCGCCTATTGTCAAGGCGAAGGGCGAACAGCGGGTTGCTAATCCTTTTGGAGTTCTCTTATTCCGCTGTTCGCGTTTATATACAACAAACGCGATCCCTAGGGACCGCGTTCGTTTAGTTGAGATAGAATATTCTTTTCCCGAATCCTAGTCCTGAATTCGAGTCCAGTTGAGGATACCCTTCTTGACCAGGTAGATATAGCCCGCTTCAAGAATCACGAGGAATCCAAGCAACACGAACAGCAAGTCCCAGCCGCCACCCAGGAACTGGACGGTCCAGGGGTAGAGGAACGCCACTTCAAGATCAAAAACCAGGAACAGCATGGCGACCATGTAATACTTTACAGGATATCGCTCACCCGAGGTACCGGAAACATGAGCAACACCGCATTCATAAGACGTACCTTTGATGGAGGTTCCCTTGATTTTACCCGGATGCAGGAACCAGTTCGCCACCAAAAGGGCGGTAGGAACAACGAGTGCAAGGACCACGAGAATGGTCATAGCAAAAGTGGTATCAAAGATTTCAACGTTCGACATAGTGATACAAACATAGTAAAATTCTTTTTTCTAGTTAAGTCCGAAAATGTAAACTATATTTAGATGCATGAAAAAGATCACTACATTTTTGGGATGTGTGGGTGTGGTGTGCTTATTCTGGGGGTGCTCCTCTGACAGTAACTTGCTGTCTCCTGGGAATACACTTGCAGATGACGAACCCGCTATTTCCTCGGAAGCAGAAACCCCGACAAGTTCTGGCTCTACGTCCAAAAATTCTTCTAGCTCTGCGAAAACGGATAAAAAAAATCCGACCTCTTCGTCGGCCGCAACAGCCAAGCCAGATACAATTAGAAAAGAGCTTCTCGTAAAGGACACCCTAAAAATCGAAACCCCTAATTACCGCAACAATCCCATTTTCTGTTGGGATGAAAACAGCGAATCCTGCAAGGCGGCAATAGAAGCAGCGGCAACAATCCAGTCTTCGTCTTCTATAACGATCGACATTGGCGGAGAAGGCGGCGGTACGCAAATCGACAACAGCATTCCCCCTGTCGTCAACGGCATGCAGATGACCGACATGCGCGACACCCAAACCTACAAGCTCGTTGAAGTCGGCGGCAAGCTTTGGATGGCCCAAGATATCAACATCGCTCTTCCGAACACCCAGTGTTACGACGAAAGCGATGCAAAGTGTGCCTCTAACGGAAGACTCTACACATTTACCACAGCTCAAAGCGCCTGCCCGGCCGGTTGGAAACTTCCCTCCCGTGAAGAAGCTCAGGCTGCACTCGATGACGAATCATACCCCTGGAGCTACAGCGGCCGCTGCAAAGACGGCGAATGCAGCTTTATGGGCGACATGGGTTTCCACTGGACTTCCGCCACACCGCAATCAGGCGATAAAAAATTCGACGAAAACCAAGGCGATTCTTACACCGTCATCATCGTAGAAAAAGCACCGGACTACGGAGACAAAGACGACGTGAAGAAGTTCTTCCAGGTAGACTCCAAGACTAAGCGCTTCAGTGTACGCTGCGTCAAAGAATAAAAAATATTTCATATAAAAGAAAAACCCGAGCGAGTACAAAACGACGCCCGGGTTTCTTTTTTTAAAGGCTTGTGATTAAAGCTGTTCGACTCGGTCCATGCCCTCGTCCAATAGGAGCGTAAGGTTCTGGACTTCCTTTTCCATCTGGTCGTAATAGATCTTTGCGCGACCCAGCTGTTTGCGGAGCTCCATGATTTCGGATGTAAGCTCCACGGCAAGCAAGGCCATGCGTTTACGGTTGTCCATCTGGAATTTCGCCGAGCGGTCAAACCGCTGGTTGATACTTTCCACAATTTCATTCAGTTCCGCATCGGGCAAGTCCGTGCGAATCTGAATGCTTTCCTGGGCAACGGTAATGGTCACCGATTTCAAAGGTTCGATACTAGCCATTATTTTATCCCTACGCCGAATGGATCATCGTCCATCAGCATCCTTATCCGAAAAAATTTGTCTGCGAGCCCTCCTGCTTGCTCGCGAACAGATCGTTGTCATTTTCGTCGGCCCCATGAACTTCGATTGCCGGAACATCTTCCTCGGATTCCTGTTCCTGAGAAACAGATTCGTCCATCTGAGGTTCCTCGGTAGTTTCTTCCGCTACTTCGGCGGGAGCTTCTTCAGGAGCCTCGGACGATTCTGCCGGTTCTTCGGCAGTCTCTTCTGCGGTCCCCTCCACGACAGGTTCAATGGCAGGGCCGTCTTGGTCAAGATCGATATCTGTACCCAGTTCGCTTTCGATGGTTGCCACCAGCTGGTTGAACTTTTCCTGGGCCTCGGCAATTTCTTCGTTCTGGGCCTGCAGCTGTTCATTTAGATTTTCCACCAAGGCGTTCTTTTCAGAAAGCTGATCCATGAGGCTTGCGATAGTCGCATCCTTTTCTGCCACCTGGGTGTTCAGCGCGCCCAGAAGCTCGGCCTTCTCGTTTACCTGGCCGGTCAGCATCTCGGACTTTTCCGTCAGTTCACGGACTTTGTCGTTCAAGCTTTCGATACAGCCGTCCTTTTCGACAAGCTGCTGGCCAAACACAGTAACGCGCTCTTTCAGGCCTACAATTTCGGATTCTTTCTGATTCAGCATTTCTTGCTGAGCGCTGGCCTGGTTGGCCCGGGCATCGAGGGCAGCCTTGCAGTCGGCAAGGTCATGCTTGGCAGATTCCAGCAACAGGGTCTTGTCCTGCGCTGCAGCCACCGCCTGCGAAAGTTCACGCTTGATTTTGGCATTTTCTTCTTTGAGGGTACGGATCGTTCCCAGCACACCCTCAATTTTCTGAGATAAAACACTCATCTTTTCTAAATTCATTTTTGCTCCGTAGAATGAGTTTTAGAATCTTACAATATTAAGATAACTAAAAAAAGGAGCAAAAAGTACAAAAATTTTGCAAAAATAGGGAAATGTTTAAAGGTTACCACCTTTTCGATTTTTGTTATATTGCTCCTTGAGGACTAGCGATGAAACCCGAGGTCAACGAACATATACAGCGCAGGCTTTCGGAGCTCCCTGACCGACCGGGTGTTTACATCATGAAGAACGCCCAGGGGAAAATCATCTACATCGGCAAGGCGAAGGTCCTCAAGAACCGCGTGCGCAGCTACTTTGACGGAAGCGACCATGCGGGGCACCGGGCGGCAACGCTGATGCTCCCCTACATTCGCGATATCGAATGGATTATTACCGAGAGCGAAGAAGAGGCGTTGATTCTCGAAGCGAACCTGATTCGCAAGCACACGCCCAAGTACAATGTTCTTTTAAAAGACGACAAGCATTTCCCCTACCTCGCGTTTTCGGTGAAGGAGCCGTTTCCGCGACTTTCGCTTTCGCGTGCAGTCAAGAAGGACGGTCGCCAGTATTTTGGCCCGTACATGAGTTCGCGATACATCGACAAGCTGATTGATATTTCGGCGAGGCTTTTCAAGATTCGCGAATGTTCCATGGAATTGCCGGCAAAGCACCCGGTGCGCCCTTGCCTGAATTACCATATCGGGCGCTGCAGCGCGCCTTGCGCGGGGCTGATTTCGCAAGAAGACTACGCCCGCGACGTAGAAAGCACGCGCATGATGCTCGAAGGCAAGCGCGATGACTTAATTGAAAAATGGCAGCGCGAGATGGAAGAGGCTAGCGCGAACTTGGATTTTGAAACCGCGATGAAACGCCGCGACGCTATTCAGGCATTGGAATCGACGGGGACACGCCAAAAGACAGATACGAGTGATCCGAATTTGTCGCTGGATATGGTAACGCTCCGCCGCAATGGCGACATGGCTGCAGCGGTGATTCTGGAATACCGCAAGGGCGTGCTAATGGGCAGGCGCCATTACCGCCTGGAATGCAAGCTAGAAGATGACGAAACCGAAATCTTCAGGCAGATGGTGCTCCCGTGGTATATGGATGCACAGATGATTCCAGCCGAAATTGCGACGGATATTGCACTCCCCGAAGACCGCAGCGAGTTGGAAGCGGCACTCAGCAAACTGGCGAAACGCAAGGTGCAATTCACCAACCCGCAGCGTGGCGAAAAGCTCGGATTCTTGAAGCTTGCCGGTGCAAACGCCGACATGATTCTAGTAGAAATGCGGGCCGAGGTGCAAAAGTACAGCGAAATTGACCAGAGCGTTTTTGAATTGCAGAAAGTTCTCGGGCTTAAAAAGACGCCATTTCGCATCGAGTGCGTGGACATTTCGCACCTTTCCGGCACAAACACAGTGGCAAGCCTTGTGGCATTCAAGAACGGGCGCCCCGACAAAAGCAATTACCGCAAATTTATCATCAAGACGGTGGAAGGCGTCGATGACTTTGCCAGCATGCGCGAGGTGATGACCCGCCGCATTCGCAGGCTCGAAAACGAAGGCGTGCCCATGCCCGACTTGTGGGTGTGCGACGGCGGTAAAGGTCAGGTAGATGCCACCATGCAAATTCTCAAGGAACTCGGACACGACCAGGATTTGCCGCTCATAGGGCTTGCCAAGCGCCTCGAAGAAATCGTGTTCCCCGATGACCGCAAGAGCATCGTGCTGCACCGTACCAGCCCAGCGCTAAAGCTACTGCAGAACGCCCGCGACGAGGCACACCGATTCGCCATCACCTATCAGCGTAGCAAACGCAAGAAGGACCTGGAAGTCGAATGGCTCAAGATGCCGGGAGTCGGTCACGAGACCCGCGTCAAGATTTTAAGTAAGTACCGCAGCGCCGAAGCGTTCATGGCGGCCCCTATCGAAGACATCGAAATTCTACTCGGAAAGGTTCGCGGCAACAACTTGCGCGACCAAGTCGCTAAATACGTAACTGATTTTATCGCTCCCGATTCTGAAAGCTGAATATTCCAAAGTGGACTAGGGCTCGTTTGTATAAAAACAGCCTTTCTATACAAATTTCGCCAAACATAGATAATAATTATTTACTTATTTAATGTTTTTAATTGGCAAAAAAAATTTTTTCGTTTTTTCGCTTGCTTTTGGGTTTCAACTTGGCTATATTACGGGTAGGCATCCCACGGATTAACGCCCGATCTAACAGTATTATTAAAGCTCGTCGCTCTTGGTGTTCAGTTTAGGCGCGCATCGACGCGAAAAACAAAGCCCCGAGGCACTGCTATCATTTTTAGATGAGTAGCTTCGAGTGTTCCACCGTGAGGAATGCCTTTTTTTGTACCCAGAAAAGGCCCCGGGAATTACGCCTGGGGTTTCATAGTACCGCGAATAAGCATAAGCTGAGCCGGCACGTACAACCACCAAACAATATTGTTCGCAATCTCGGCAACCGACTGCAAGGTGCTGTGGTCATCGCCCGTAATCATGGAAAGGCCGACACAAACATCGCCAAAGAAGAAGAAAATCATACCCAAGCAAATAAACGAGGCGTTCTTGGCGGGGAAATAGCCCTTGCGCGGAACAAGGATACCCACGACCAACGAAGTTATCACAAAAAATCCGTAAACTAGGACCACCGTAAGCGTAAGGCCCAAGGTCCCCGTAACAATCAGGGCGATACCTGCAATAACGGCAACGGCCAGCAGGCCGTAGATTTTCGGGATGCTCGCGTCGACGTCGGTCGTACGGGAATGTCTGTAAATCAAGATAGCCTGAAAAACCATGAAGAAGGCAATGCCAAGAACCGTACTTAAAGTGCCGGCATCGGGACATACAAGCATAATCAAGCAAAAGCTGTAATCGGCTAATAAAGAGAACACAAATGCCGCACGCAACAGTTTACCATCTCTGCTAGAAAAAGCATTCGTCGCCGTAGCGAAGGCGAGCACCGTCATTAATGTCGACATGATTGACTTTGTATAGAACTGGAGCATACCCGCATCGGAGAAGCACTGACTTACGGCACCGCAAGAATAAAAATCAAACCAATCCTTACCCGTCGTAACCAAAAGAGCGATAGCGAGAAGGGATATAACAATTTTTTGAGCAGTTGTTTGCAAAAGCATGGGCAAAGTATAGCAATAGTTTCTTGCCATTGGACAATGGCTTAATAAACTCGCACGCGATACATTGCTCCACTCTGCTTTACCAGATAGATTCCCGGCCGGAATGTCTTCGGGTCAAATTTTTGCATTTTCTTTAAAAAGCGCCCCTGAAGATCAAACACCTGAACATTCCTAGATAGTTCCTGAACAGAGTTATCAAATCCGCGAACAGCAATAGAAGTCTTATTCGAATCATTTTCAGTCGTATCGGGTTCCACAAACGGATGTTCCGGATCGTCCACCACCACCTTGATAGTCACGGAGCTTTCGCAACCAACCGCATTCGTATGCACCGCCTTGTAGTAGCCGCTCATGGTGCCGTCCATATTCTTGAATTTAATTTCGCGGTCGGTGGACTTGAAATCCTTCGGACCGGTCCAAACCCAGCGACCGCCTTCCCACGGGTGCGGGCCAATCACAAGAGAGTCGCCCTTGTTTACCGCGACATCGGTCATCTCGTTCCAGCCACCATTATGAATCTTAACATAGGGAATAATCGTATCGGGCTTGCAGACACCGCCTTCGGCGCCATCGATAACCATCGTCGTTATGGTGTTCGCGGGAGCGGTCATGCTAAGCGACTTGCCGGAAAGCGCGATGTCGGACTGAGCCTTCAGAGAGCCCGGCAGTTCGAAGCGCACCACCTTGGCGCTTGAGCCGATTTTATCGAACGCAGTCAAATCGAAACTGTACTTGGCATCGGAACCGCCACCGTTGCGCACCACCAGCACCAAGGCGCCATCTTCGCGTAGCGCCGCAAGCGTATTGCCGTTGTCGCTGTCGATAATGCGTGAGCCCGGACGAATATAGCGGCTAAATGTAGCATGCATATAATAGCGGGCATTCGGCGTGAATGTCTGCTTACTGTGATTCAGCGCGAGACTGCGCCAGTTTTCGGCAGGGTCGCCAATCTGCCAATCCACCCAGGCGCTTGCCTTCATATCGCGCAGGTCCTGCATAATCACATTCGCCATCCAGAGAGCGATATTTTCATCGCCTTCTTTATGGAGCGGGCCCGTTTCAGATTGCCACACCTTCTTATCTTTGGCGAAGGCCGCGTTAAAGAGTTTCGCGCGAGAGTCGCCGCCGGAATAACTGTGCGTGTTTACCTGGAACATGTACGAGAGAGCTTCGGAGCTGTAGCCGTTGAATTGGCTGAGCGCAGTTCCGATATTCGTTTCATCTGCAGCGCTAACCGAAGTTTCGGGGAACAGGCCCTTCGCCTTGAGAGCCTTGCCGAGTTCCACAATCATTTGCGTCTGGTTATTCTTGAAGCCGCAACCTTCTTGCCCGCCTTTCGATTTCCACCACCCGGCGCTAGGTTCATTGAATGGTTCCACGGTGCGGAAGGTGATGCCCCATTCCTTTTTAAAGTGGAGCGCCACCTCAGAGAGGTAATCGGCGAAGTCGTCGAAATAGTCTGATTTCAGGTTGTCGCTTCCGTCGGAGCTTCCCGACACACAACCGCTTTTGGTCATCCACCACGGGGGCGAATTACTGAACGCCTCAAAAATCGGATTTTTCACGCGCTTGGAAAGTTCAATCGCAATCGTTCGCTGGTAAGGGTCTGCAGTCCAGTCATAGTCGCCGGTTTCAGTCGGCTTGTAACCAGGCACGGCGGCGCCACCGTCACCCTTGTCCAAGTGATTATGACCCGGTTGGTCACCGCCACCGATATTGTAGCGGAAAATCGTGTAGCCAAGGCCCGTATCGGGGTCTGCAATGGCACCAAGCAACTTGCTGCGATTTTCTTCGCTCCAGGCGCCCGCCTTCACTGCCCACCAGCAGAGGCTCGTGCCCCAACCTTCAAAAACCTGATAGCGCTTGCCGGGGTCAACCACGACCTTAGTCTGTGCAAAAGCACCATTTGCAAGACATGCAAAAGCCAAACCGGGAACCAAAAAACGAACCAATCCTTTCATGGTTCTAAATATATTCTAAATCACCTTAAAGCGCGCAAAATTTCTTTTTGCTCCGCCGTAATGCGGTAGCTTTCGCAGGCCTTCTGAATTGTTTTGGCATGAGTCCATGCAGAAAACTTGCGTTCTTTGATATAAGGGAATGCAGCAGCCCATTGCTTGGCGAGTGCGGTTGCAAAATACCAGGCGATTTCCATTTGCACGTAGTAGCGATCCGTGGGGCATTCCGCGCGACCATCATCATTAAACAGAGATTCGTCAATAGCCGCGACCCATTTCAAAAAGCGCTTATCGAATCGTTCGTCCAAGAAATAATTCATGAGCATGTTCACGCCGAAACGCACCGTGTACGGGTGATTCGACTTGAGCCATGCCTGAATGCGTTCCAAGAATCGCGTTTCATCTTTGAGCAGGGCCTTCGGTGATTTGCCATCACAAACTGCCCAGTTATCAATATAAGGCAGGAACTGTTCTACACGCATCAAGCATTCGTCAAAATCCTTGATGCGCTCCACTACAAAAAGGTGCACCTGGTTTTCTTCGAAGTACTTATGCGGGAGCTTGTCCAAAAAACTTGCGACATCCTTCGGCATGGTTTCTGCGCCACCCTTTGCAGCTTTCGCAGCCGAGTCCACAAACTCCTTCGCAATCTTTCTCATTACAGGAACGCGCACGCCGATAATCGATTTCTTATCAATGTTCGGCAACAGCGACGCATGAAAGTCACGGTACTTTAAATCCTGTTCAGCCAATAGCCGCTTGACAAGTTCAGAATGATTCACAGATTCCCCCTTATAGATTGCCACGTCCCCTTACAGGGGCCTCGCGATGACAAATATAATCATTCTTTTTTCGGCTTAATCCTTGCACTCAAATAGCTGAGCACCAGGTTCTGCCACACCACATAGCAAGTAGGAGCGAGCGCCACCACGGGGCCTGCATACAAAGTAGAAATCCAGATGACAAGCGTCGTATTCTTCTGGCCCATGCTCTGTGCACTTTCAATCGGGCGACGGTTTCTTTCGACATACCAGCCAAGCGCGTAAAGAAGGATGCAAAGAATCAGCGAGATTCCCGCCATCATCGGGAGTTTTCCACTATTCCAGAGTTCGGTAAATCCCATTTCGCGAATGTCGTAACTGGCCTTCGCCAAAATCACGAACACCGAGAAGGTCCACACGAACATCGTATACTTCTGATATTTCGCAGCACGGTCAGCAAGTTCCGGGTAAAAGGCGCGCAGACCCAATGCAAAAGCAAGCGGGATGCTGATAATCGGCTGAATCGTGTTGAAGATCTTCATCGCGATTTCGGAGAGGCCCGCATCGGTGCCAGTCAAATAACCAAACACAATCGGAATTGAAAAACATGCTATCAAGTTTCCGCTCAAGAAAATCTTGAGTGCAAGCGAAGCCGAACCGCCAAGCATTTTGGCCATGGCAGGCGCCGCATTTGCAGGCGGGCAAAGCGCAATAATCGCACCGCCCAAAAGTACTTCGCGCGGCAGGTCAAACAGCTTCACAATTCCGGCCAAGGCGGCCACAAGCAACAGGCTCACCACAAGGGCACGCACCTCTATTTTAAAAGTGTAACCATGCGTCTGCGGCGGAATTTTAGTCACAAACGTCAAAAACATCATGGTTCCAATCAAAAACGGCATTAATGGCGAAAGCACATGTGCCTGCGGAATCAAAATTCCGAGCAAAATCGCAATCGGCATCAGAATGGCGCGCAAATTCTTCATACGCGCCCAAATGTAGAAAACCGCCCAAACCTAGGCAAGATGGGGATAATTTTCTATCTTTACGCCCATGTTACGTTCAAGGTACGAAGCATTTGACTTCGTGGAAAAGAAGGCCGAAGTCAAGAAAAAGTCGGGCAACCCGATCTTGATGATTGTATCGGGCTACCTCGCGCTAGTTTCTTTAGGGGCACTCCTTTTGTCGCTCCCGTTTTCGCAGCGTGAACCGGTAGGCGTACTCGACGCATTCTTTACGGCGATGTCTGCCGTTTGCGTCACGGGTCTTTCCACCATCGATATCAGCGCCAGTTTTACCACCTTTGGCAACTGGGTGCTGGTGATTTTGATGCAGGCGGGCGGTCTTGGAATCATGACGATTTCTACCGTGATTATCTTGCTGGCCGGCATGCACCCAGGATTCAACCACCAGTCGGCCTTGCTAGCAAACTACACGCAGGAAGGTAACGTGGACGCAGGCCGAATCTTAAAGGCTGTGCTCCCCTTTACCTTTGGGCTCGAAGCCATCGGCGCCGTCGTGTACTTTACTCAGTTTAGCGATATGGAACTTTACGACCGGCTTTTCTGCAGTCTATTCCAGGCGGTAAGCTCCTTCTGTAACGTAGGGTTCACCCTGTTCCCCGATTCCCTGGTTCGCTACCAGCTGAACCCGCTCATGAACATCACAACCTGCGTACTTGCCCTGGCGGGCGGTTTCGGCTTCCTGGCCATTACCGAAATCCGTTACCTGTTCGACTTTAAGAAGCGTGCTATCCGTAAAGTTTCGCTACATACCCACATTGCCACGGGCTTTACCCTGATTATCGTCCTCGTGAGTATCGCCTTCTTTATGTTCAGCGAATGGAGCAATACCTTCGAGGGCCTTAACTTTGGGCAAAAGCTCGAATCGAGCGCCTTCATGGCCTTCACCAGCCGTACCGCAGGCCTCAATAACGTAGATACCTCGGCCCTAAGCGTCGGCTCGCTGTTCTTCTTTGTGATTATCATGCTCATCGGTGCTAACCCCGGTAGCTGCGGTGGCGGTATCAAGACCACAACCACAGCGGTGATTTTCCTGCTGGGCTTCAACCGCCTACTGGGCCGCAACAAGACCCAGATTCTAGGCCGCACCATTCCCGAAACCACGGTCGATAAGGCGGTGCGAATCTTCGTTGTCGCTATCGTGGTGGTGGTAGTTAGCACGCTGATTCTTCTTGAAACCGAAGCGGCAGGCAACTCCATTGAACAGGTATCGTTCCTCAAGGTATTCTTCGAAGTGGCTAGCGCCTACAGCACTTGTGGGCTTTCTATGGGCCTTACCCCGGATCTTTCGATTCCCGGCCGTATCGTTATTTGTCTCGTGATGTTCATCGGTCGTATGGGTCCGCTCTTCTTGATTTCTGCCGTAGCCAAAAAGCAGGAACAGGGCATGTGGTACGCCGAAGAAGACATCATGGTGGGCTAACCGATTTTGGAGTTAGGAGAATTCATGAGATTCACGATTATTGGATTGTTCTTTGCCGTAGCAATGGCAAATGCCACCTCGGTCTGGGAACGCTCCCCCTGGGACAATTCCCCGATGAAAAGTAAGCAGGGATCCGCGCCACAAGCCGTTCGCGAAAACCAGGCAACCGAAGAAATCAAGGGCGATCCAAACACCTTTGTCGACACGCGCGACCACCAGCTATACAAAACTGTTACGGTATACGGAATGACATGGTTGGCCGAAAACCTGAATTATGAATCAGGCCAAAGCTCCTGCTACAACAATAATCCCCATTGCAAAAACAACGGACGCCTTTACACTTGGCATTACGCACAAAGAGCCTGCCCCCCAGGCACTAGACTTCCAACCGTTGAAGACTGGGAAAAAGCTCTAGAATCCAGCAACTTTGAAAAGACCCTGACCATGACCGGTTATCGTTTCTTTAACGGCGGGTTTTACGATTTTGGCAATACAGGAGCCTATTGGGCAGCCGAAGAAAAAGAGGACTATGCCGGATACGCCTACTTTTTCAAATACAAGTTCGGCAGCTGGAAAAAAGAGGCCTTTTACAAGGAACAGGCCAATTCTATCCGTTGCATTGTAGAGGGTTCCAAAACATCGGGCTCCCATACATGGGGCGACCAATAACTATCTTTTACCCATGGCTTCTAAACAATTTGTAGTGATAGGACTGGGTAACACGGGCTACTTTTTGGCCCGCCACTTGACCGCGCTCGGACACGATGTGATGGTCGTAGACCCCAGCCCCGAAAAAATCCAGGACATTTCTAACCAGGTGGCTCAGGCCGTGGTTGCCGACGGCACCCGCAAGAAGCAGCTACAGTCGCTCCCGCTTTCCAAGGTGGACAGCGTCATCTGCTGCATTGGCGAAGACCTTCAGGCCTCGCTCCTTACGGTCCTGAACCTCAAGGAACTGGGCGTCAAGCACATTATCGCCAAGTCCAGTAGCCCGGCTCACACCATTATTTTGGAAAAACTCGGCGTGGCAGACATCTTCCACCCGGAACGCGACATGGCCATTTCGCTGGCAGAACGCCTTAACCGCCCGAACATGCTCGACTACCTGCCGTTCATGGAAGGCTTCTCCATCGTCGAAATCGCCTGCCCCGACGCATTCCTCGGCAAGACCCTCAAGGACTTGTCCCTTACCCACAAGTACGGCATCCAGGTAATCGCCATCCGCGACCCGCTGGAACGCACGCCTAAGATCGGTAACATCGCCGACTACGTACTCAAAGAAAACGACGTGCTGTTCGTGATTGGCCCCAACGAGGCCCTAGATAAGCTCAAGGCCTAGTCTTGCAAAGAACAGAAAATTTTAAAGCCGGCGAAATTTTCGTCGGCTTTTCTACTTGATTTCGTTTTGAACAAACTAGAAAACAGGCTTGTTGGAAGTGGCGCGTTCCGTAGTGCGTCCCGAGCCCGTAGTCTTTTCTGAGGCGAGCTTGCGGTGCGTTACGGCTCCCACAGCAAAATAGCGGCCATCTTTTTGGACCAGACCCGTATAAATATTCAGGACCTTCTGGGAAAACCACTGCTGGTACAGGTTCAAAATGCTTTCTTTTAGGGAAGAAGTTTCGTCAATCGCGGGGTTGCCCGAGGGCTTGCCGTACTTGAGCGTAAACTGTTCAGACATGTATGCCACAGCTTCGAAAGACTTGTTCAAACGGGCGCGTTCTACACGGCCTGTGCGAATTTCGAAGGAATAGAACTTGTCATTCTTGTTAAAAATAAAGTCAACCTGGACCGGCAGTTCACCGAACATAAAAACGGGAATGACGACGCGTTCGCCCTCACCACTTTGACCATAGGGCTCATAACCGAGCTTCATCACCTCTTCAATGACGGTCTCGCGGGAGGCACCGAAGGGAATACCCGCAAAGTCATTATAACGCTGGGCGGCCGCTTCCAGAGAAAGCAGCAAAGTCAAAATCGTTATAATAAATCCAAAGTGTTTCACAGGATTCTCCTAGAATCTTTGTAAAAGATAGTAAACTTTGCCATGTTGGTAAGTCCTTATCTGATATTTTCTTAGAAAAAACGCCGATTATCTATATTTTGACTCATGGCAAGCACTTTTGGCAAAATTTTTAGCGTTACTACCTGGGGCGAATCCCATGGTCCGGCAGTCGGCTCGGTCCTGGACGGATGCCCCGCAGGCCTCGAAATCACCGAAGAAGAAATCCAGACGGAACTCAACCGCCGCCGCCCCGGACAAGGCAAAATGACCACTGCCCGCGACGAAAAGGACCAGGTCAAAATCCTTTCGGGCGTTTTCGAAGGCAAGACTACCGGCACTCCGATTTCATTCGCCGTCTTTAACGAAGACCAGCGCAGTCATGACTATGCTGAAATCCAGAAGTGGTATCGCCCGGGCCATGCAGACCTGTGCTACGACCTCAAGTACGGGTTCAGGGACTATCGCGGCGGCGGGCGCAGCTCTGCCCGTGAAACCATCGGACGCGTTGCTGCAGGCGCTGTTGCCAAGAAACTTTTGAAACAGGTGAACGGCACCGAAATCATCGCCTGGGTAAACTCCATCGGTGAAGTCGATTGTGGCCCGCTCGACCTGAACAACCTCACGCTCGAACAGATCGAGGCCTCGCCCGTGCGCTGTCCCGACCTGGACGCCAGCGCCAAGATGGAACAAGCCGTACTCGATGCCCGTGCAAACGGAGACAGCATCGGCGGCACCGTATGCCTTTTGGTCAAGAATCCACCAGTCGCTTTGGGTGAACCGGTATTCGACCGTCTAGACGCCCTGCTCGCCCAGGCCATGCTCAGCATTCCCGCCTGCAAGGGCTTCGAAATCGGAAGCGGCTTTGCCTCGGCTCGCATGCACGGCAGCAAACACAACGATGAACTCTACTTTGACGGCCACGCCTACCACACCCGCACCAACAACGCGGGCGGCTCTTTAGGCGGCATCAGCAACGGTGAACCCATCTACTGCCGCATGGCATTCAAGCCCACCGCCACCATTTCGCAGGAACAGAAGACTGCTGGTCGCGGTGGCGAAAACGGAACACTCGCCGCCCGCGGTCGCCACGACCCCTGCGTCGCCGTACGTGCTCCGGTGATTGTGGAAAGCATGGCCGCCCTCGTACTCGCCGACCTGTTCTTGCTGCAAAAGCGACATTGCCTCTAGTAGGCAGTTTGCAGTCTGCAGAACTTAGTCTATAGTTGAGTTATCCCCTTTGGGGAGAAGCGAACTAAGCTCTGCCTACTACATTACAAGTTTCATGTTTCGTTTCTTTCTTTACATAGCCGCCTTCATCTACCGCGCCGTATACAAATTACATCACGCGCTCCGCCTTCGGCCGGGCGCGCCTCTTGAACATTCCAAGCTGATTGTAATCGGCAGTTACCGCACCGGTGGTGCAGGAAAGACGCCTTTCTGCATCTGGCTTTGTAAACACTACGCCGCTCTTGGCAAAAGAGTTGCGCTCCTTACCCACGAATACGCCTTCGACGAAACAGCGATGCTCCGCCAGATATTTTCGGACAACGAAAACGTCAAAGTCTTTGCAACCCGCAACCGCTACCGCCTGGCCCATGAACTCGACAAGTCTCGCATGTTAGATTTTATCGTATGCGATGACGGTTTCGAAGATTCCCGTCTAGTCAATGCATTCACATTTATTTTATCGTGGGAGTCCGCGCCGACAAAGATTTCGGAACTTTGGCCCTGCGGTAAAATGCGCAGCCTCGCCAAAGATCACACAGACAAGCCATCGACCACAATCGCACTAAAGTGCTTTGGCGACAATCCCGACATCCAGTTCGTTATAGACAAAGTATCGCACATTGCTGCAGGCACGGATATTCGCAACAGCGCCGACAGTTCACTCAAAGCAAACATTGTATGCGGAATCGGAGACCCGGAACGATTCTGCAAAGACATTCTGAATTTCGGAATCGATATCACGCAGACCTACTTTTTCAAAGACCACAGCAAGACGTTCTCCGCAAAATTTGAGCAAATTCTTCATAACTTTCCGCAAGACACCTTTGTTATCAGCGAGAAAGACGCAGCCCGGCTTCCTACTGAATTTATCCCCAAAAACGTAAATTGCCGAATTTACGTCGCCAAACAAGCTATAAAAGTTTCTCCTGAAACACTTCAAAAGCTCCCTTAAAAAAATTACCTATTTAAAATTCCTTCATCAGTTTTTATATTTCTGAAAAAGAAGGAAGAAATCATGACTCTCACCTCCCGTATCCAGAACTTGATGCAGGCACTTTGCCAGGAATTCCCTGAAAGGCAAGACAGACTCCAGCTGGGGTTCCTTGCAGCCATCAACAACGAGTCCTTTTATCTGTATGGACGTTCCGGTTCGGGCAAGAACTTCATGATTGGCCGGCTGCTTTCGGCATTCAAAAAAACGCGACCTCTCAAAATCGGAACGCACCAGCAAGAACGCCTGGCAAATTTCGAAGACTACGACTTTATCTGGTTCAAGGATTTCAATCCTATCGACGACATCACCAAAGATAATGTCCGCCACGCCCTTCAAGACAGAAAGCAATCGACTCTCATTCTCAGTAGCGATGTCAGACCCGAAAACGCCATGGGCCGCGCCGATATTGCCGATGACATCACCCTGACCATTTACATGCCCGATAATCTTTCTTCGGACGCCCTGTGCACATTGCTCCAGAACTACAAGCTTTACGACAGCTTCAAGGTTCCTGAAGAATACACCATTTCAGAAGAAGAAAAAAAGGCTTGGGCCGAAGAAATCAAGAAGGTGACCCTTTCTCCGGACACCATGGCCATTATCGGAAAGCTTTCAGAACTCTGCATCCAGAACGCCATTTACGTTCCCATCAGCAAGTGGCTTTCCCTGGCAAACATCGCCCGCACCATCGCGTTCTTTAACGGGCGCAGCGAAACGAATTTCTCCGACACGTTGTTCCTCGGCACTCCGATATGGGGCCGTTCTACATCGAACAACGCCATTACAGAAAGCTTCAACAACATTGTCAAATCAGTCTTGCTCAAGGATTTGGCAACCGTTGTAGAATCCACGTATGACGCCCAAGCACTTTATCGTAAAGTCAAGGGACTGCTGAACAGTTCTAATAATTTGTACGAAACCAAGGAATTCAACGGAGAACCCTGCATCAGCTACCGCATTACCATTGCAGGCGAACAGGTTCCTCTGTACGTGCCGCTCCACTATGTTGAATCCGACGAAGATTTCAACCCCTATAACGAACTTCGTCAAATCGAGAAGCACGTACGTTGCAATTACCATGGAACCTCCAGCTGCACCATTTCTATCGATTCAGCGGTCAAGGGAGTGGGGCTCCGCAATAACAATTCCAGAAACGGCAACTCCTCCACCGGCAAGTTCGAAGATTTCGCAACGCTGCCCACATACATTCTTCGCGAAAATGACCCCGAAGTGGCCAAGAAAAAACGAACCGAACTGGAAGCCAGCCAGAAAGAAGCCCAGGCGCAAATGGAACAGCAGGCAAAAATTCTGCGCTCGCTACGCGACCTTTACCAGTCCAACAAGACATTCCGCAATGACCTGTTCTGCAACCTTGAAAACTTCGACAAGATCCAGGGTGACTTGAGCGATATTTTCAACACGATCAATGGCGTTGCGACCAAGCTAAAAGAAACGCTCGAACTGTACAATACGACAGCCCGAGCCTAATCCTTTAAAATTTAAAACAACACTAAAGCTTTCTACCGCGGCGAATACCTATTGTATAGGTATCATCGCTGCTTCCGGCCTTTTCGCGGTCTTTCGTAATCTTTACCTTCATCTTAGTAATGTAGGCCCCAGTTCCCACGACACGGCCTCTCTCACTGCGTGCATTCCATTCAAAGAACAAATTGCCAGGATTGTCATAGCAGTTAGACTGTTCCGGATTAGACGCGTTATAGAATACCGTTTTGTCGTTGCAGGCAATCGTCCCGCTAGCCTTGTTCACAAAGTTACCCAAATGCGAGAAATAGTAACCCTCCCACTTGATCCGTATTAGGGCAAGAGCCGAATCTTTATTCGCACCGCTAGGCAAATCCATAAGCATCGTTGTAGCCAATTCGCCGATATTGTAACTCAGCAATAGGCCAGGCATACCGACACTGTCAATAATATCTTGCAGGGACTTGTTAGACGGAACCACCCTGGGAACAATCGGGTCTTTGTACGGCCATGCCTCAAGATTACGGGAAATTGTTACGACTCCTGGAGCCTTGATTTCAGTACGTTGTTCGCCCACAATGCGAACCTTGGGATTATTCACATGAGCGGCATTTCCGCTACGATCCTTCAATTCTCCCGGCAACAGTCTTACATAATCGCCTACTTCCGGAAGTGTCGTCTGCGCAGTCCGCTGGAAATACAAACGGAACACATTTCCCTTCGTATTCATGTCGAATTTTGCAATATAAAGCGAATCCATAAAACTTGCTGAATCACGATAGAATACAAAAGCGGTCTTTCCGTCAATCGTATTGTCACCAGTGCCTTCGCTCAAGTTGATTGTCACAACGCTCAAATCATCGGACAACGGCTCAATCACGGCGCTCAGCACAATGGGAGCCACCTTGTCTTCAATGGATGTGTTCATCGAAAGCTTGACTTCTTCACCGGAATCCTCATCGATATAGGTATAATGGTACAAAAGGGAACCCGAATAAATCTGGTCCGAAAGCCCGGTAAATACATCCTTGCGAAGACCATCCGGATTATAAAGGGTAATCACCGAATCCAGAACCACGAGAGGCCATATATTTTCTTGGCCAGCAGTCGAATGGAATTCAGTACCGCCAAAGGACCACGAAATAGTATCGGGCACCACGTCATCGAACGGCTTGCTAAACGGCACAACTAGGCTGTCGGGAATACCGTCGCCATTCACGTCGTACATTTTAGCCCGCAGCGCAAAAGGCACCGGCGGTTCCTTGAAATGAATATCCTTCCATACCAGGACGTTATTCACGCCATTACTTTCAATCGTAAAGAAAGCATCGACCATGGCAGAATCGCCCACCACATAGAAACTCACGTATCCCGTCGAGTCGGTAGAAATTGTTGTCACACGTTGATTGTCTTTATCCAGGAAGCTCAGCGGAAATTTTGTATTCAGGTTCAGTTCCTGCACACAATTTACATTGGCACCGGCGACCATTTCTCCACAAGGAGTCGTTCCAAAAAGAAGTGCAATCTTTATAGGTACCGTATCCGGATATGTCACATGAGCCAAAAGCGTATCATTCTTGCCGCCATTCGTTCCCATCAAATCACCACGTAACGTATATCCCGCCGGATCGAAGTAGGCAGAATCTGTCACATGGAATACATCCACAAAGGCTATATCGGGGAGAGGATATTCAGGCACCGTAAAGGTAATCACCTGGTATTGGCTTGGATCCGAAGCAAGCATGCAGTACAAAGCATACTTACCGGGGCTAAGCTGGCGAGAATTCACGAATGCGGAGGTATCGATAGAGATACCAGCCATGTTTTCACTAATGAAGATACCGCCATACTGAAGGCCCGTTCCAAGCGTCACCCCGTCAGCCGGAAGATTACCCCCCTTCAGAATGAATATGGATTGAGCCAATTGATCGCGAGCACTCTGCACACTGGATACATCGCAACTGATCGCCTTGTCAACCAGCAACTGGTGGAATTCATATTCCACAGAACCATCCACATTCTCCTTCATCTTGGAGAAATAAGTTCTCTGGGTCTGCAAATTGATCGACGTACGCATCTTGAAGTTCGAGCCCGTGGCATTACGTTCCGAGAAGAAAATATGGAACGGATATTCCACACCTTCGGTAAGACCGAGAGTATCCAGATCCACCGCGCCCTCAATAGGACTATGGCATCCACCAATGTCCACCACCAAGCGGTTATTGATATACACCCAGACATCATCGTCACCGCGGAACTCAAAGTACTGTCCCTTCACGTACTTGAACTGAGCGGAAACTTTCATGGAGAAACTGTAGTTATGTTTCTTGCCGCCAGCTGTCAACTGGTCGTCCCAGTCAAACTTCGGGTTCTTTACCGTCTTTGCAGAATCAAGGTATTCCAGGTCATCGATCGGGAAAAATCCACCATCTTCATGCGATTCCGAAATATCCGCTAGCCAGAAGCCCTCTTCGTCCAAAGTCAAATCGATATCACGGCAAACGGCATTGGTATATTCCTTGCCATTTGCATCTGTAGCAACAACCTGGGGCACAAACCATTTTTCAATTTCATGGGCAGCGGAACATTTGCTCCATGGATACACCAAAGAATCAACACGGGCAGGGACACCATTGACCAATGTATCCTGAACCATGCCCGTCACCAAATTTTGACAGCTCTTGTATTCAACAAGTGTGCCCGTAGAATCAAGAACCGTTACAGTAGTATATTCGTTTCCATCGTAAATACCGCCAAAATCCACATCCTGGCTAAAGTCTGTTACACGGTTATATGGATCCGAGCCCTCTTTTTTCACACCCTCACCGGCCCAGTCAAGCACCAGGGCAGAAATTTTCATGGAAGGGCACACACCCAGCACTTTCGGGTACACGCTAGATATGCGGAACGGAATAGACGTAATCCACGCCGTATCGGTCTCTGCAAAAATGGAATCCAGATTGATCATCTCGCCAGGAATAGAATCAAGTCCATTCCTCGAGAAATATTCGAAACCAAAAGCCTGCCTAAAATAAACATCCCAGGAATCGATATGCTTATACGACACACCTTGGTACCAACCGCAGGTATCACTATGGAAAGGCCCCATCTTGATCGTATCGCCTTCCACAAACATCGTCGGCGTCGTATTGTCCCACGGACTCATCAGCCGAACCACTTTCGGTTCAAGGGGGCTAAACGAAAGGTCCAAGGTTCCGGCGTTATTGGTAAACAGCCACGTCTCGTAAACACCCGTCGGGAAAAGCACCGATGCCAGCGGACGGGAGGTTTCCCTAAAATAGGTCACCTGCGGCCATTCATTTTGACGTCGGTAAATGTTGAACTGCGCCATGGAAGAACTCCAATTTGCAGACTTGACGGTCGCCGGCTCAAATTCGTAACGGTACCAGTAAGGATATACATCTTTTTCTGTCGCTACAGGATTATTGATAATATTGTTGCCCACCGTAATGTAGACGGCGCTATCCTTGTATGTGGAATTTGTACGCCACGGATGGTAAATATGCAGCACATGGGTCGAATCAAAACATTCTCCCAATGAACCGATTTTGGAATCTATCGAAAGTTCCGACACCGTACCGTCCACGAAGACCGTATCCATCATATCGAGGTAGGTAGCGAATTCCACCACACCCGAGGCCGGATAGCTCATGTAAGGCGTATTCAATCGAATGAAGTGCGCAGACTTCACAGGATTCCGCGTAATCATCGCCGGCGAAATCGCTCCATAGAACCAACCACACTTCGTCTTGTCGTCCTGTGCAAAACGCATCATCACAGAATCATTGCCAAAAATCATCTGCGGCAAAGCCTTGTTTCCCCAGGGACTCTTGAACCACACCATCTTGGAACCAGGAGCCACAAAGGACTTCGTGTAACTCTTGTCGGATGGGTCCGTATAAAGCCAGACTTCAAGATCGGTTCCAAATAGTTCGCCCATCTTGAACTCGCCTGCCGCCTTCCACTGCTCGCCGTTATTGTTGTTGTAATTCTGGTCGGACGTATTTGGGTAAATGCTTACCGTAAAGGATTCCCAATCCTGAAAATCCGAAACATTCTTGTTCCAGGTATAGCTGAACCAGCCATCGCCTTCATTGGTCATAATGGTCGGTGAGGTTGCTCCGAACATCGCATTGTACGATCCACCAGCTCCACCCAAAATATGCAGGAAATAGCCGTCTTTAGACGAATCGTTGCGCCATGGCGATTGAATATGTACAGTAAGCGTCGCATTCGCGACTGCAACCCAAACCAACCAAATAAAAACCAAAAACTTGTGCATTTAACACAACTCCTTTCATCACAAACAGCTCCAGTCTATAAAATATATTCTTTATTCCAAATTGGACTAAAAAGAAGCATTTTGACGGAAAAACGTTGTGTGTAGCACAATAAAATGCAGCAATATTCGGGGCATAAAAAAAGCCCCGCTCGCCGTTTACGGCAAGCGGGGCGTGAATCCAGCGGCGACCTACTCTCCCGGGCCCGTGGGCCAGGTACCATCGGCGATGAGGGGCTTGACTTCCGTGTTCGGAAAGGGAACGGGTATGACC
>JAFZOV010000043.1 GCA_017550445.1 Fibrobacter sp.
AAGAATTTAAAGGGGAAAGGCGCAAAAAAGTGAAAAAAGTCGAATTTTTATTTCTTGGCGGCTTTTCTGGTGGTTTTGGCTGGGGCGGGGCGCGGTTTTCCGAGGATCATGATGCTCGAACCGGCGTTGTCGGGCTCCACTGTGTATAGCTGGATGCGGTTGCTCCATTCGGAACGGACTTTGCGGTCGATAATGCGCTTCACGTTGCCGTAGCTGGGGTTTCCGCCGCCGTGGATGACCCTCAGTATCTTGAGGCCTGCAATCATCAGGTCATCGATGCGCCGTTCCACGGCTTCTGCGGCTTCGTCCGATGTCATGCCGTGCAGGTCGATTTCGTCTTCGGGCACGGGGAGTTCCCAGGCGCTGGGGCTACGGCGCATCTTACGCCCGCGCGGAGCACGCGCGGGGCGTGCGGCGGCGTCTGCTTCCGCATCCTTTTGCATTTGGGCGTCTTTGTCTTCCATGTGGTGGTTCTTGATCCACTCCAGCTGGAATTCTTCTTCCTGATTTAGCGGCATGATTCACTCTTTTTGGACTAAAAAATAGATTATTTTGCCGAAATGGCTGCTTTTGAACCCCTTTTTACGGCGAAAACTGTAATTATTACAATTTTTTCCATTGATTTTTGAATCTTTTTTCTTATATTGTAATAAATTGTTGAGGTTTTTGTAATCATGAACGGTTTGAGGGTTATAGCATCTTTGCTTGTTTCTATGGCATTGATGGGGTGCTTCAAAGCAGATATCCCTGAAAATAGAGTATTCTCTATTAATGACCTCGGAAACAAAAAAGTAGGCGTCATTGAGGGGACTACGGCTGAAATTTACGCAGCCGACTATGGTTGTGATTCCGTCAAGATTCAGGTGGAAAAATTCCCGACATTGGCCGAAACGGTTGACGCGCTTCTTCAAGGAAAAATTGACGCGGTGCTCAGTGACGATGCGCCTGCTAAGGTTTTTGCCCGCAAGAACCCCTCTTTGCGAATCTTAAATGAGGTCTTTAAAGAAGAATCCTATGCCGGTGTTGTTGCGAAAGAAAAAGTGGGCCTGCTGGATTCCGTCAATATCGCTTTAATCCAGATGCGTGCCATGGGCGTTTATGATTCTATTTTCGACTCCTATATCGGGGGACAGACCAAATACCAGGTTCCGCAAGATTCCGTTGATGGACCGGTTTTGAGGGTGGCGACCAATGCCGATTTCCCGCCTTTTGAATTCCGTTGCCAGAAAAGGGGTGTTGTGGGTATTGACATTGAAATTGCCCGTTATGTGGCCAACTACTTGGGTCGTTCTCTCGAAATTATCGATATGGATTTTGACAATATTATTGATTCTGTGCGTGCGGGGGCCGCTGATCTTGGCCTTGCTGCGTTCTCGGTAACCGAGGAGCGCGGACAGGTTATCAATTTTACGGATAATTATGCCACTTCAAAAATCGTGATTATGGTGCGAAGTGGCGAAGAAGAATCGACATTCCAGCGCATCAAGGATACGTTGCTGGGCGGTTAAACCTTGAAATTTCCGTGGTAGTTCCAGCTCCACTGTTTTGGGTGCTCGGAGATCCATTTCTCGACCTCGTTTGCGATATCTGCGACGAGGTCTTTGTTTTGTGAATTGTACTTGGGTGGGTAGAATTTTTCGAAATGGATAATGATTTTGCGCTTGGGCGTGTCTTCTGTCCAGGTGCGGAACGTGACGATGCCTGCGCCCATCTGGTTCACTTTTTGCGGGAGGCGCAAGTAAAGCGTAGAGGGCTGGCCGAATAGTTCGACGGTGTTTCCCTTGGTGTTTTTGCCCTGGTCGAATACCATCGCGAGGATTCCCTTGGTGCGGAACAGTTCGCGGATGAGCTTGCCTGTTTCGTCGGGGTGATATTCGGTGAGGTGAGGGGCGCTGCGGAGATCCTTGAGCACATCGCGGAAGGCTGTGTCGCCTACGGAATCGGTAATCAGGTGCACATGTTCGCTGTAGCGGCAAAGGCTCCGGTGCAGTAGCTCGAATGCACCTTGGTGAATGCTGATGGCGGCGATGGGGGCGCCTGCCTTGGCGCATTCTGCGATGGCGTCGCGGATGATTTCTTCGTTTTCATACACGATGCGCTTTTCAACACTTTTGAATCGGGCGAGCCCTCGGTAAGAATCGAGTGCGTTCCAGAAGATTCCCTTGAAAACATCTTTTGCGGCTACGTTGATGTGGGCGTTCGCGAGGTGCCGTTCTACGCGTCCGTATGCTCGCTTGGTATGCAGCGCCTTGTATACCGGGAACGCAACAAAGAATAATACCGAATAGAAAACATCCGGCATTCTGAGCAGGACTTGAAACAGAATCTTGTATACGCCGGTTTTGATATTGAACATTTTAGAACTTTGTAATTAGAATGTGAAATGTGTGATGTGTAATGAAAAATTTCACATTTCACACTTCACATTTCACATCACAGTTTTTTATTCTTCGTCGAATTCTAAAATGTTTCTGCCGAGTTCTCGCTCGAACAGTCGGCGCGAAAGTCCTTCGCCGGCGTAGCTTAGCGTGGGGGAAACTTCGTAGAGCTTGCCCGGCTTCACTTCTACGTGAGCCTTGCGGAGCCATTCACGGTGGAGTCTGCCAATCATCTGGCGGGCAGTCTTCGGCGAATCGTTTCCTTCGGCGTTTTTCACCGGGCTGAATTCTTCTTCGCGGACAACGCCGAACGGCATCATGGTGCCAAGCTGCGGGAAGGCGTCGAACAGGAACTGTTCAAACTTCCAGCATTTCTCGATGCCGCAGACGGTCTTGCGGGCAGTGTGCCACGGGAGCTTGCTCGTCTGCAGCTTGCGCAGTCCTTCAATCTTGAACAGGTGAATCGCGAGGTTGCCACCGTCAAACACAAGGCTTCCATCGGGATTCGTCATGTCGCGGTACTGTTCCGGAAGGTCGCTGTATTCGACCACGCCGGGCTTGCCGTTTTGCAAGGCGAAAATGCCAACCTTTTCGTTCGGCCCTGCTTTGTGCACCACCTTGGATGCAGACATGCTGCGGCCTTCGCTGGCAAGTGCACCGATGAATGCCGGGTCGCAAATGCGGCAGAGTGCGTTATCCACACTGTAAAGGAATACATAGCGTACGCCCTTTTCGACAAGCCAGGCGAGCGTGCCACTCTGGGCGAGTGCGCGGAAGCATCCGCCGTTTCCATCGGGAACGAGAGCCAGTCGGTCGTTATCGACTACGGCTTTGCCATCTGGGGTGAGGGCGCAAATCGTGCCTTGTTCAAAGAAACGAATGTTTTCGCGGGCGTAACCGAAAAAGTTGTGCTCGGTAAAGAAGTTGACCGTCGCTTCGTGATTCAGCGGGCTCGTCATGATGCACCACGGAATCGCGTGACCCACCTGTGCGGCCAAGTTCTGCAAACGTTCTGCCTGCAACTGGAACAGACTCTTGTGGCTCGGAAGCCCGATATCGAACATGCCCTTCGGACCATCGAAACCGAGGCGCGAACCCTGACCGCCTGCTACGAGGAACGCAGCCACTTGGCCCTTGCCAAGCAAAATTTCGCCCGTCTCTTTCCAAAAATCGTAACGCAAATCATCGATTGCGGTCTTGAACGGCATCGGCTTCAAGTCGCCAGTAACATTGTCATCCAGCGAGGCGTTGGACTTTTCGGTGTAAAGCGCCTTGAGCTCCGCCCAGTCCTGGCTTTCAATGTCCTTTTCCAAATTCTTGCGGGCATCCCCGCTCAAAGATTCAAGCTTGGCAACCAGCTCCTGCTGACCCGCCGCATTCAAAGTTTCGATAATATTGCTCATACGCTACAATATAGCAATATGCGGTTGTTAAACCTTTATCTGATTGGCGAGAATATGGCCGCGTTCGCGGGCATAAGAGATAAAATCTTTTCTTTTTCGCTTGTCTTTTGTCGAAGAATAATGTATATTTGAAATAGACAGGGTGGTAGAGCGACCACCTGAGAAAAAAAGAAAGCTCATTAGATGAAGTCGTTTTTATATATCCATATAAAAGCGATTTTTTATTTGTACCCCAAATACAAGTTCTCTTCGTTGACTTACTATCGAAGTTGGTTGTTGAAAGGGGTATGAATCTCCGGATTTTAATATATATTTGAATAAGAAATTCAAGGAGAATCAGTTATGAAACGCAATTTTCTTTCTCTCGTTCTGGGGGGGGGCACTCTCTCTCCTGGTGTTAGCCTGTTCCTCTGATTCAAGCAGTGGGGCGAACCCTACTAATCCAGACAATCCCTCAAATTCGAAAACATCTTCTTGTGCTTTGGCAAATAAATATTTGCCATCGTCGTCAATTGCTTATGTAGATGATGATAATGGCGGTTGTGTTGTTGCTGGGCAAAGTTTTTCTAACGAAGAATATATTGCCTATGATGCTGCTTTGGTTTCATCTGGTTTCACAAAGTCAGAAATCCCTTCAGAATCTTCAACTTATACAAAAACGCTTGAAGATGCTAGTGTTTTGATCGTGAGTTTGTCCTATGTGCAGGAAATGCAAACTCTTTCTGCTGTTGTGACGAAGCAGGAAAAAAACTATGTATTTGGTGATATCGAGAAAGTGGCAGAACTATATATTACTCCTATACTAAAGGATTTTTATAGCTCTGAAATAATTTGGAATGGCTCTTTCGATGATATAAAAAATAAATTTGAGTTGACAATAGAAGATGGAGCGAGTTTTTGTTCTCAACTTGCGGAAAAAATGAAGGCTAAGGGCTTGTTGAACGTCAATATAAATGAAAATGCCTCAAATGATATAGATGTAAATGCGTATGTTCAATATAATAGTGTTTCTTATTCCATAGTGATAAAGGTATTTGGTTTTGGCAAAAATAACGTGCTTCCTGCGGATGTAAGGACTAGCATCAAGAAAATAATTCAATAAGTAGCCGCCTAGGCTAGGCGTCGCCTGATTTCACACGGAGCGAATCTTGACAAAGACTCGCTCTTTTTATGCCAAGACAAAGATAAAGCGAAGGCGAGTGCAGCCCTAAGGCGGAAGAAGGTGAGTCGTTGAGCGAACATTCGTCGGC
>JAFZOV010000044.1 GCA_017550445.1 Fibrobacter sp.
ACTTGGCCACGTCGTGCTTCACGACTTCGCCCTTGTAGTTCGGGTCGACGATTTCCTTCTTCATCACGCCTTCGCGCACCGTTGCCATCTGCGGGCGGTGTTCCGGGTTCACAATCGTTGCCACGATGTTGCCGCCGAAAGCCGGACGGATCTGGCAGAGCTGATTTTCGTAGAACTTCTTCACGCCACCGATGCTCATTTCGAAGCTGTCGATTTCGAGTTCGGTACAGTCAGCCGTAAGGCCGCTGTGCATGGCGCTAGAAATACGCGGGCCGAGGTCGCGGCCGATCACCGTTGCACCGAGCAAGCAAATCTGCGGCTGTTCTTCCTTGAACAGGTTCACCACGAGAGAAGCGTGCGGGTTGGTGGTGTAGGGGAACAGGCCTTCGGCGTCGAACACATGGACCTTGTCCACACCGTAGGGGAAAACCTGCTTTTCGATTCCATCAAGGCCCTTGCCTGCGCAAATGCACTCGAGCTGTACACCGAGAGTATTGGCGAGCTTGCGACCCTTGGACAAAAGTTCGAGGGACACGTCAACGACGGTCGTACCCTCAATTTCGCAATATACAAATACGTTATTCATAGGTTAGCCAATAATCTTCCCGTCTAAAAGTTCCTTGATAAGTCCTTCAACGTCGGCGTCGCTCGCAGTAAGCGTGCGGCTTTCCTTCGCCTTGAACACGATATTCTTGACGGCCTTCACGTTCGTCGGAGAACCGGCCTTACCGATCTGAGCCGGGTCGGCGTCGATATCGGCAGCACCCCACTGCGGGATGTTGAGGTAGGGCTTCTTCGCGATGAGTGCTTCGTACTTTTCGGCGTCTTCCGGCTTGCGTTCAGCAACGACCGTTGCGTTCTTGAACTTCATGATGCGCTTTGCGTTGCGCGGACGGCACGGAGCAGCGCTGCCGTTAACGGTCACGACCAGCGGGAGCGGTGCTTCCACCGTTTCCACACCACCGTCGATGTGGCGGCGGATCACGACCTTCTTGGCCTTCTCGTCGAGGGAGAGAATTTCTTCGGCGTAAGTCACCTGAGTAAGGCCGAGTTTTTCTGCAATCTGCGGACCGACCTGTGCGGTATCGCCATCGATAGCCTGGCGGCCACCGAGAATAATGTCGTAGCTGCCGATCTTCTTTACTGCCTGAGCGAGCGTGTAGCTCGTAGCGAGCGTGTCTGCACCACCGAGCGGACGGTCAGTCACCACAAAGCCTTCGTCGGCACCGCGATAAAGAGCTTCGCGGATCACTTCGGCAGACTTCGGAAGACCCATGGTCAACACGGAAATGGTGGAACCCGGAAACTGGTCCTTCAGGCGAAGGGCTTGCTCCAAGGCGTTCAAGTCTTCGGGGTTGAAGACAGCGGGCAATGCGGCACGATTGATGGTCCCCTGTTCCGTCATGGCATCGGGGCCCACGTTTCGTGTGTCAGGTACTTGCTTAGCAAGCACAACGATTTTAAGACTCATATTTCTTTAAGGGTTTAATGTTAAATGAAACTCTGCTACATTGCAAAATTTACGGCAGATAAAATAGCATTTTCTCTCGAATGTCATTCCCGGCTTGACCGGGAAACTCCATTTTCGCTCGTAAATAGTCTGTAAGAATTTTGTGGCAAAATTGTAATAATACGAAGAGGGAGGATTCTGGTTCCCAATAGCCTTTACTTCACCACTTCGACATACATGCCCTTGGGCAAATCGGGCAGGGCGCCGGATGCGTTTCTCTTGCCAACGGGTTGACCCAAGATGTTGAAAATTCGGCTTCCCGGTTTTCCGATTTTTGCCCTTTCGAGATTCGAAATGATGGTGGTCTTTTCGCCGATATTTATGGCAATTTCAAGGGTGACTTGCGTGTTCTCGTAAACCAGAGCCTGCCTTATGGTGAATGCGTCTCCGTTAGAGACCTTATTGGGCATGTGCCCGATTTTGGTGGTCATGGTTGACAAATCCACATTGGAGAAGACGATGCTTGTTCCGTTCGGGTCCCAGGCGACGATTTTTCCGTCTTTATCGAACCAGTGCCCTGTCCCTTCGCCGGTAGTGGTGCTGTTGAGTGTTCCGTCGGGTTCCACGCCGTAGAATTTAACCTTGTCTGCGATTTCGCTCTTGTTGATGCCCAAAGCCTTGGCAACCTCGCTGCCTTTCAGGTCAATTGTTACAGAACCATAATTGTTGTCAATCGGGAGCGATACATCGAAAGCGATTTTTTGAATCTTGAGCTCGGCGGCACTACTGGAACTCGGCGGAATTTGTATGCTAGAAGAACTTGCCGGGACTGTGATGCTTGAAGACGATTCAGCTGCGGAACAGTTTTCGCCAATGCAGAATGTGAGTGTTTCGCCGGGTGTCCCGATGTCGGTGATTTTCAGGCCTGTTTTGGAACCGTTATACCAGCGGATGGCGGGGTAGGCGTCATCTGAAAATTCCGAGTAGGTTCCGCTCTTGAAGAATGTGTTGGCGGTGCTTCCCGGGCTAGGCCACTGGTCGGTAACATTGTCGCTGGATTTGCCTGCGGCGTTGGCGTGCACGATTCGGAGTCCTAGCTTGTCCGAGGCGGAGTTGCCTTCTATGGAAAAGTCGTAATGCTGCATTAAAAGCCCGCTCCCGGCGAGTACCTTGTCGCGGCCCGTGTTTCGTACGTAAGACCAGACTAAGCCTTCTTTGTCGGGCCTTGCGGGGTTCTTGTAGCGGTAACAGAATTCGCCTGGTTTGGAGGTTTCAAGGGCTGTTACGTTGTTCACGTCTTCGCTGGTGATGTCTACAAACGGAATCCAGCCCTGGTCGGCGCGGTAAAAGTCATTGATGGCTACAGGATTCCAGTCGTTAGCGCGGTTGCCCATGGTGCAGTAATCGCCGTACCAGTAAAGATCCGGCCAACCGAAAATCATGTGGCCGCTTTCATGCACAAAAACATAAATCGAGAATTTGCCGGGCATGTCAGTCATCTGATGGTGCGTGAGTTTTACTCCGTCGCGTTTTTCGTTAGACCATCCGGAATGTGGCCAAAGGCCCTGTCCCCATGTTTGCCCTTCGCCGGCGTACACGATGTTGATTGCCTCGGTGGTGCCGTCCTTGTCGTTATCGTAGCGTGAAAAATCCACCTGAGAATCGAAATACGCGAACACTTCTTTCATGAGCGAATCGGAACCCGTATAACCTTGCAGGCTTTCGTACCAGGACTTCGGATGCTTGGCGCGGTACCAGCCGTAGACTTCGTTTACAAGGTCCAATTGCCCGTTAGAAACATCCAAGTAGTAGTCGCGCACAGAACCGTTGCAACCATCTCTGTTGAATCCTTCCTTGTTCAGCCAGTCTTCTACTTCGCTCACCGTGACGGGTGCGGTTTTGTCCGAGAAATCCACAAGCAGTGTCAAACTATAAATTTTGCCTTTGGGAGCGGCGTAATGGCTCTGCGTCGTGGTGGCTGTTGCTTTCATGAGCGCGCGCGTTTGCGCGGTATGGTTGTTAAACTTGGGCATGGCCTCTTCGGGCCAAGACTGAACTCGTTCCCCTTGCCACACGATGTCGGCAAAAAGGGTTGCGGGGAACATGAGTGAAAGACAAAGAGGCAAAAGCATCTTTTTCATATTTTACTCCGAAAACAAATCATCTCCAAAAAAAGGTTATACATTAATTCTCCCCAATGAGCAACTTATAAATATGTGATATCTCTGAAATCCGTGTAAAAGTTGTGTTTCTGGCATGAAAGATTTTAAAGGGAAATTTTTTTTTGTTAAATTATTTCGAAAACATTTAACCGGCAAATAACTATGTCTAAATTCAAGCGCATTCTTCTCAAGCTCAGTGGCGAAGCCCTCGCAGGCGAAAAGGGCCACGGCATCGACAACCAGATTCTTACTGACATGGCGTCCGAAATAGCCTCCATTGTCAAGCAGGGCGTGCAAGTCGCACTCGTGATTGGCGGCGGCAATCTCGTCCGCGGCATTTCGGCCTCTGCAGGCGGCATGAACCGCGCCCAGGGCGACGCCATGGGAATGCTCGGCACCGTGATGAATGGCCTCGCCATGCAAGACGCTCTCGACAAGCAGGGCGTTGATTCTGTGGTGATGTCCGCTATCCGCATGGAACCGGTTTGCGAATTCTTCGACCGCCGCAAGGCTCTCAAGCTTTTGTCCGCTGGCTCTGTCGTAATTTTCTCCGCCGGTACCGGCAACCCGTTCTTTACCACGGACAGCTGCGCCGCTCTCCGTGCTATTGAAAGCGAATGCGACGTGATTATGAAGGCCACCAAGGTCGACGGCATCTACACCGCAGACCCGGTCAAGGACCCGACTGCCACTCGCTTCGATGACATCAGTTACAAGGAAGTCATCTCTCGCGGCCTCAAGGTCATGGACACGGCTGCCGTTGCCCTCTGCATGGAAAACAATATGCCTATCTTCGTCTTCAAGATGGAAAAGGGCAACCTCACCCGCGCTGCTGTTCAAGGTGACCTCGGCACGCTGGTGCACTGCTAATTTAAATCAAACTGTACTTTTGACTTCGTCCGCCCTTGTTTTCGGGGCGGGCGATTTCTTTTTGAATCATATCCTGAATGTCGCGGAGAGCGGAGTCGTGGCTTGTGCCGGTAAAGGCGGCAACTTCCTTGACGGAGAAAATCTGCGGCAATGCGCCACTCCATACGGCTTCTACAATCTTGCGTTCGCGTGCGCTTAAATCGGCCTGCTGGTTCTTTTGCAGGAACTGCATTTTCTTAAGGGCGCCTGCAGTTTCTTTGCTGCAATCTTCAATGGATTTTCGCATGGCGCTCAAGAACCACAAAATCCATTCCGTCAGGTCGCCGTTTCCAGCTTGTGCCTTGAATAGAGTTTGTATGTAATTTTCGCGGTCCTTCAAAATTTGTTCATTCAGCGCATACTGGCAGCGAGTAGTGTCTTCGCTGCGGGCGAGTAGCATGGCGCTTAATGCGCGGGCAATGCGGCCGTTGCCGTCTTCAAATGGGCGAATCGTCAAAAACCAGAAGTGGGCGATAGCCGCTTTAATCGCACCGTCTTGCGTTGAATTTTCAAACCAGTCCATAAAGCGTTCCATCTCGTGTGGAATACGCTCCGGGCTCACACCGGTAAATGTTCCTGCGATATTTTCTTTGGTTCTGTAGCTTTTTACTTTGTTCTGACCGATGGCGGCATGCCATGCGAATAGGCGCTCTTCGGTAAGCGGAAACTTGGCGTTCTGAATGGCGCCGACGAAATTTCGAATGTCGTTCTTGGCAGAATTCTTCTTTTGAATTTCGCTCTCCAGCTTTTGCGCGTCCAGGGTAATTCCGTCGAGGGCGTAGTTAGCTGCGATGTCTTTGGCGAGCATGCGCGTCTCGAAATCCGAATCGCAAACTAAGTCGGCAATGCCCACGAGGGCGCCTTCGAGCAAGCGCGTCTGCCCCAGGGCGTCAATGACGCTCTGCGCATTGTAGCGAAACTTGGTCCAATCGGGGTATTGGTGTATAAAAAGCGGCTTAGAAACTATCATTTAACGCAAAATATACGTAGAAAAGCCGTTTTTGCAAGGCTCCAAATTGCAATGTTCTAACATGGAATATGTTTTTTTCACTTTTTTTCGCCGTATCGCGATTTTCTGTTTATATTAGTTTACAAGATGGATTAGGGGTCCAAGCGGTTTGAGGTGTTTGCGCTTGGCTAAGAGAGGCTCGACGGGTTGGCGGGCCTCTCTCCTTTTTTTTGTCGTCCCCGCGTAGGCGGGGATCTCCTTCTGGTGTTTGAATTTTTATTTTTACCATATGCAAAAAATCGATACGTGGTACAAGGCCGAGGGCTATTGCCCTGTTGAAGAATTTGAACTCGCAAGCTACCTGCTTTTCGAAGCAGGCGTGGCGACTCTCGAAGAATTAGACCCTAAGGCAGATGGCCGCACGGACTTTTGCTTTTATACTGGCGACAAGGCCGAACGTGACCGTATCGTAAACGAATTCCCGCAGTATCATTTTACCGTCAGCGAAGAACCCGCGAAGGATTGGGACAAGTGGTGGCGCGACCGTGCGCAGCCGGTGTCTGTCTCCCCGCATTTGTGGGTGCGTCCGCCTTGGGTTGAATTTACTCCCGATGACCCGAAAGCCGTGGTGCTCGAACTTGAAGCAAAGACTGCTTTTGGTACTGGCGAACACGATACTACCAGCAGCTGCGCTACGCTGATGGAGTCAATAGATTTTAAGGGCAAGACGGTGCTTGATATTGGAACGGGTACGGGAATCCTCGCCATGTACGCTCGCCGCCTGGGTGCCAAGATGGCAGTAGGCACCGAAATTGATCCGCTGACTATTCCCTGCATTGCCGAAAACTTCGAACGCAACGGCTTTGAAAAGAGCGACTGCATTCTCGGCTTTTTGGATGCCTTCAAAGATGGCGCCAAGTTTGACGTGATTCTCTGCAACATGATCCGCAGCGAACTCTGGCCGCTCCGCGACGACATCGAAGACCTGCTCGCTGAAGGTGGCGAACTGATTATTTCGGGCCAGCTTTTAACCGAAAAGGATTATATCCTCAAGTGGTTCGAAGAAGCCGGCTTTAAGGTTAAAGAAGAAAGAGTGAGTACGGAGTGGTGGAGTGTGCTTGCACACTCCTAACGCTGTTATTTTCCACGCCGCATCGAACTGAATTGCACCGGCGAGTTATTCCGTTTTTCATAACCGCGTTGATTGTTGCGGTTATTCAGCTTGTTGTCGCGATGGAAGTCGCGGCCCTTGTTGCTGCCGGTGTCGCAGCGGTCGCCGCTGAATTTGCGCTCGCTGTGGAAACTCTTGCGGCCTTCGCGCTGCTCGCCACCATTGCTCCCGAATTGTGCGGCGCGGCGTTCCTTGCGGGCGGAATTTTCCCAACGACCCTTGTCGCCGGATTTCTGCGGTACGATGGTGACTGCGCGCTGCTCGCGCTTTTGCTGCTCGCGCTGGCGGTAGTCCTCGTTTTCTTCGCGCTCCTTGCTGGGGAAGAATTCCTTGCCTTCGGCTTTCGCGCTGCGGCTTAAAAGCAGTCGGCCGATCTTGCCGAGTTTCAAGCGTTCCAGCGTTGCCCGAATCTGCGGGCGGTTTTCGGGAATGTACCAGAAGAAAAACTGGCGCTGGCTCCGCTTCTGTTCCGGCGTCTTTGCCACGTAAAGCGGCTTTCCGTCCGGCGTCATTTCGCTGTAGAACATCTCGGTCGCAATGGTCATCGGTGTCGGCGTAAAGTCCTGCACCTGTTCCAGCTGGAATCCGAGCTGCTTTGTCTCGAGTGCAAGTTCGGCCATGTCGGCCTCGGTGCATCCCGGGTGACTGCTGATGAAGTACGGAATAATCTGCTGGCGCTTTCCGATGCGCTTGCATTCATCGTCGAAGAATTCCTTGAACTTGTGGAACAAGGTAAAGCTCGGCTTGCGCATCAGCTTGAGCACCGCATCGCTGGTGTGTTCCGGAGCCACCTTCAGGCGCCCGCTCACATGATAGTCTATCAGTTCGCGGGCGTATTCTTCGTGGTCCTTGCGCAGTTCCTCGTCATTCGTTTCTTGCAGCAGCATGTCGTAACGAACACCGCTACCGATAAACAGGTGCTTCACTTTCGGGTGGTTGCGCACTTCGCGATACAGCTCCAGAATTTCCTTATGGTGCGTATCCATGTTGTCGCAGACTTTCGGCGTCAGGCAACTGGGGCGTGCGCACTTTTGACAACGGCTTGGGTCGCGGCCACGCATATTGTACATGTTGGCGCTCGGGCCACCCAAATCGGTGATGGTACCGGCAAAGCCGTCCATCTTGGTAATCAAATCCACTTCGCGCAGAATGCTTTCGCGGCTACGGCTCGCAATGAACTTGCCCTGGTGCGCGTTGATGGCGCAGAAACTACAACCGCCAAAACAGCCACGGTGCGTGTTGATGCTAAACTTGATCATATCAAACGCAGGCACGTTCCCGCGCTTCTTGTAACGCGGATGCGGCTCGCGGGCGTAGGGGTATTCAAAACTTTCGTCGAGCTCGCCGTATTCCAGCGGCGGGTACGCGGGGTTAATCACCACGGTCTGTTCTGCGACATCTTGCAGAATGCGGCGCTGAAACCACTTGTTGCATTCAATATCGACCCTGCGGCAGTTTTCAATCTGGTTCTTCTTGCTGGCGAGGCATTCCTCGTAGCTGTACAGGCGCAAATCTTCCCACTGCTTGGTCGTCGGGATTTGTCCCTTGGGCGCCAGGTAGGCGGTCTGCGGAATAGAATGCAGGCTAGAGAAGGGAACACCCTTCTTTAAAAGTCGTACGATTTCCTTGAGCGGTTTTTCGCCCATGCCGTAAACGAGAATGTCGGCCTGGGTATCAAACAGAATGCTCGGCTTAAGTCTGTCGCTCCAGTAATCGTAATGCGTCACGCGACGCAAACTGGATTCGAGCCCGCCAATCAACAGCGGAACATCGGGGTAGAGTTTCTTTAAAATCTTTGCGTAAGTGTACGTCGCGTAATCGGGGCGGAATCCCGCTTTGTTTCCCGGCGTAAAGGCGTCGTCGCTGCGCAGGCGTTTGGCAGCAGTGTAGTGGTTCACCATGCTGTCCATGCCGCTCGAAATCGCGAAGAACATGCGGGGTTTGCCCAATTTCTTAAAATCGCGCAAGTCGTCGCGCCAGTTCGGCTGAGGCAAAATCGCAACGCGCACCCCCTCGTGCTCAAAGAGCCTGCCCACCACGGCGTGCCCAAAGCACGGGTGATCTACATAAGCGTCCGTGCTAATGATAATCACGTCCACGTAATCCCAGCCGAGTTCGTCTAGGTCTTCTTTACAAATAGGCAAAAAACGCGGATCGTACATAATGTGTAATTTAGAAATAAACTGGTTTGTATTACCCATTCACTTTCAGCCACATGGCGAAGAACTTGTCGTAAACTTCGTATACGCCTTGCTCGTTGGTGATTATCTGCTTTTCGAGTAATGCGGCTGCTGCTTTTTGAACACTGCTGGCTGACGCGAGACTGTACTTGCTGATAAACGCTCGCCCAGTAATCTTTGACGCGGCCCCTTCTTTGCCAATTGCTATCAGCAGGGCTTTTTGCGCCGGATTAATCTGGAACAGAATGTTCTTGTAGGTTTCGGTGTTTTCTTCGATGATATCGTTAACCATCTTTTTGATTTTACCTGCATCGCAAGTTTCGCCTTTTTCTGTCAGCGAATAGGCGTGGTTCATCACCTTTTGAATGTACCAGGTGACACCGTCAAACTCGTTGTAAACGTTATGGAAAGCCTCTTCTGATATACTTCTTCCATTGTTTTCAAAATGATGCTTTGCAAAATCTGCGTATTTGTCTTCGGCGATGGTTCCGAGGTGCATTATGGATACACTTTGGTAAAAGGGCCTTGCCGGGGAACTGAACATTTCGTTCATCATGCTCCTTTGTGAACCCGCAAAAACAAAGTGAACGTTGTTGCTGCGCTGGACATAGGTGCGTAAAGTCGCTTCAATATTTTTTTCAGGGTAATATGAGATAGACTGAAACTCGTCTATGGCTACAAGACACGGCTTGTCTGCCTTTTCCATAAAGGAGAAGATCTCTTCAAGCGTTAATGCAGGAGTGCGGATATCTCCAAGTTCAATATTCCACGTAGGCATTCCCTGTACATCGAAGGAAATCCCGGGACGCAAGGATTTGACGATGTCGATAAATTTTTCGATTCCCTTTCGACCGCGTGACTTGAGCTCTGTTACAATTTGCCGACCCATTTCGTAAACGAGGTCGTTCAGGTTCTTGGTTGCATAGATGTCAATGATGAAGAGGTTGTATTTGCGAATGATTTTGTCTTGAGCAAAGTAATGGCGGATAAGTCCAGTCTTGCCCATGCGGCGTGGGGAAATCAATGCGACATTGTTCCCATTAGTCAGTAAACGGGTTAACTTTTTTGTTTCTTCTTCACGGTCGCAAAAATATTCTGCACCTTGATAGCCTGTGGTCAGAAAAGGATTGTCCATAAGATACCTCTTTTCTACAAATATACATAAAATTATCCAAAATGGATAATCCAAACTGGATAATCTGATTCGGATAATGGCGGAAAGAGGCTAATTGGGGGTGTTTTAGTCGGTTTTTATTTCTACATTTCCCACCAGTTTGCTTCTGTTGCCCCGCTTTGGCGGGACTTTTCTCGTTTTATGAAACAGGGTGTTTCATAAAAGCTTTGCTTTTGTGTGTACTACAAACAAAAATCTTGATTTTTATTAAAAATACGCTTGTTTTGTTTCATGAAAAACTTATCTTTCAATAAAGAATCATGAAGCCGATTACAGAATACAAAGATTATCGCCTCTATATGCGGGACTTCTACGAGGAGAAAAAGCGTACCTCGTATTTCTCGTGGCGCGAATTCGCAAAGATTGCGGGGTATTCTTCGTCGGCATACTTGAAGCTTGTCTGTGATGGAAAAACGAGGTTGAAACGCGCCGGGGCCGAGAAGGTCGCAAAGGCCATGGGTCTTTCGGGTTTCAGGGTAGAATATTTTTGCCTGATGGTCAATTATTGTGATTCTGCAGATGCCCGCTCTCGCGAGCAGATATTTTCGCAGATGTGTGCCTTGCTGGAGACAAACGGGGTGCGCGTGCTGGGAGCCGATGCGTTTGATTATTACAGGTCGTGGGTTAACCCGACCGTACGCGAATTGGCCCCGATGATGCCAGGAGCGAAACCTTCTGAAATTGCGAAGATGTGTGTGCCCGAAGTGACTGTTGGCGAGGTGCGGAATGCGCTTACGCTTTTGGTAAAGACGGGGTTGCTCAAGAGCATGCCGGATGGATCTTACGTGCAGACGGATAAGGGATTGACTGGGGATCCTGTCTTGGTGTCGGGGGCTATGAGAATGATGCAAAAGCAGGTGGCGCAATTGGCCGCTGATGCGCTGGATACTGTTCCTTCGAAGGAACGTGATATATCGGGATTTACGTTTGGAATAAATGAAAAAACTTTTGGACGCTTGGTCGACGAAATCAAACTCTTCCGCGAACGAGTCAAGGGAATCGTTTCGGAAGATGAAGGTTGTGACCGCGTGTACAGATTGAACTTGCAACTGTTTCCGCTAAGCGGAAAGCCGGAGAAAAAAGATGAAAATCAATAATTCTGTAAAGCAGAATATGATGCGAATGATGTTTGCTTTGGGCTTTGCCTGTGTCGCTTTGCTTGTTGGCTGTGGCGGCTTTACCGAAGATGTGAACGGGAATGTCGCTGATGACGATTCTGTCAAAGTAAATCAGAATGAAGCTCAATATGCGCTGGCTCGTGTCGTTCAGTTGGGAAAAGTGGAGCGCAATTCCACTGGCGACTCTATAACGATTACGTTTGAAATGAATGGCGGATGCATCAAGGAAGGCGAAACGTTCGCCTATGACCAGAACTTCTACTTCGCGGATTCAAAAACATTTGCTTATAGTTTCCGTGGCGATACGCTGTTGCTCTCGAGAATCTATGAACCCGATCCGTATGAAGTTGATCAGGAAAGGTACGAGGAATCGTTTATCTGGGTGGGCGGTACGCCCGGCAAGCTCGATGGAATTTGGAAAAATACGCAGTGCCGCTACCGCGAAGGAAGAACGATGTACTGTATGGGTGACGGCTACGATCAGTATTTTAAGTTTGAAAATGGCAAGGTGGAATACCGCATCACGGACCGCGAAGATTACGACTACATGCAGACGGTCTTTGTGGACCAGCTGTTCGATTTTCTCGGGAACGGAGGCTCTATTCAGCTCGAAACGCCCTATTACTATTCGAGTACGGAATTTGGGCAGGAACGCTCCGGCATTGTTATTTTGGAAAAGACGAATACCACGATAAAGTTTACCTATGCCGACTGGACTTTCGACTTGAGCTTGGATTACGCCCGCTATGGCGATAGTTTGCACGTGACGCTCAAGTCGGGCGATATGAGCTGTGTGGGAACGGTCCGCGAAATGGATGATGTCTTACCTGGAGTATGCTCCGCCGAAAATGCGGATTACTTATGGAAGTCGAGTTCGGGTGCCTATAAGTACGAACGGCAGAATTCTAGTGTGTTTGAGGCCTGCATCGACGGAATTCTTGGACGCAAACGGGAATTATAAAGGTTGACTATTGTGCGCTTCGCTTTCTCGCTTTTCAGCGTCGCGGCGGGAGTAAACGCAGCCGCAATAATTCTGCCGGTAAAGATTGTATTCGGCAGAAAGCTGAATGGAACGCTTGTAGCCGCCCTTCTTCTTGAAGTCGCTGGGTAGCCGCTTGATTCCGTAGATGTCGCACTGTTCCTGCACCACCTCGTTGAGCACCTGGGCGTTTTTCATGGGGCTGATGGTGAGCGTAGTGGTGAAGTATTCGCAGTTTAGTTCCTTGGCGAGCCTAGCAGATTCGGCAAGTCGCAATTCAAAACACTTGCGGCAGCGCTTGCCGCCTTCGGGTTCATTTTCGAGCCCGCGCGCGACATCGTAGAATTTCTTCGGGTCGTATTCGCCTTCAATCAGCGTGACCGGATGCTTCGTCTTGAATTTTGCCACAAAGCGCTTGATTTCTGCAACGCGGTGGCGGTATTCCTCGTCAGGCGCGATATTCGGATTGTAGTAGAAAAGCGTAATCTTAAAATACTGCGACAGGTATTCGATGGTGTAGCTGCTACAGGGCGCGCAGCAGGCGTGCAACAACAGCGTCGGCACTTCACCGGTGCGCTCTAAGCGGCGGATAATATAATCCAAATCCCGCTGGTAATTATGCTTGGGCTGCTGCGTTTCCATGCCTTATTCCCAGCTTAAAGTCCCGAAGGCCGTAATCCAGAAGCAGATCGCGGTCACGACCGCAAATGAACCCATTACAGAGCGCTCCTTGTGCGCGGTGCTGAAAAGGACGGTCGCCGTGTAGAATGTCAAATACAGTGCAAAGAAAAATGCGAGAATTCGCGTAATCAGGAAGGGGATAATTTCGGGCAGAACGTGTCCTGCCGAAAGCAGCACAAAAAGGGCCACGAATTGCATGGTGGTTGGCACGATGAATGCCTTGCGCACTTCGGGCGGAATTACCTTGTAGCGGGCGTTCATGGCGTAGGCCCCGAGCGGGGCGCCGCAGGCGAGCGCGATATTCAGCGCGATGGAGGGCAAAAAGGCAACGGCCCCGATAATAGTTATAATAAAAATCATCAGTCCAAAGATAAAAAAAGGACGGCCCCGGGTAAAGGAGGTAACCTAGGGCCGTCAGGGAGTGTTTGGGTATCCATAAAATAGATATTCCAATATGGAATAACCATATTTAGGGTGCAAATCCTGTTTACTCGGGTAAACAAGCTTGTAACCGCTATAAATGACGCAACTTTTGCGTAAAAAGTCCCGAAAGTTGTTTGCTATATTTCTTGATGATGACCAATCTTTACAATATTGTAGCGGGGCTTTGTTCGGATATCGTGGGGGCCTGCTCCGAAGAGTTTTTTGTCAGGTACAGCTGTGTGTCACCTGCCGAAAAAGAACGTATCTACAAGGTGGTCAGGCTTGGGATGGGCGCCTTGTTCGAAGAAAGCGAAAACCCGAAAGTTCGGATGCTTGCTTCGGTCGATGTCACGGAAGAGTTCCTGGAAAAACTGAAGACTCTGATCGCTAACCTAAAAAGAGAGCATGACTATTATGCTCTGCTAGGGCTGTTGCAAATTTTGGATCAGTCTATGGCTTCGCTACTGGTCGAGGCAATGGCCGAGTTTGAACAGGAATCGTTCTCTATAGTGTTGAACACCAACCGCGAAACGGTGGGGATGGGCATTTTGCCTCGTTGCGCTTGTGTTTGGGAACGTAAGCATCGCCTGGTGCACCGCTACAACAACCTCGAAAGTTTTCTCTACAACATCCTGCTTATTAATAATGCGGTACTGGGCGAACTCATTGACGAACATTTCTTCTTGAAAAAGGAACTCTTCCCGCGTTTCAAGGAACGCAATGCCGTAAAGATTGCGGCAACTCCTTTGCGGCGAGATCGCCATTTTCAAGTTCAGTTGACTGATAAAGACAAGGTGCAGTATTTCAACATTGAATACGAAAAATCGGCTTTTGAATCGGACAACGAACTAATTTGGAGTAAGATTTGGAACGCCGCGCAAAACGAAAGCGATATCGTCGTGTTCCCTGAACTTCTCGGGAATGTAGAGACTGCAGACTATGTTTCGCGCAAGATTAAGGCGCTTTCGCCTGATGATGCCAATAAAATTCCGTCGCTGATTATTCTGCCGTCTTATTGGGAGAAGAACCGTAATGTCGTTACGCTAGTGGACAAGTTCGGAAACATAATCTGTAAGCAGAATAAGCAGAACCCGTTCCGCAAGGTGTTCAATGGCGAGGGCTATCTTGAGCAAATTGAATCGAACCTTGTGGTGAATATTCTTCATTATGAGGGCATTGGCCGCATCGCGATTATGGTTTGTAGGGACTTCCTGGAAACGGAATACTTGCAGCAACTTATGCGTTGCTTCAAGCTGACGCTTATTATTGTGCCATCGTTTTCTACGGGTTCTTACGATTTCCGCCGTTCCTTTGACCTGTGCGCCCATGAAGACTGCAACGTGGTGTGGATCAATTCCTGTGCTGCGTTCATCAAAGGTAAAGAGGCGAATTTCCAGGATATCGGCTACGTGCGCAAACGAATTTCGCGCAGCGAAGATGAGGCGCAGATGCTTTACAAGATGCCCATTTGCAAAAATGCATTTGACGGCGAATGTTCCCACGACTGCATCTATTACGAGACTATACAAGGGGTGTGATTATGGAATTTGAATCGATTGAAAAAATTCATCAGGGTAAATTCATTACTCGCTACGACATTCATTACAAGACGGCCAGCGGAAAGGCGAAAACCTACGAAATGATTAGCCGTAATCCCGATATCACGGGTCACAAGGATATGCTCGAAAAGAAACCCCATGCTGTGGTGATGATTATGCACGATTGCACCGGGCAAAAGTTGCTGCTTTGCAAGGAATATCGCATGGCCGTAGGCGAGAGCATCTACAACTTTCCGGCAGGTCTGATAGATCCCGGTGAATCATACGAAGAGGCGGCTGCCCGCGAACTCCGCGAAGAGACGGGGCTTTCTCTGATGCGTATTGACGAAGTGTGGAAACCGAGTTATTCTGCAGTCGGATTTTCGAATGAGCGAAATGTGGTTGTTTTGGGCGTTGCCGGTGGTGTAATTCGCCCCAGCGATTCCGAACTTGAAGAAATTCAGGCGCAGTGGTTTGAAAAAAAACAAATTCGCGAAATCCTTAAGGACGAACGCCTTTCTGCCCGCACGCAGACCTATTGTGCTATGTGGTGCCGGACCTGATTTGTCATGCCCGCGTAGGCGGGCATCTCCAGTTCTATTTAAAACAAGTTGAATTAGAATAATACCTTCGCTTTCATGGCAGCGTGTATGGGGTGAAGTGTCTCCTCGGCAGTTCGTCGGAATGTTACTGCCATCGAAAATCGCAAATACTCGTTCCCCACCTCTGCAGAATTGCGGAGTTGCAATTCTTGCTGTGGGGTCCCCTTCGGTATAGTTACGGCTACGCTTGCGTTATTGAAGTCATCTACGGCGTAAGCCGCTTTCGCCTCGTATAGCGGCGCGCTAAATCCCTCGTCTTGCGTGTGCCTCGTGCGGATTTTTCCCGAAAACGCCAATTGCTCTCGGTCTATATCCCAAGAAGATTGAATCCTGAAATCGAAATCTTTTTGCCTGCATTGTTCTTCTGCTGAAATGCAAGTTGCGCTTGCAATTTCCCTTAAACTTTCTGGGCCCGATTCGGTGGAACCCTTGAATCGCGTCTTGCTGGAGTCGCCTTCGAGCGGAATGATGGTGCGTGCACTTACAGTCAATTTGCTTTTCCATGGGTCGTGCGCCGTAATGCCTATAGTCTGGCTTCCCCAAAAGCGGCTCTTTGCTATCGTTGAACTCAAGTGCGCTTCTTCTGGCAAAGAATCTCCGTGGGTATATGCATCTGCTTTCCATGCTACGGTCGCATATTCCATCTTTTCGCGGTGGTGAAGCTGCAATTTCATCAGAGGGATGTCGCCCTTGTTTTCAGGAACCCACCATGCCGCAAAACTGCCCCAAGTTCCTTTTGCCTGAGCCCAAACAGAACGTTTCTCGATGCTGTCGGCCGGGTGCTTGTGATGCCAGTAGGCGAGCTCCATTTCATTGCCTTTGCTTGGTGCAAAATCGATTTTTACTTGCGTAGTCATCGTTGTATCAAGCAGGGCTCCCAATCGAAATTTCCAAAGTGGGTAAAGTAGTGCTGTTCCCCATAGGGTGTCTAGCGGAATCACGCTATGGATCTCCTTCGTAGAAATTTGCCCGAAGTGCGCCTCGCTGTCTTCGTTTTTATAAGTTAAGAGCGACTGAGAACCGAGCCGTAGGGAATACCTGTAAAAATTCACGCGCAGTTCGGTGCGTTGACTTTCCAAGTGACCCAAGGAATCTGTTCGTCCTTGCCATTCTATGTATCCGTGCGGAATGATGCTTGGTCGCTGCTTAAGTTTTGGCCTTTTTGTTGGTTTAGGAGGCATTTCTTTGGGGATCACGCTGCTTTCGCTCGCGCAACTTTCCAGCGCGTAAACTTCGGCTAAAATACACGCTTCCAGGGTGTTGCCTTCTTCCAGCAGGTCCAAAATTTCGCGGGCTTCGTCACCGTCGATGATTCCATCGTCCCACCATTCAAAAACTTGCGCCTCGTCCAGATTGTTGACCATTGCCGCCGGGATTGTGTTTGCTAAAATCAAAAAAGCCAAAAGGAGTTGTTTCATTTTCAGGGGTACCTCTATACTATATACGCCGTTTTGGCAAAATCGGTATGTTTTGACACCTTTTTTATTCTATTTTTGGATTTATGGCAAGTAACTGGTCCAAAAAGCCTTTTTCGAAGGCCCCTTCCCGCAATGCATCTGCCGCAGGGCGCGACTTTGTGCCGCACCTCAAGGCTCCCCGCACTGATTTTCCGCTGTTTAACGGCAAGCGCGTCACGCCTTCTTTGGCGGGTCTCGACAAACTGTTGCATTACTATGGCGTGGAACTCCAGCCCGAAACGCTCAAGCAGATTTGGGAATTTCACCAGCTACTTCGCGCTAACAACGATGACCAGGATTTGACGCGCCTCAATGCCTTCGAAACGATGGTGGAGCGCCATTATGCCGACTGCACCTTGATTAATGCTTATGTGCCCAAGTGGCCCGCCCGCATGATTGACGTTGGTAGCGGTGCTGGATTTCCGGGAATTCCATTGAAAATAGTGAATCCTTCCATTCGCCTTACGCTGTGCGAACCGCGCCCCAACCGTATCAATTTTCTCAACATGGTCATCGAGAAAATGGGCCTTAAGGGAATTGATGTGTTCGGTCACAAGGTTACAAGCCGTAGCATGACGATTCCGGTAGACGGAGTCATCAGCCGTGCCTTTGAGCTTATGGAAAAGACGCTCCCGCGCATCGCCAACTCGCTAAAAGTAGGTGGCCGCGTATTCTTTATGAAGGGCCCTGCTGTCGCTGATGAACTCAAAACCTTCCATCCCGAAGATTTTGGCTACAAGTTTGTGGGCCAGCATTTCTATACCATTCCTAACAGTACGCAAGAACGTGCCCTGATAATTCTCGAACGAGTAGAATAAAAATCAATGTGTAATGACTAATGTGAAATGTGGGATGTGTAATTAATTAGTCATTCCACACTACACATTCCACACTCCACATCGCGGCGTAGCCGCTCTAGAACTTAAACAGCATGCCAAAGCGCATCTGGCCGTCGCGCACGCCGTCGTTATCGCCTACGTCCTTGATGGTGGCAAAGTCGAACTGCAGCACGTCGGAGAGCATGAAGCCAAAGCCCAGGTCCACTTCGTTACGCTTGCCGGTTTCATCGTACAGGTAGCCGGCGCGCAGTGCAATGGTGTTGGCGTAAACGAATTCGGTACCCAGGTTGAACACGCCCTGCATAATGGATTCTTTAACCTTGTTGCCATCTCTTTCGGGGTGAATCAGGGACTTCCAGCTAGAAATGTAGAAGGGTTCCGGATTGCCCTTGGCGTCGTCATATACCACTTCGCGGTTGTAGTCGGCAAGGACGGTCCACTTGTAATCAGCAAGGCTCAAGATTTCGTAAGAAAGTCCCAAACGCCAAGTCAGCGGAATCGGGTCTTCAATCGTCTTGTCTACGTAGTACACGCTCGGACCGATATTGGCGAGTACCAAGGCGAAATTTAATTTGTCTATAAAGAGGTTCTTCTTTAAGACGCCGATATCAAATGCGTAACCGAATGTGGTCGCTTCTTCTTCGCCTGCGGCCGCGCCAGAACTCAAGTCGGAATAGAAGAACTTGATCGAAAGGCCCAGGCCCCAGTCGTTGGGGAATCTTGTGCCGTAGCTGAAGCCGCCCACGATTTCGGAGCTGTTATATGCCACCAAATCGTCGGCGTCAACATCACCGGAGGCGACTGTTGAACCGAAGCTCACGAAGTTCACGAAGAAACCGAGAGTTCCCCAGTCGTTCAGCGGAATGGTCATGCCCGAGTATAGATGGTATAGGTCGGGAATGTTCAGGATAGGCAAAAGCTTTTCATAGAAGGCGGTAATCTGGTAGTCGGCGTCCTTGAACTGCTCCATGCCGTTGGCTGTGCTGAACCATACGTCGCCACCCTGGGGGAGAACAGCCCACACCTTGTTGGTGGAGAGGCCGTTTCCGCTGTGGTAGTGAACCCATTCGTCTTCGCTCTTGGTCGAGCCTTCTTCTTCGGCGGCGCCGCGTTCAAGTTCCGCCTTGCGGCCGCTTGAGGTGGCGTAGTCCGGCAGGTGGCGCCATACGCCCTTGTCGGTTGCAATCCAAATGCCGCCACGTTGGTCCACAGAGATGTCGTTCACC
>JAFZOV010000045.1 GCA_017550445.1 Fibrobacter sp.
CCTCACCCACGACCCGTACATGCTCTGCGCCGACTTCCGCAGCTACGTGGACATGCAGGCCAAGGTGGCGAAGGAATACCAGAACAAGAAGGCCTGGGCCGAGAAGGCGATCCTCAACGTCGCTCGCATGGGCAAGTTCAGCTCCGACCGTACCATCAAGCAGTACGCCGACGAAATCTGGCACGCCAAGGGCTGCAGCATCAAGCTGTAATCTGACGCGACAACCGCAATTAAAAGTCCCGCGAGCAATCGCGGGATTTTTTTTCATTGTAAAAAATTAAGGATCTTCTAAAAGTTCCGCATCAAACCACGCCAATAATTCACCATCTTTATCCAATACCGTCAAGTCACCGTCGTAGGTTACCTTGCGACCATCGGGAAGTTCCGTTGTTCCTTTTTTAGGTTCATTCGTTTTGTCTGATTGATTCGATTTATCCATAGTTTCCCCTCTTTTATCATCCTAGAGCCTCGATATACACCTTATCTTCCCAAAATCCGTTCTCGGTACAGTCACAGAAAGTAGCTACACACTCGCAGCCTTTCGGAACATCGTCATAGGCGCTGATGACATACAAAGGAGCTTCGCCTTCAAATTCCTTCGGGAAATGATTCCTCAAAATTAACGGCCCTGCAAAACGGGCTATGCCCGGCTCCGTATTGCCGAGGTATGCAATGTATTCCGAGCCGTCGGACAGTTTGGCGATGCACTTGCATTTCATGGTTAGTCTCCTTATTCAGCCGTTCATGCGTCTTCGCCTTCATCTGCGTCACCCACGTCATCGCAGTTTTCGCGCTCTTTTTGTTCCATCTCGTATATGGTGATTTCGTCGAGGGTCGCGCCGATTTCTTCATCGGTCGACATCATGGTATCTATGTTTATGGTGACAGGGACACAATTTCCGTCAAAACGTAACAAAAGGTCTACAACACGCCTTTTGTACTCAGGCGAAAGCATGCCGAAATTGAGGGCGATATTCTTGTCGCCGTCTGGGATTATCAAATGAAGTGCTTTCTCGATAGCTTCGCGCAGCTTGTATTGCATCGATTCGAGTTCGCCCGCATTTAGGTCACTCTGCGTCTTGGGCTGTTGCGCCATGTACGCCCCGACAACTTTCTTCGCAAGAGACAGAGTATACTCGTCGGTGCGGCCCTCAACATAGATTCTCGCACAGTCAGGGTCGTCCTGATTTCGGACATCGATGCCTATGACATCTTTTGCATACAGGTCTGCAACTAGCTTCCCCGCATCGTCGCGGAAGAGGAAACTTGCGACATAATCCTTGTTTGTCCGTACACGGTAGAAAATCCGGTACATCGGAGGCAACCCCATCAGATAATCGACGACTTCCTGCGAAATCCACTGGCGCTTGAAAAAGCTCATTTTGGCTTTCCTTTGGAAGGATTGTAGTTCAGGTTGTAGTCGATGCTGTTCAGGCTGATTTTCTTCGGGAAAATCAACATTCAGGACGGAGTCGAGGTCGTTTAGGCATCCCCTCGTATATACGTCATAGTGCATCACAATCATCGGGGCGAGATAGTCGGCTACCTCATTATAACGTTCCTCGAATGACAAGTCGGATTTGGTTGCCGCAGACAAGACGTGACTCGTGATACAACGGAGAATCGGCAGAATTACCCCAGCGCCGAGGTCAGAATTCTTTTCGGCAAGTTCGTCGAAAGCACCTTGTGCGCACTTGGCCAAATCTTGGACTTCGAGCATTTTTTTGTTGAAACTGGGCCTATCGGCGGACATCATCTCATAAAGTTTTCTGATGTTTTCTGCAGACATAGAACCTCCATTATTAAGCGATATGCCCAAGTACCATAAAGAAGATGAACAGCGGCACAATAAAAATCCAGACACCTCTAAAGTATAACGCGAGGTCCGCATCGCTCATGGTAGAATGGTCGACAAGTGAAATCACCAGGTACCAGAGCCCGATTTGAGCCCAGATAGGGAGGCCGCCCGCCCATACGATACGCAGCAAAATGTATCCGAGGACCAGTCCCACAACCGTCGGGGCCATTGCCGTCATTGCATGTTGCAACATCTGGATGAACCACGGCCCACGGGCACGGTAGCTTATATGTCCAAGTCGCCCTCCACCACTTTCGAACATGCAAATTTCTCGGACCTCCGCCCCGGTAATCACCGCAAAGCAAAGGTGCGCCATCTCGTGGACGAAAGTTCCAGGGAAAGTAACGAAGCTCACAAAAAAATGGGCGAATTTACGATTAAATTTGCCAATAACAATAATTTGCAATCGCTCTAAACCATAAAGCAACATGCCCGCAGCAACAGGAGCGAGAATTGCTGCTGCCGTCAATATGGCACTGATACCCGCCAGGGCACCGATGCCGTTGCCCCATCCGAACCAAGCGATGATCTGTTGCATCAGGTATGTCATGGGCAAGCCTCCCCCTTTATTATGCGCATCGCGTTATCCCACGAGATCTTCTTCCATTTTTTCTCGGCTATCTTTTTGCTTGCCGCAATTCTTGCCCTTAAGTGGCGGGGCAGAGAACTTTTTAGGTGCCGTCCTGGAATCGGAGTGTCCGTTCCGAACAATATTCTATCGGCAAATCCCGCATTGAGTAGTATTTGCAGATGTTCGTAAGGCATAAACGAGGTGTCCACATAGGTATTTGGACATTCTCGTAGCATTTGGATTGTTTGCGGCAATGGGCGTCCATGCGCGAGAACCACGGGAACATCAGCATAGGCGGAACATATTCTATTGTATAGTCCCGCCTCGCATTCCTCGCGCTCACCCGTATGTAGCATAACAAAAATTTTGTGTTCCTTGGCGATATCAAAGGCCCGCTTCAAATTTTTGCCGAATGGATCCCAATGCTCCGATACTCCATGAACCTTCAATCCGACGATTTTTCCTCCGACATCGTTCATATATAGTGACAAGTCCTTCGATTTTTCGAGCATATCGTGTGTCACCCACAAGATGGGCTTTGCCTTACCACTTGACAACTCGTACATGGCGACACGTTCTTCCAGCAAAAAATCTGAATCGTCCGTGACAACGGCACTTGTGCTGGAATAGGCGAAACGCGAAACGCCTGCTGCTCGCAAGGTACGCAGTATTCGTGGCGGCGTGTAATAGTCGTCAAAAAACTGCCCCATATGAACGTGGATGTCGAAGAGCATCCCTATTTTTTATTGATGTCGTAGTTATAAAGAGGATTGTCTGACAATCCCCAAGCCTGTATAGTATTTTGAAACCACGAGTCTTTGTTTTTTGCTTTTGATTTGGATTTTTTTGACCAATTGGCAGTAGCCTTTTTTAATTCCTTGTTAAGGTTCTTCATTTCTTCGATTAAGCCAGGTTCCTTAGGTCCCGGGAAATTGGGGATTTTCTTGCCCATGCCACCTTTTGCTTCTATTAGTCCTAGAAGCGCAACACCAATGACGTATGAAAGAACAATGAATACGGTGCGTAACGGGTCTTCTTGGAAGAATGCACATGCAATCAAGGCGAAGACAGAACCGACTAAACCGCCCGCAACCAAGGCTCGCAAGGCCTTGTACAAAAAATAACTGAAAACACCTGTTGCAATGGCGATAGCCAAAGCCGCAACGCAAATCAACACAGACATGCCGGTACTGCAATCCATTAAAACGATTGCTACAATTGCTGCAACAATTTCTAGAACAATCGCGACTGCCGCAAAAGTGTGCTGAACCCGTCTTTCGTGCCAGATGGACCAATCCAGTTTTTGCAAGGGAGATAGCGCCTTCCATTCCTTTGCTGTTTTGGGAGTGTCCTTACTCCAATCGATATTCGTAAGCCGACGGGGATCTTTCGGGATTTCAAGCCCATTTGGCTGTTCCGAAACATTGCCAGCGTTTTCGTTTAATATTTCTTGTTGTTCTGACATAACTGACCTCCGTGTGGTTAGGTTTTATTTTCTCTCATTTTAGCTTTGGCATCTTCAACGAGTTTTCTGTTTAGGTGAGCCGCCTTACAGAAATGTGGAGCAATCTTCAAATAATCACCACCACTTTCGTTGAAGTTGCGGACCAGGCAGGGCGCACAATATTCGTAGCGATGTGTAATAGTCATTAAAATACTGTCCTATATGAAAATCGAAAAAAAACACACAAAGTCGCCCCTAAATTTTATGCACCCTTAACATTTCTTCCTATTATAGAGTGCAATATACGGCAATTGAAATTAGGATTATCGCAATTATTATGGCAATTTTAATACATCCCTTATCACTAGTATCATTCTCTTTTAAGGCAGACTTTCTATCTTCATCTAAGTTTATTAATGAAAAATTTTGTTTGGCATTATCAACGATTTCTCTAAACATCTCTTCAAGCTGTATATCTTTCCAGGGGTGCATGGCGCCCCCCTGTATTATCATTTTTGGATGGGAAGAGGGATCGTCGTTGATATAACGCTCCCGTGCCAGTTGAAAATACAAATTCGCCCATTTATCCCCAAATTTTTCAAATTTCCAAGGCATAATTTTCTCTATGTCACTTATTGAATCAATCCTTTTTGTTTCAAGTAAAAAAACAAATTGCCAAGTGAATGCATAGCGTTCTACGTCATTAAATGGATATTCTACTAAAGGAGGATTGTAATTATCTTCAAAATGGACTGACGCCAAATATGCGTGTATTTTTTCGTGAACAATCCAACCATCAGGGTCTTTTTGAACATCATAATTAGACCGAACGTTTATGGAGTCCGTTTTTACATCATATTCGGTAGGGTCAAGTTTTTTCCAAACCAGGTAATTAATTGGTTTTATATTCATGTTTTATTCCTGTTAGAAAAGACTTCTTGTGCAATTTTATAATTTAAGGCCACTACATCACAATGATGTTTCGAAGGTTTCATATAATCGCCATTTGTCTCGCTGGCGTTTCTTGCAGGACAAATGCTGCAAAATGTTTGGTAATCACAGCCGCCACATTGAGTAAAATCACCTTTTTTCAACTTGCGTAATTTAAGAATCGTCGGTGATTTTTCCCAAATATCTTTAATTGGTTGATCCTTTACATTGCCACATGACATTTTTGTCCATCCCGAACAAGGGAATACATCTCCTGTTGCTGCAATATGTAAGGAGTCTCGTGCAATTCCGCATATTGGTTCATTTGCCCAGTTTGGATTACGATGAGGCTCAAAAGCATCTGATGTTATAGATTTTACATAATCAGGATCATATTTCATTATATCATGTAGAAGTTCATCCGTTTCTTCTAATGACAATCGCTCTTGTAAATTATCGGTTGTGTAATCTGAACGACCCATCATAATAAAGTCGGTGGATGCCTTACAATTTCTCTCATGGGCATATTCTAAAACTTTCTTATATGAGCGATAATTTGTATGCATAGTGGGACAAGCTATTTGAACAGGTATATTCGCCGCAATTAGTTGTTCGATAACAGCTTTTGTCTTTTCGCACGATCCAGGTAATTGAGTTATGTGGTCATGTTCTTCAGGAATTACGGAATAAAGCGATGTTTGTATATGGGCAACATCAAGCTCTTGAAGTAACTTAATATGTTTTGGTTTTATAAGGGTTAGGTTAGAAAGAATACAAAACGAAAAATCATATTCTCTTGCCAAAGTCAAAATCTTTTCAATATCTGGGTGCATAAACGGATCTCCACCTGTTATGGTGAGAGCTATGGTATGCATTTCTTTTGAAAGTTGCTTTAGAGAAGAGTCTACTACATCGATTGGTAGTATTTGATTCTTATCTTGATGAGGAATGTAGCAATGAATGCATCTTTCGTTACAACGATTGGTGACCTCAATTTGACAAGCATGTATTTGCGGAATTTGATTGTGTTTTGCTGTCAATATATTTGTCGAATCAGTATAAGATTGCTTATCATCGGGATTATCTAAAAAGTTATATGAAATAGTTTTAGGATTATCTTGATAAGAGAAGGTCTTGTCTTTTTCTTTAATATCGGCCTCGTTGTATCCAGAAACAATATATTGATCTTTTTCTAGACTACTGAGAAAATCTGTCAAATCTTTCTTTATTTCAGTGATAACAGCATCTTCAAAAGATGTCTTTATTTTTTTTAATATTTCGTCAAAAGTTTGCATTTTTCGCGAGAGCGCCGACAAAAACACACTCCCGATTTCATCGTAGACACGATCGTGACGATTCAACTGATTTGTTATATATCCATAATCATCAAAAATGCGAATAAAGGCATTTTTGGAAAGTCTGAAATAAATGTTGTTATTCAATTTAAGCTCCTAAAAAGGACGGAAATAGAATGGAGAAAGAATCTCCATTCTGTTTGTTTCCAGCATTGCCGTAATTTACGGTCCTTGATAATCGCAACGAATGCACCATTCAATGTGATTATTGTATTGAGAGGGACATCCAGCAGCAAAACTACCGCTCGGATTGTTCTTCGCAATCAGACGGGGCTTCTTGTAAGCCATCTTCTTTGTTGTCTTCATAATATACCTCATGAGAGTATGTTATCCCCGCAACCTGTTGCGCACCATGCCGCGCGGGTTTCGGCACAGTGCGTTTTGCGTATGCAAAAGCCATTCGCCAGACCGAAGTCTGGTGTTCGCCCCTGCTCTGCAAAGATTGCGCCGATTATGTGAGAAAACAAAAAAGGCGCGAGTCGTTGCATCTATCACGCTGAGGCTCTGCATTGCCTATAACCGATAAACGCAAACGACCCACGCCCCAAACGGGCTGCTGCCAATAACCAGCCTAGCGGCTGATACGGCAAACCGAGGCACACCGAAAAATGGCATACCTGCGTGAGCGTTCGCCCTGTCCTCGGTTATTTGAAATTTGCAGATTTCAGCGTGAGAACATGGACAAAACTCTTTATTCTGCTCTAAAACTACTATATAATTTCAGAAATGGCGTCAAAACCCCAAAAATTTTTAAGAAAAATGTACGAAAATCACATCTTTTAGCCGAAAATGCGGTTTTTGAGCGAATTTGGCCGATTCTTACCCCGCGATGTCCATCAGGTCATAATACATGAGACGCGTGTGTGGGTCATCGTCTTCGGCGTTCATGAAGCGGAAACCGTTCTTTTCATAGAACGGTACAGCATCCAGATAGGCGTCCACCGTCAAGAAGCGGCAGCCGGTTTTGTTCTCGGTGACAAACATCCATTTGATGTAATCCAGCATTCCTGAACCAATCTGATTACCTTTTGCCGAGACATCAACACCCAAACGGCACAACTTGACCGCAGGATAGCTCTTCAAACGTTTTTCGTTTGGAAAACCACGCTTCTTGCGAAAACGGTTGAACTCTGATTTGTCCTTGAAGTCTGTTATGGAGACTTTGTCATTGGCGAGACTGCAATAGGCGTAAACCTCGCTTGCGTCATCAACATTAACACATGCATAAGTAACAGCAATCAAATACTTTTGAAATGCCGATGCACGGTTTAGAATAAAATCATTCAGATCCCTATCCCCGCAGTCAAAATGATTAACAGCTTTGGTGGGGCGTAGCCGGATAAAATCCAGATGTGACTTGTCTATACGGTTCTGAAGCATGGATCATCACCTCCGTTGGCTTCTTCACGGGCGCGCATTTTAGCCATGCCACGTTCATAAGCTTTTTTGAAAAGTTCGTAATTCCGCTGGATGCGGGCACGAACTTCCGGAGGTTCCGGGTGCCGCTCTTCCATACGGGCTAAAAACCGGCGAGCATCCTCGCCGAACAAAATCGGGGTCTCTCGAATTTCGCGAGCCATGATTCCTCTTTTGTTATAAGCTATATAGAAAACTGGCAAAAGCCAGGCGGCAACCTGTCAAGTCGGTTCCATTGTCCAAAATATACTTAATGCCAAAACAAAAAACAACCCCTTATGCTTGGAGTCGTTCATTTTGTCAACTGTTTTGCCAGAAACTAAAAAATGGCGGCGAAGTTAGTTACTTGCAATTTTCACGCAGTCAGCCGCCGTCTGCGCTAGTCGTTTGCCCCAGTCGCCGCACGCCCCGTCCAAAAGCTTCAAGAAGAACTTGTGTTCGTTCTCAAGCGAGTCGGGAATATGCGCAATATCCCCATTTTCGAGATAATGCGCCAGGCTCACAGTGTAATCGGAGCCAGGGGAACCGCCCTGCCGGCCATAACTCACGGAAATCGTGCGCACGTCCACGTCGCTATCGCGGTTCGCATAAAAGTCCGCAGACACGCCCTTGTAGGGCCCGCGGACCACCTTCAAGTAAAGCCTCGCCCTGTCGCGGGACTCGGCCGAAGTCTTGAACGAGACTTCGACATCTTCGTACCGGAACAGCGTGAAGAACAGCCCGAGGTCGTGTACCAGCAGGTCCACGGAAACGTCCACGTCGCGGCAACGCGGGGAATACTGGTGCTCGCGCCGGAATTCAAGACGGACGGCGGGCACGCCTTTTGCAGGCAATTCAGGCGAATTGCCACGCGTTTCATACAAACTATTCAATTCCAGCAGAAAGTGCTTGCGGAAGTTCAAGAAGAGCGGGTTGAAACATTCCGATTGCGCGACAAACAGGAGCGTATTGTTCTGCTCCGAAAGCGCCACAAGTTCTTGCGCCTCCTCGCCGGTGATGGCGAGCGGTTTTTCAACCAACACGGGAATTTTCCGTTCCAGGAAAAACTTCGCGTACCCGTAATGCGAACTCGCCGGAGTCGACACAACCGCAAAATCGAATTCCTTGCCCGCGATGGAGGCGGCCAGCACGGATTCATCGGAACATTCCTTGTCCAGCACGGCGACAAATTCCACCCCGCACGCCTCGAAACGAGCACGGTGCCGCCCGCCCATGGTTCCGTTCCCGATAAGGACCGCCTTATATTGCTTTGTCATTCACTCCCCCTTTAAATCAACTTCCATTACCTTTACCGGGTGCGTCTCCGGCGCACCCTTCAGGCAATACGCATATCGAAAATCGTCATCGCGATCCAGTTCGCGGAACAGATACTCGGGCCTTACGCCATCGTGGTCGAGAACAATCCCCTCCGGCGAAAGCGTCAAGGAGAACTTGTCCGGAGTTAGCGACAGCCCGCGCCCGGTGACCTTCATGTAGCATTCCTTCAGCGTCCACAGGCGGTAAAATGCAGTATCCTGCTCGACGCCTTCCGCAAAGGAACGGATCCAGCACGTCTCGTTTTCCATGAAGAAGCGCTCGGCCAAGCGCGAACGCCCGACACGCACGTGTTCCACATCGCAGCCCACCTCGTAAGGCGAAATCACGCACATCGCACGTGTTTTGGAATGCGACAGATTGAAATGCACATCGGGCACGTCGCGGAATGCAGGTTTGCCGTTTTCGCCAGTAACTACATGGGCGTCAGCACCCTCGATTCCATAATCGCGGCACGCACGACGCAGCAGGAGCCCCACCGCAAGCGATTGCGACTTCCCGCTTTGAAACTTGAAGCGCATTGCCTTCTCGCGGCGGTATGCAGGAACCGTCCCGAGCAAGCGTTCAAAAACTGCCGGGTCGTCCAATACCGAAATGTCCGCCGTATAGACAAGCGTATCCATACCGCGCAATATAGCAATTTGGACCCGTTGCACGCCACACCGCAAAGATTTATATTTTGCATCATATGGATATCAAGAAGACAAACGCAGCGCGCATTCTCGACCGGCAGAAAATTTCTTACGAACTCATCCCGTACAAGGTCGACGAAAACGACCTGGGCGCACAGCACGTGGCCGACAGCCTCGGCGAAGACATCAATCAGGTTTTCAAGACCATCCTCGTGCATGGCGACAAGATCGGCTACCTCGTATGCGTCGTGCCGGGGAACCTCGAAGTGGATTTGAAGGGCGCCGCAAAGGTGAGCGGCAACAAGAAAATCGACACCGTCCCGCTCAAGGACCTCACTCCGCTTACCGGCTACATCCGCGGTGGTTGCAGCCCGCTCGGGCTCAAGAAGAATTTCCCGATATTCATCCACGAGACGGCAATGCAGTTCCCGTTCATCTACGTGAGCGCAGGCGAACGCGGCTTGCAGTTGAAGGTGGCGCCCGCCGATTTGGTGAAGGCGACGCGTGCGACCGTAGGCGTTATCGCAAGAGTCCCGCCCGAAGCCCCGCAGGACTAAATATCAAAAGAGCCTCTCCCGAAGGAGAGGCTTAATTTTTTTCAGCAAACCGGATTACTTCACCGTGATGCTGCGGACAGTCGAGCCCTGCTTCACCATATAAACGCCGGAGTGGAACCTAGCCTTGATGGCCGTGGTCAAGGCCGCATCGTTCTCCGTCTCGAAGGAACTGAGGAACTTGCCCTGGGCGTCAAACACGAACGACGTCTTGCTGACAATCGCCATAGAACGTATTCCCTGGAGAGCCGTAGTCGACGAACTGCTAACTACGGGAACAACGGAAGAACTGGGCGGAGCAACAGAGGAGCTAGACCGCACAACGGAAGAACTAGACCGAGCAACAGAAGAACTAGAGCGTGCAACAGAGGAACTAGACGGAGCTACAGAAGAGCTGGACGGCGCATCGCCTTCGATATAGACCTTGGCGTAGGGGAAGTCGTATTCGCCCCGGGCCTGCGCGCCGTTGGAGTTTCCGGCCTCACCAAGAATCTTGGCCTCGTGCATCTTGCCCATCTTCATGCCGAGTTCCTCCCACTTCTTGAAGTGGGCGGTAATGTCGATAGTACCGCAATCGCGCTTCGATGTACGGACACTGAAATACTGCTTGAAATACTTGTTGTCGCCATCGATGGAATAGGAAGTGCGGTCACCTTCGTAAACCGTATAATCGGCGCCATCGATTTTGAACACGCCATGCTTCTTTGCAGAAGAGCCCTGAGCAACCCAGTCGCCAGGCATATAGTCACTACCGGTGTTATCCACGATGTACCATTCCACTAGGGGCTCGCGGGTCCAGCCGTAAATGCCGATGTAGGAATACTGGATTCCGGAAAGACCGCTCTTGACCAGCTTGAAATCCGCCTTCATGTGGCCAAGTTCAGTATGAGTCTTGTCGCTATTGAACGAAAGGCCCGCACGGCACAGATAGTCCTTGGCGCCGGTCATCTTGCAGTTGAAAGAGCCGTCGTCATAGAACGTCGCGGAACCACCGTTACCGCCTTCGTTCCAGAGTTCGTAGCCAATACCATTGCTGAACGACCCCACTTTATTCGTGGTAAGTTCCACTTTGGATCCGCTATGGGCGGCAGTTTGACAGAAATCCTGTGCAAAAGCATTTGCAGTCAGGGCACACGTGGCAATTAAGCCATACTTGAGAAAAGCTTTCATATAAACATCCCTTTTTGAGAAATTTACTACAATAAACACTTTTTTGCAGGGGGCGTTCTCCGCGCCCATTATTCCAAGTTGGAATATTTAGTGCCTTGATTTTGAAATTTAGGCTATATTTAGAGAGTGTTCCAGAAAACCGCAGCATCACTCATAATCGTCACGGCAGCAAGCACCGTGCTTTTCGCGTGCTCATCCGATTCGAACAGTTCCGGCCCAGAAGATGAGCTGTCCACGACGTCATCCTCCAGCATCGACGTCCTGATTCCATCTTCCGACGATGCGACGTCTTCTTCCGATGTCACGACATCTTCCGGCGAGGCGCCTGCCGAATCTTCCAGCAGTACAATCGGCGATTTATCTTCTAGCGACACTCCGCCGTCCAGCAGTTCTTCCCAAGCCGTCATTCTGAGCAGCGATAGCCGCGATATACGAGACTGTACAACTTGTTGTACTAGTGGAGTTATCCCCTGTGAGGAAGAATCCAGTAGCAGTACACCCCTCTCCTCCAGCGAATCCCCCTACTTCTGGAATGACGAGTTCGACACCATCGACACTACCAAGTGGACATTCGAGATAGGCACGGGCGCAAGCGGTTGGGGCAACAACGAGAAGCAGTATTACACGGGCCGCAGCGAGAACGCCTACGTGCAAGACGGCATCCTCCACATCCGCGCAAACAAGGAAAGCTACGAAGGCTCCGGCTACACATCGGCGCGCATGATCACCAAGGGCAAGTTCAGCTTTACCTACGGAACGGTCGAAGCCCGCATCGCGCTACCCGTAGGCAAGGGAATCTGGCCCGCCTTCTGGATGCTCGGCGAGAACATCGACCAGGTTTCCTGGCCGGCCTGCGGAGAAATCGACATCATCGAGGCCGTCAATACCGAGCACATCATTTACGGCACCAACCACTGGTCCTATAATGGCGACCATGCGCAATACGGCAAAAACACCGGCGATTATTTCGGCAAAATCTTTGAGCTGGACATCACCGAATTCCACACCTACAAATTTACCTGGGACAAAAAAACCATCACCATGTTCGTGGACGACTTCAAGTACCACGAAATGACCATCGAAGACAATGCCGGCGGAACCGACGCTTTCCACAAACCGCAGTTTTTCTTGTTGAATGTCGCCGTGGGCGGAAACTGGCCCGGCTTCGAAATAGACGACGCGCAGTTCCCCAACGAAATGCTTATTGACTACATCCGCGTCACGAAATAATCGTCACGGACAATCGCTATTTGGCCCACTCGTTTTCGTATTCTGAAACAGGGCAAGTATTTGTGTTCGAACCACGATCAACGTATTCTCGCTTCTCGCGGGGGAACTCGTTCATCTCGCCGCAATAGACAAACACGAACCCAAGTACCATTCCTTCGGTCGAATTCTTGCACTCTCCCGCACGGATATCGGCCACGGCAATTGTGTCTGCCGTTACCTGGGTCAACACATGCCCAATGGCATCTGAAAGGCCCGAAACATTGTACAGATACGTTTCGCATTTCTCATTTTCTTCGACAGCCCTTTCGCTTACGGCAATAAGCTTCTCTGCCGACTCAGGATACAAATCGTACAGCACATCGAGCCTATTCCCAATCTTGTGCAAGCCCGGGCTATTCAGTTCCGTCACCGCATCACCAGGCTGATTTCCCGGCACACCCGGATCCGTTCCGATGGGGTCAAAATCCTTTTCTCTATAAACGACCTTCGTTGCAAGGACAGCATCGTCAAACGTCGCCTTCGAATTTCCATAAATATAGGCATAGGCGGCAAGATTCTGGTCAGGCACGGCGCTCGTCGGCGGATCACCGCCCGGCCTATCACCCGACTGACCATTGCCCTTGAATGAAGAAGATGACGAAGAAACCGCCGGTGCACTAGAAGAACTCGACAATACCTTTGGCTCAGACGAACTAGACGGTGCTATCTTTTCCTCCGAAGAACTGGAGGAGACAGCCTTTTCTTCTTCTGAACTGGAGGAAACCACCTTTTCTTCTGCCGAGCTGGAAGAACTCTCGTTCATAGTCGAATCGAGGGAACTCGACGATTCTTCCCTTGCGATTTCGTTCGGTTCCTCGGAAGTGCCCGCGATTTCATCGGAGCGGGAACAGCCCGTGCAAACCAGCACCACGCCCAGACACAACGTCACAAACAAACTAGCAAAAGAGCGCACGGAATTATATTTCTTGATCTTGTTCATTGTCGCTCTCCTTAACGCTTTTAGTCAGGGGGAAAAGCTGCAAGTTTAGACGGTAAACCTGGTCAATGTCCTTTTCCTCGGCTGCAATGGCAATAATCTTGCGGCGGCATTCATCCAACACGTTTACAATGCGACCGTACGTTTCCTTAGAAATGCCCATGGTGACACCGCTAAAGTTACGCTCCTCTACGGGGAGATCCAGCGCAGGCGTAGCGAACTTGGACATTTGCCGGTGCATGCTCCGTAACGCAAGCCTTGTAGCATCGGGCGTGCCTGTGAGCGATGTTTCCGACTGGATAAACGCGCCCTCGCCCGCCTTCTTGAGAAGACCCGCCTTCGTAAGGAAATCCAGCGACTGCCGCACTTCCGCTGCAGAAATTTCGGGGTAGCACTTCTTGGCCATCTCTCCGGGAGTCGCTCCCGACATCAGGGGAGCCAGTTCGCGAATCACCGGGTTCTGCCACGATTCATAAAATTCGAACAGGTCGCCTTCCAGCACGCGCACCTTGTGGATTTTGGCAATCGCCAGCATGCTCGTGTAAGCGGCCTTCTTCTTCTCTTCCGTTTCGGCCTGACCGTATTCGACCATCGCACGGAAATATTCCATCTCGAAACCCGCAAGGCCCATGGCCATGCCCGTACGCTCCACCCCGATACGGCTCAACTTGCTTTTGCCGTCGCAAACGACCTTCATGTACGAAGAAGAGGTAAAGCCAGCGATTCTCGAAAATTCACGCCACGAAAATGCGGAACGGCGTTTGCGGTCCTCATAAAAATCGCGCATGTACTGGCGAAAATCTGAATAGTCGACAATCGGTTTCATCGCTATAAATATACAATCGTTTTCCCCAAAAGTCAACATTTTCATGCAACAAAATTCACAAATTTCGTAAAATTTAAGCATTTTTAAACAAAAACAGCATTTTTGACATTTCTATACAACACTTTGTTGCATATGCGGGCCCATAGTTTTCGCAAACGGCAATTTCTATATTTGCCCCCGAAAACGTTCAAGGAGTAGAGAAATGTCCTTTATCCAGGAACTCAAGGAAAAAGTTTTAGGCGGTTACGAAATCAACCGCGACGAAGCGGTGAAACTGCTCAGTGAAAATCTCGATGAACTTTGCGAAGCGGCAAACGAGATCCGCGAAAAATTCCATGGCGACGATTTCGATTTTTGTTCCATCGTGAACGCCCGCAGCGGTCGCTGCTCCGAAAACTGCAAGTACTGCGCCCAGAGCAGCTACTACCACACCGGCGCCCCCGAATACAAGTTGCTCAGCGCCGACGAGATTGTCGAAGACGCCAAGAAGAAGGAAGCCGCGGGCATCCCGCGCTACTCCATCGTCACCTCGGGCCGCACACTCTCGAACCGCGATGTGGAACAGATTGGCGAAGCCATTCGCAGGCTCAAAAAAGAAACAAAGCTTTCCGTATGCCTCTCGGCGGGTCTACTGAACAGGGAACAGTTTGACAAGCTGAAAGAGGCGGGCCTCACCCGCTTCCACAACAACCTGGAAACTTACCGCAGGCACTTCCCGGACGTTTGCACCACGCACACTTACGACGACAAGATAGGCGCACTCCAGAACGCGCTCGCCGCAGGGCTCGAAATATGCAGCGGCGGCATCATGGGGCTCGGCGAGACTATGGAAGACCGTATCGACATGTGCCTCGACCTGCGTAAACTCGGAGTCAAGTCCACGCCGGTCAACGTGCTGAACGCAATCCCCGGCACTCCGTACGAGAACCTCCCGAAACTCACGAACGACGAGTTCTGCCGCATAGTGGCGATTTACCGGTTCATAAACCCGAAGGCGTTCATCCGCCTCGCGGGCGGACGCGGCGTACTCGGCGATGACGGCAAGCGCGCCTTCAAGAGCGGGGCGAATGCGGCCATCACCGACGACATGCTCACCACTGCCGGCGTAAACAGTTGCAAGGACTTTGAACTCGTGAAGGGCCTCGGCTTCAAGCCGCACGGTTTCTTGACGAAATAGTTTATCGTTTATAGTTTATCGCGGGCGTTAGGACTGCGCCGTTAGTTTGTCTATCATGGCGTCGCAGCCTTCGTTCACGTCGTCCCAGGTAGCCTGGAAATTTCCGGTATACCACGGGTCTGCGACATCGCGCGGCTTTCCGGTCCAGTCCATCAGCAGCGAGACCTTCGACATGTCGTGCCCGTCACCCAGAATCCAGCGCAGGTTCCGCAAGTTGTTCCTGTCCATGAGCACGATGTAATCGTAGTATTCATAATCCTGTGCGGTCATCTGGCGAGCATGCTTGCCGCTGCAATCAATCCCGTGAGCATTCAGCATGCGCCTTGCCGGCGGGTAAACCGGGTTCCCGATTTCCTCGGTGCTCGTGGCGGCACTCGCGACTTCAAACCCTTCAATTCCGGCAGACTTCAGTTTTTCCTTCATGACGAATTCCGCCATCGGACTCCGGCATATATTGCCGTGACACACAAACAGGATTTTCACTTTTTCCATAAACGCAAATATAGCAAGCGGCAATTTTTAGTTACATTTCACACAGATGTTCCCGCTGTCAAAATATGCAAGCCTCGTGCTGGCCCCGCTCTGCCTGGGACTACTCTGCTGTACATTTCCGCAGCGCACGGGTTACGACAGGAACATCGGCGACTACAAGCCCGTAACCGCAGAAACAGCCCCGGCACAGGAACAGGCGCAAAGCGAAGCTCCGGCAGCAAGAGTCTCCGCACAGGCCGCTCCGAAAGCGGATTCCGTTCAGCACCAGAATTCCTCACGGAAGGTCAAGCAGGCAGCAACCCACAAGGAGACCGCAAAAGCGACAAAGAAACCCGAATCGAAGGGCTCGCTCGAAAAGTACGCGAGCGGCTGGATTGGCGCCAAGTACGTTTATGGAGCCGCGAGCAAAAGCAAGACGGACTGTTCCGGATTCGTGATGCAGGTTTACAAGGGCTATTTCAACATCGCGCTCGACCACAGCGCAGCGAGCATGTACAAGGATAGTCGCGGGTCCAGCGTGAGCCGCGGCAGCCTCAAGGAAGGCGACCTCGTGTTCTTCGGGAGTTTCTGGAAAATCGACCACGTCGGCATCTACCTCTCGGGCGACAGGTTCATCCATGCAAGTTCCAGCAAGGGCGTAATGATTTCGCCCATGCAAGACAAGTACTGGAGCCACAAGTACCAAGGCGCACGCAGGTTCAAGTAAACCATTAACTATATTTTTCACCATGAAGAAAATCGCATTTCAGGGCCGTCGCGGGGCCTACAGCGAAAGCGCCGCCTACCACCTGTTCGGAAACGATATCGAAGTTGTCCCGATGGACACGTTCGAACAGATTTTCCAGGGCATCGAAACCGGCGCCGTAGATGGCGGAGCTATCCCTATAGAAAACTCCACTGCCGGTTCCATCTACGACAACTATGACCTGCTCTATAAGTGGCGCCACCCCATCGTGGGCGAGGTCAAGCTGCAGATTTCGCACAGCCTGTGCGCACTGCCCGGAGTAAAGCTTTCCGACTTGAAAGAAGTGCTGAGCCACCCGCAGGGCCTTGCGCAGTGCAGCCGGTTCTTCGGGCGTAACCCGCAAATCAAGAGCACCGCGTTCTACGATACCGCAGGCAGTGCCGAAGAAATCGCAAAGCGTGGCGATAAAACCGTAGGTGCCATCGCGAGCGCCTACGCCGGCAAGTTCTACGGCCTGGACATCCTCGCCGAAGGTATAGAGAACTTGCCGGGGGTGAACTTCACCCGGTTTTACGCCATCCAGAAGACGGCAAACCCGCTCCCCGAGGAAGGTACCATAAAGACGACGCTCCTGTTCATGCTGAGCGATTCGGGCAAGTCCGGCGCATTGCATGCGGCCCTCGGGTGCTTTGCAAAACGCGACCTGAACCTCACCCGCATCGAAAGCCGCCCGCATCCCGACCGCCCGTGGGAATACATCTTCCACCTTTCCTTTGAAGGAAGCCCGAAAGACGAAGCCGTCATCGACGCGCTCAAGGAACTGCAAACCTACTGCGATTTCGTGTACCGCCTCGGCAGTTTCCGCGAAGGAACGACGGAAAAGTTGACATATTAAACCAGGTTGTCACCCCGGCCACAGTGCCGGGGGCACCTTGCCAAAACGGTGATGCCGGAACGGAGTCCGGCATGACAGAACAAGGAGAATCCATGTACGAACGTACCGACCGCAAATTCAACGAATACCGTAACCTCAAAATGACCACCGGCTTCATTTCGAGCGCCGACGGTTCCGTGCTCATCGAGATGGGACGCACCCGCGTCATTTGCAATGCGACCCTCCTCCCGAAAGTTCCCGACTGGCTCGCCGGTCGCGGCACCGGATGGATTACCGCCGAATATTCCCTGCTCCCGCAGAGCACGGGCAAGCGCGTGGAACGCGAGCGCAAGGGCGCGAGCGGCCGTACGCAAGAAATCCAGCGCCTGGTGGGCCGCTCGCTTCGCGGCGCAGCCGACCTGGCCGCACTCGGCGAGAACGCAATCGTGGTCGACTGCGACGTGATCGAAGCCGACGGTGGCACGCGTACCGCGAGCATCATCGGCGGCTTCGTGGCCC
>JAFZOV010000046.1 GCA_017550445.1 Fibrobacter sp.
AACTCGCTGCCGCACCCATTCAAGAAACGGAATCAGCCCCAGCCGATCCCGTTGAAGAAGAAAAAGAATTTGAAGTAGAAGAATAAACCTGACTTATTTCTCTACAACGATTAATTCGGCCGCGCCCCTCCCCGGGAGCGGCTTAAATATTTTCACGTTGGTCTGAACCGCCGGTCCACCGAAGGCCTTCATTTCGCAAACGAACAGGTAATTCGTTCCGGCCTCCACTTGAGTCGAAACAGAAAGCGGCTTAAGTCCCAAATAAGCGTAGTCCTTGGTCGCCTCGGCAAATACGGCAGAATCTTCAGCCGCAAGCGGGCGCTGTTCCGAAAAGCCTCCCATCAGCATTTCGTCGGTCTTGCCGGCTTCCAGATTTCCAAAGAAAGTTTCCACCTCGGCGCGTGCCACGGAATCACCATTCTCTGCCGTAATGCGCTTGTTAGAAATACCGAAGGCAAGCGTCACGTTCGCATTCGGTTCCAGCGTCTTGAGTTCCGCGGCAGAAGCCTTGCGGCCACCGCTGCCATACGTGCAGAAAGGCACCACCACCTTGCCGCTCAAATCGTTCGAATCGAGGAAGGTATAAATCGGCGGAGTAAACGTTCCGAACATAATCGGATAGCCCAGGTAAACCGTATCGTACTTGGCGAGCTCCACCTTGGCGTTTTCAAGGGCAGGCCACTGCTTACTTTCGCGCTCAGCCTTTACCGCGGCAATCGTGCTGTCGTAAGTGGACGGATACGGTGTCACAAGCTTGAGTTCCACGGCGTCGGCACTCTTTGCCTTCTGGAAAATTTCAGCGAGTTTCTTGGTCGCACCGTTCTGCGAGAAATACACCACCACAGACTTTGCAGGGGCACTCGCCGCAACCTCAGCGGTTTCCGCAGCTTTAGCAGCTTCAGGTGCGTCCTTCTTTGCATCCTGCTCGTTGCAGGCGGTAAACATCAGCGAAGCCGCAAATACAGACATTGCAGCAGTCAACTTCATCTTGTTAAGCATTTCGTTCTCCTATTTAGCTTTTAGCCGGTTCCGGGGCCGCGGAATCATTTTTGCAACCGTTGTCAGCACCCGGAGCCGCGGCATTTGCAGCACCATTAGCAGCACCAGCGGCATCTTCTGGAGCCGGAGTCAGCCTGGTTCTTGCACCGTAAAGTCTTTCCGAAATGTGCGTAAACGCCTCGACAACATCCGGGTCAAAATGCTTGCCCGCACCTTCGGTAATAATCGCCATCGCCTTTTCGTAGGGGAAAGGCTTCTTGTACACGCGTTCTGCCACAAGGGCATCGAACACGTCAGCCACGGCCATGATTCTTGCAGACAGCGGAATCTCTTCGCCCTTGATTCGAGTCGGGTAACCGGTGCCATCCCACTTTTCGTGGTGGTAATGGGCCATGTCAATCGATTCAGTCATGTAGTCCGCATCAATCGTATCGCCGGCGTCTTCCACCATCTTGGTCAGAATCTTCCAACCTTCGGTGGTGTGGGTCTTCATGATAGCGAATTCTTCGTCGGTAAGCTTGCCCGGCTTATTCAAAATCAAGTCAGACACGGCAATCTTACCAATGTCATGCAACGGGGCTGCACGTTTCAGCTTTTCGACATAAGCATCCGTGAGCACATCCTTGAACTTGCCTTCGTGCTTGAGTTGCAGCGCAATCGCTTCCACATATTCGGCGGTTTTCTTAATGTGGTTACCCGTGCTCTTGTCGCGGGCTTCAACCACCTCAGCGAATTCCATAATAATGATTTCCTGCATGCGGCGGATTCGTTCGTTCTGCTCCTGCACACGCTGGATAAAGTTATAGGTATCGCTCGCCATCGTGTACACAGATTCGTACAGATGCTCAATTTCATCGTTCGTTCGCACCCCGACCTTACCGAGGCGTTCCACGCTTTCCCTGATGCTTTCGAGGTCCACCTTTTCGGTGTCGAGCATGCTTGCGCGGGTCGTGTTGGCGGCAATCTTCATGGCAGCCAGGGACATCTGGTTCATGGGAATCACCACGCCACGCTTCACCAGTTCAAGCACCACGCTCATAATGATAATCGAAAGGCCGAAGAACAACGAAAGCATCTTGATAAAGAAGATGGCTTCGCTTCGAATGACAGTTTCCATCGAGATATCAGCCGCTACATAGGCAACCGTCTTGTTCGACGAATTGCGCAAGGGCCTGTACACCGTCAAAAGCCAGCCAAACTTGTCATCCGAGATAATGGGTTCAACTTCGCCACCTGCCAAAAGCGTCGGCAAATAAGGCTCAAAGCTCGGATCGAACTCAATCACTTCGCCAGGCTTGCTACCCGGTTCGCCATCAGTATCCAGGTCAAACACCACATGGCAACCATCGTTCCTAATCTGGTACACATACAGGTACTTGGTCTGCGGGAAACTTTCTCTAATGGAATACAGAATCTTCTGGATAAAGGCATAGTCTTCGACTTCGAAACCTTTATTAATGTAATCGTCCACCTTATCGGGGTCTATTGCAGAAGCGGCTGCCCTGGTCACGCCATTTGCAACGGTAATGAAATTATTGACGGAATTTTCGCGATACAGGAAAAAGCCGATAGTACAGGCAAGGCCGCCCAAAAGCACTTCAGCGATAATCACCATGTACACCACCTTGCGGAGCAAGGAATGGCGCACGATCTTCTTTACCACGTCTTGGCTATTGACACGCAAGAAGACTTTGTTCAAGTGATTCTTGATAAAACGCGGAATAAAGCGGAAAAGGAACACGGCCGCAACAACGACAACGCCCTTGTCAAAGAAGTCCAGGACAATGTCTGCCCAAAGCTGCGAGGTAAACTTGCTCCAGCCCAAGACTTCGTGGAACGCAATCGAGAACGGAGCCGAAACCCCTTCGCCAAAATTGAAACCATACAAGAAGTAAGTAAAAACAGAACCAATACCGCCGCCAATCAAGGCAAACGAAAGAATCACCACAAACAGGCGCGGGATGTTCTTGAAAAATCTCTGGTGGTAAAAGAAGGTGGCTAACGCAGCGATGAAAATGCTAATGACGCCGTAGAACATGGTCACGGGGTCAGAAATTCCATTAATGGCATTCGCTCCAAAACCGACTATAACTGCAGGAAGGTTACCGCCAAGCATTGCCGTAAGGATTGTCCCCAAGCAATCCAAGTAAAGCGGCAATTCCAGGGCCAGCGCAATTTTGGCCGGTATAATATTCAACACCAGGCCAAAGGCAATAAGTGCCAAAACACTTTTTAAGCTTGACCCATTTTCGAAATCAAATAATTTTTTCAATGAAACTTTCATTGCCCACACATCCTTCTTAGCACTCTTAAAATAAATAAAAAAAGGACTCGTTAGAGTCCTACTTGATAATTTCCACTATTTTTTTGTTGTTTGTAGCCCCCGAGACCACCGAAACATCCCGTTTATGCACATGAAAGTGCTCTGCCAGGAGTTCGCAGATGGCCTCGTTCGCTGCTCCATCCACAGGTGGAGCCTTAACTTCCACCTTGTAACTGCCGTCAGGGAGCTCTGTCACGCTTTCGCGCTTGCTCCGGGCGTGCACCTTGATGTTTATTCTCATAGGCTCGGGCCCTAGGCAAGCACATTTCCCGGGGCGGCCGGGCGAGCCCTGAGCTCTTCTTGCATGCGCTGGTCGTTTTCCATGGCAGAAAGTAAGTCTTCCTGGCCCTTGATAAGCGCACGGCAACGGATAAAGTAGTTTGTACGCAATTGCTTGAGCTGTTCGATTTCCATGCGGAGCTCTTCGGCCTCTTTCTTGGTAGACTCCACCTCGCGGACCGCCCGCGCTTTGGCTTCGGCAACAATAATTTCGGCTTCTTTTTCTGCAGTGGCCTTGACCTCGTCCACGGTACGCTGCATGGTCACCACGGCGTCCTGAATGGTCTTTTCGATCTGGCGATAGTAATTCACTCGTTCTTCGGCAACCTTTAAACGTTCGGTAAGGTCGGTCTTGTCCCTGGACATCTGTTCAAAAGCATTGGCCGCGGTCTCCAAAAAAGCCTTGACTTCTTCAGGATCGATTCCACCGAAATTTTTCTTGTGGAAGTTCTGGTTTCGAATATCCAAAGGTGTAAGTTCCATACTAAAACCTGCAAAAAAATGGGAATTTGCCGCCTTTAGCGACACCCGAAATATAACAACTTGCAAAGATCGATGTCAAAGTCACAAAAAAATAAGATATAAAATGGAGATTTACCTACTCTTGTTTCTAAAATTTCATGTTATATTTTATTAACAGCGTTTATGATTAAGTTTCTAAAAAACTTCTGGGGGGCGCAGGACACACTAGAACGTAAAATGTTCTGGTCTATTTTGGTGGTAGTCACCGTAGTGGCGACCTGTTCTGCCGTCTTTACCATTTACGAGGGCATCAATGCCTCTGCATCCCTGGCCAGCCTCGGATGTACGTTGCTTTGCTTTATTATTGCCTTTGTTGCCGTAAAGACATCGCTCTACAACCAGTGTTACCTGGTCATGTGCTGCGCGCTCACCTGTTTTTTAATGCCCCTTCTGTTCCTCTTCTGCGGTGGCATCACCAGCGGCATGCCGCTGTACTGCATCACCTCCATTGCATTAATTGCCTTTGCCATCCGTGGACGCGCCAAAAGAATCGCCTTCGGTTTTTCCCTCGCCATCCAGGCAGCGACCATCTACTGGTCCTGGAAAAATCCGGACATCCTGTATACCATTCTCGACCGTGACAGTTCCTACCTCGACATTCTGGTAACCCACATCCTGACATGCATCACGCTCTTTGCCGTAGGCTCCTTCTCCCTGATGGCTTACGTACAGGAGCGCGAAAAAAGCGAAAAGCTGGTGGCACGGCTAGACTATCTTTCGGTCAGGGATTCACTTACAGGGCTTTACAACCGCAGATACTTGCTCAAGTTCCTGGAAGAACGAGTCTGGAAACAACGCAACGACTACTTTATCGCCATGTTTGACTTGGACAATTTTAAACAAGTTAACAACAAATACGATCACACCTTTGGCGACAAGGTGATTTGTACCATAGGCGAACTAATCCAGAAAGTCGGTGACGAAGTCGCTGGCGAATGCGTTGCCCGCTACGGTTGTGAAAAATTCATCTATCTTATCAGCGCAGGCTCCGAGGCAGAAGCTTACGCAAAAGTTGAATCTATCCGCAAGTCCGTCCGTCAGGTTACATTCGAGGAACATCCGGAACTTAAGCTTACCATAAGCGGCGGGTTGCTCCCCTGCAACGCCAAATCGGTAGCCGATATAAACCAGCTCCTTTTCCGAGTTGACGAACTCGTAGTTTCCGCCAAAAATCAAGGCAAGAACCAGATTCGCAACATGGTGGAAAACTAAGTTTTTCTATCTTTACCTCTGAAAAAAATTAAAGAGGTCCATTATGACATTCGAAGAAATGTACGCACTGGCCTGCCAGCGCAAGAAAGACATGCCCGAAGGTAAGGGCACCACGGAACTTTTCAAGAAGGGCCCGCACGGCATTGGCAAGAAGCTCGTCGAAGAAGCCGCCGAAAGCTGGATGGCCGCCCGCTTTGAAAGCCGCGACGCCCAGTGCCTGGAGCTTTCTCAGGTGCTTTACTATGTGGCCGTAATGATGGCCGAAAAAGGTCTCACCCTCGAAGAAGTGTACGCTAAATTATGATTAAGGTAGCTCTCCCCAACAAGGGCATGCTCTTTGAGCCCACCCAGGAACTTTTGAAGGCTTGCGGTTACAAGGCCTCCAAGCCCTACAAGACTTTGACCCAGCTCGACACCAAGAACGGAATCGAATTCTTCTTCTTGCGCCCAAGCGACATTCCCATGTACGTGGGTCGTGGCATTATCGATGCCGGCATTACGGGAATCGACTTCAACGCCGAAGCCAAGAGCCCGGCAGTCAAGGTTCTGGACCTCCCCTTTGGCGCCTCCAAGATGTGCGCCGCTGTTCCCAACGACAGCCCGGTGCAGTCTCTTGACGAACTCAAGAACGCAACGATCGCTACCAGCTTCCCGCACATTGTCGAAGGCTACTACAAGAAGGATATGAATTTCGTGGTGCTCGAAGGCGCCGTCGAAATTTCCGTGAGCCTCGGCGTCGCTGACGCCATTGTCGACGTGGTCGAAACAGGAACCACCCTCAAGCAGGCTGGACTCCGTATCGTGGGCGAACCGCTCTTCCGCAGCAACGCAGCCCTCTTCTGCAACCCGCAGAAGACCGAACTCGAAGAAGTCCACACGCTGATCCGCCGCATCGAGGGCAAGCTCGTTGCCCAGTCGTACATGATGATCGAGTACGACTGCCCGGCTGAACTTTTGGCCAAGGCATGCGAACTCACGCCGGGTCTCGATGCCCCGACGGTGACCAAGCTGCACGGCCGCGAATGGTATTCCGTCAAGGCCATGGTCCCGCAAGAAGAAGCGAACTCCATCATGGACAAGCTTTGGGACGCAGGCGCACGCAGCATTCTCCTGTTCGGGATCAAGAGCGCCCGTATCTAAGACATGCAAACACTTGCTTACTTAGCACGCCAGCCTATCCTCGACCGCGAGGGTAAGATTTATGCGTATGAGCTGCTGTTCCGCGATTCGCCCGAAAGCGACATTGCCATTATTGCAAGCGACGTGCTCGCCACGGCGCAGGTACTCGAAAACGTACTGAACAACATCGGTATCGAGCGCCTGATCGGAAACAACAAGGCCTTTGTGAACTGCAGCAAGAACATGCTGCTCGACAACCTGTTCGGGCTGTTGAACCCCAAGTACTTTGTACTCGAAGTTCTCGAAGATGTCGAAGTAGACGATGCTATCGTCAAGGCTGTCCAGCGCTACAGGGCCTTGGGTTTCGAACTCGCCCTGGACGACTTCGTCTTCAACGACGAATTCATCACGCGATTCAAGCCGCTGTTCCCCTACATCAGCTACGTGAAGATGGATGTGGTGGACAACTCGCAAGAATCCATGAACGCCGCCGCCACCTTCTTCAAGACCATGGGAGTCAAGCTCCTGGCCGAAAAGGTAGAAGACGAGGCCACCTTCAAGCGCTGCGAAGAGGCCGGCTACGATTACTTCCAAGGTTTCTTCTTTGCAAAGCCCGAACTCGTGACAGGCCGCAAAATCGACGCGACCTCGGCCACTCTCTTGCAGCTTCTGCTCCGCATCAAGTCGCGCCCGAGCCTCGAAGACATGGTCGAAAGTCTCTCCAAACACGAAGACATCGCCCAAAACCTGCTGCGATTCGTGAACTCCGACTCCCAGACCAGGCACAGCCGCATCGACAACGTCAAGGACGCCATCGTCTGGGTCGGCATGCGCCGCATCCAGGAATGGCTTATGCTCATGCTGTACGCCCGCCCAGAGCTCGGCATGACTCCGCAAGCCTCGCCCCTGTTCCAGAACGCAAGCCACCGTGCAAAGTTCATGGAAAGCCTCGCCCGCACCATCGACGAAAACAACGACGACTTCTGCGCCAAGGCATTCATGGTGGGGCTCATCAGCCGTATGGACGCCTTGGTGCGCGCCCCGCTCGAAACCATTTTGTCCGACGCGCCCACCGATGACGAAATGCAGGACGCCCTCCTGAACCGCAGCGGCCGCCTCGGCACACTGCTGCGCCTTGCAGACGCCGTGGAACTCGACGACCGGGATTCCATCCAGGCATGCCTCAAGGAAGAAGGCATCCACTTCGCCCAACTGAAACTCTGCATCAACGAATCCTACAGTTTTGCCAATGAACATTGAGCCGCAAAGTCTTGAAGCGTTAATCGGGGAATTTTCATCGCTCCCCGGAATCGGGCAAAAGACCGCCCGAAGGCTTGCGTATCATATTCTTTCAAAAAACGAAGGTGACGTGGAACGGTTTTCGGCGAACCTCTTGAACGCGAAAAGAAACGTCCACCCGTGCCCCCGCTGCTACGCCTTTACCGACGAAGACCTTTGCCCCGTTTGCAAGGCCCGCGAAGGCGCCAAATGCATTTGCGTCGTCGAAAAAAGCTCCGACATCGTTCCGTTTGAACGCTCGGGCATTTACAAGGGTACCTACTTTGTGCTGGGCGGCGTCATTTCGCCCCTCGACGGCATTGGCCCCGAACACCTGCATTTGCCGGAACTCGTAAAGCGCATCAAGGACGAAGGCATCGAAGAACTTATATTTGCATTAGGTTCTAGCCCCGAAGCAGACAGCACGGCACTCATGCTCGATCACATGCTGGCAGGAGTAAATGTCAAGCGCACGCGCCTTGCCCGCGGAATCCCCATGGGTTCGGACCTGGAATTTGTAGACGAAGTCACCATGCTCCGCGCATTCGAAGGGAGAGTCAGCCTATGATCGAAAAAAATGCAAAAGGGATTAAAGCGAATCTTCCGCCGAAGACTACGCACCACGCCCCTGTCGTCGTAGGCGACTATAAAATCGTCTCTGCAGAATTTGTCAAAGGCTCGACAAGCATCAAGTACCTCCCCGAAGAACGCTTACCGCAAATAGCCTTCCTCGGACGCTCCAACGTGGGCAAATCTTCGCTCATGAACGCCCTAATGGGCCGAAAAGACCTTGTAAAAGTGGGAAGAACCCCCGGAAAAACCCGCGAATTGAATTTTTTCAAAGTCAACGGGAAGTTTTTTCTAGTAGATTTACCAGGTGTAGGCTTTGCAAAAGTCAGCAACAGCAAACGCGACCAGATGGCAGACTTTATCCGCGAATACGTGGAAAAGTGTAAAGACCTGAAAGGGCTCGTTTATTTGGTAGACGTGCGCCACGGTGGCCACGATATCGATATCGAGACGGTTGAAGCCATTCGAGCAAGCGGTTGCCCCGTGCTGATCGTTGCAAGCAAACGCGACAAGGCAAACCAGTCGGAACTTGCAAAAGGTCTCCGCAGCATCAAGGAAAAATTCGGGCTTGACCAGAATCCCCTGAGCGTGAGTTCCCTAAAGAAATTCGGACTGGGTGACTTGTGGCACCAAATTTTGGAAGCGATAGAACAAAACGATGAAAATAAGGATTCGTAGAAACTGGCAGAGGTTCACGCCCCCCGCAAAGGCGTTTCATTTGCTGGGCTTGTTCTTGTTGTGCCGCCCCTTCGGCCAGCAAATTGCCTTGTTCTGCAGGGCTGTCGCGAGTATATTTTCTAAGAATCGCAGTCTCAAGACCGACTCCCGTAACATCATCATGCAGACGTTCTTTACGGCAGTCGAGATTTTCCCCATTCTCTTTATAGTTGCCACCTTGTTCGGAACCATCGTCATTATCGAAGTGATTTCCATGATGAGCAAAATGGGTTTCGCCGACTTTGTGGGCAGCATGATCGTGGTGGTGATTATTCGTGAATTGGGTCCCATTCTTACCGCATTCTTGATTGCCGGTCGAAGCGGATCGTCCCTCACAACCTACATCGGCAGCATGGTCATTAATTCCGAAGTGGATGCCCTGGCCACCATGGGCGTCAACCCCATCCGCTTCTTGGTCATGCCCAGCCTGGTTGGCGGATGCATAGCCATGTTCATCATGAACATTTTCTTTAGTGCCAGTGCCATTATTGGAGGCTACCTCGTTACCAAGGGTGCCATCATTATTACAGGCAACATGATGAACATTCAGCTCACCTGGTCTTACCTGAGTACCGAAATTCTGAACGCCATTACGCTCACCGACTTTATTTTCACGATTCTAAAGCCCCTTGCATTCGGAGCGATTATTACCACCAATGCCTGCTACCAGGCCCTGAACATCCAGCGCGATGTGCGCCAGGTTCCCAAGGCGGTATCGCGTTCCGTAATCAAGTCTTTCCTGTACGTTGTCGTTGCCGATGTGATTCTTTCCGTATTCTATTTTGTTGACTACATGAACAACCTCTCGACGCTGATCTAATGTTTGACGAAGCCTTAAGAATGGAAGATATCCACCTTGCCTACAAGGACCTCGCAGGAGCCATGTTCTCCAAGCCGAGGATTTTGGGATATTTCAGAGGAGTCGAAACGGACCCCCAGAAAGAGCTTGTTTCGAACGTCAACCTTTCGGTGATGCGCGGAGAAACCATTTGCATCGGCGGACCTTCCGGTCAGGGAAAGAGCGCCCTCTTAAGAATCATCGCAGGGCTTACCCGCCCCACCCGAGGAAACATCTATTACTTCGGCGAATACATTCCGCCCGAAAAACTGACGGCACTGGAAGTGGCCAAGCGTCAGGTAGGAATGGTATTCCAGAACGGAGCCTTGATTTCGAACCTGCGCGTCCGCGACAACATCGCGTTACCGCTCCGCTACCATAAAATGGGAACGCCCTCCGAAATCGAAGACAAGATCAACATGGCCATGGACCTCATGCGAGTACGCGACGAAGCCGACTTGTTCCCGCACATGCTCAGTGCAGGTATGCAAAAGCGCGTAGCTATCGCCCGTAGCTGGGCCATGGACCCTAAGCTTTTGTTGATGGACGAACCTACCGCAGGCCTTGACAACTACAACCGTCGCAATCTTTTGCCGTTGATCGACAACATGCGTACGTTGTTCAAAACGACAATCCTGATCGTGACCCACGACTTGATGATTTCCAAGGAACTGGACTGCAATATTTGCTTTTTGCACAACAAGACATTGACCGAGCCCAGACCCTTTGAATACTGGATTAACTCCGACACCGACATTTCAAAAGAACTCTTCCGAGATTTGCGCACCAGCGGGTAGAGCGGCTACGCGGCAATGTGAAATGAGAGCGGCTACCGCCGCAATGTGAAGTGTGAAATGACAAATGAGAACAGAACAATGAACGATTAACAATAAATAATTAACTACCCCACATTACACATCCCACATTTTGTAAAAGGTTTATAAAGATGTTTCTCCCCTTACCTGACGATTTCCATGCACACTTGCGCCAGGGCGATTTGATGCCCGGTTACGTTCGCGACTTGGTACAGCAATTCGGCCGCGCCATCATTATGCCGAACACCATACCCGCAATGACTTCCGCCAAGGCGATTGCCGAATACAAGGCGCAGATCCTGGATGCCGCAAAGGATGTGCGCCCGGACTTTGTCCCGCTCATGACCTTCAAGCTGAACCCGAACTATACGGAACAGGATTTGAAGGACATGATGGCCGTGGGCGTGGTGGCGGGCAAGTACTACCCCGCCGGTGTCACCACCAACAGCGCCGACGGCATCAGCGATTTCGAAGGAATCTTCCCCGTGGTCGCTATGATGGAGCGTCTTGGCCTTGTGCTGTGCGTGCACGGCGAAGAACCCGGTGAATTCTGCCTGGACCGCGAACCCGCTTTCATCAAGCGCGTGGAAACTTTGTCTGCAAAGTTCCCGAAGCTGAAAATCGTATTCGAACATTTGAGCTCGGCGAAATCGGTCGAGGCAGTCAAGCGACTCCCCGCCAACGTGGCCGCCACTTTTACAGTTCATCACCTGATGATGACCCTCGACGACATCGTCGGGGACGCCCTCAGGCCGCACCACTTCTGCAAGCCGCTGCCGAAGCGGCCTGAAGACCGTGCCGCCATTCGCGAAGCCGCCTTCAGCGGCAACCCCAAGTTCTTTCTCGGCACGGACTCTGCCCCGCACCAGCTGGGCAAAAAGGAATGTCCGTGCGGGGCAGCGGGCGTCTACAGCGCTCCGGTCGCCATCCCGCTTCTGGTTCAAGAATTTGAACGGGCTGGCCACCTCGACAAGCTCCCGAACTTCATCGCCGGATTCGGCGCAGACTTCTACGGACTTTCGCGCACGACTAAGCAGATTGAAATCGTCCGCGAAAAGTGGACCGTGCCCGCTATCGTAAACGGAGTCGTCCCCCTCGCCGCCGGCCAAGAACTCGACTGGAAACTTGCGTAAAAGCATCGGAATTTTTATATTTGCGCCATGCCAGCCGTTTCTCGCAAATACCTTGTAGGCCTTGTGGGCCCTGACGTCCTCGAAGCTGCCGAAAAAGACCTGTTCCATCCGGTTCGGCTGGACTTGGACTGTTGCGACGCCATCGAAATCCGTTACGATTTCTTCGACGAATCCGTCTGGGAAACCCTTTCGGAAAGAGTCCGACATATCGTTCCCAACAAGTTGCAAATCGGAACTATCCGCCTTAAACGGGACGGAGGCAAATTCACCGACAACCGGGCAATCGAACGCATGGGCTTGTGGAAGAAAATCCTTTCGGGCAAGCAAGTTCCCGAATGGCTGGACCTGGAACGGGACTGCTTGAACGACTTTAAGGCCTTGAACGACATGGCATACCCCATCGGTGTCGGCCTGATAATTTCGGAACACAACTTCGAACGCATTCCAACCGACATGGAACTGGAAACCTTCGCCGACGACGTAAAACGCGTGGGCGCCCAGGGTCTAAAGATTGCCGCCATGAGCAATACCGACGCCGACTGCGACCGCCTCTACAAGTTTGCAAAAAAATTTGGCAAGAAATTCCAGATGTTCGCCGCCTTCGGCATGGGCGAAACCGGCAAGGTCAGCCGTCTCTGGTCCTTAAACCAGGGCGCCAACCTCACCTACGGTTCCATCGGTCATTCCGAAGCTCCCGGGCAAATCGAAGTCTCTATTATGCGCCGGGCCCTGGATCAAGCCGAAAACATGCACTCCGAGATGGAAATATTGGCTTTTTTAAATCAATTTTAGCCTTTTTTGATATTTTTTCGTTCCAATAAGGCTTTTTTCGTCCAAACGGCGTTGATTTTTGCTAAATATCCATATTGAAAACTACAAAAGGGATTCATTATGCGTCTTTCCGAAAGGTTTGTCGACAATTGCATTCTGATCAATTCCAAGAGCACGTCCAAGGAAGAAATCCTGAACGAGCTCGTGGATACGCTCTGCAGTGCCTACAAATTGGAACACCGCAACGAAATTTTCGATGCAGTCTGGACTCGCGAACAAAGCCGTTCCACTGGTATCGGTTGCGGTCTTGCCGTTCCGCACGCCAAGATTGACTGCGTGGACCGCATGTGCATGGCCGCCGCCACGATCGAAGGCGGCCTGGATTTCGCCTCTTTTGACGGGGAACCGGTTTACCTGATCATTCTGATTGTAAGCCCCGGCAACACCGTTGGTCCGCACCTCAAGGCACTTTCCTCTGTCAGCCGTCTTTTGGCCGACGGTGGCGTCCGCAAGGACCTGATCGCCTCCAAGGATCCGGCAGAATTCCTGACCATTCTCCGCGCCGCCGAAGACAAATACCTATAGCGGCTCCGCCGCAATGTGGGATGTGGAATTAGTCATTACACACTTCACATTACACATCACTCCACCCCCTTGACAGGCTATAAAAACTTTTATATATTTGCTCGCACCTCGGACGGTTAGCTCAGTTGGTTTAGAGCGCTGCTTTCACACGGCAGAGGTCACTGGTTCAAATCCAGTACCGTCCACTACCAAGGTTTTGAAAAGGCTTCCTACCCCGGAAGTCTTTTTTTATTTCCAACCCTCCCAGACAAGTAATTTTGTTATCTTGTCACCATTCGACGCAACTTTTTAATTCGCACGAGCATCTAAAAGGCATGATTAATACGAAAGTCCTCATTTCAGCATTCCTTACGACAGCCGCCCTGACAACGACGGCTTTTGCCGAAAGCACCTGGACACTGGAGGACTGCCTCAAGCAAGCCAAGAAGGCAAGCCTCAAGCTTGAATCTGCAAAGCTCCGCGAACAGTCTGCCGACATTTCTATCAAGCAGGCCAAATCTAGCGGCGGACCTACCGTAAGCGCAAGCATCCAGAACACGCTCTACGACCACCCCTACGTTTATAACGAAGACCATTACCGACTGAACCTCGGCATTTCCGGTTCCTACACCCTGTGGGACGGCGGCGCCACCAGCCTAAACGTAGAATCCAAGACCCTTACCAAAGAAGCGACCGCGCTTGCAACCCAGCAGACCGAACGCAGCGTGCAAGAAAGCGTCCTGAACGCCTACATGAGCCTTTTGGCCGCCAACGAGAACCTGCGCACCGCCGATGCCTCAGTGGAACTGGCCCAGGCGGAATTCGAGCACTACGGCAAGCTTTACGAAGCAGGCTCCATTACCAAGAAGGACCTGACGCAGTCGCAGTCCAACGTGCTGCAAAAGCAGACTTCCCAGCTCACGGCCCAGCTCTCGGTAAGCACAGCCAAGACAACCCTCAGGCAGCTTCTGGAACTGAGCGACAATGACGAATTCCAGATTACCGCACCTGAAACCAATATCGAAAGCCCCGATTCCCTTGAACCGCTGCCGACTTACGAACAGCTCAAGGCAGACGCCCAGAACGCACACCCCGGACTGAAATCCGACAGCGTTTACGTCCGCGCCGCCCAAAAGAACACGCAAGTCGCCGGCAAGGGCAGTTCCATTACCGTAACCCTCGGCGCCAACTCCAGCACGGGCTTGCAGGCCTGGGAATCCAAGGCTTACAAGGACCAGCTCAAGTACGGCTGGCAGAATTCCATCACGCTCGGCATCAACATTCCCATTATCGATGGCGGCGCCACCGCAAGCAAGGTCCTGCAGGCGCAGGTCAGCGAAACCGAATCGCAGGTGAGCCTCAAGGAAGACTTGAAAACCCTCGAAAACAACCTCGAAAAGCTCTACCTGAACGCCGTCAGCGCCGACATGCAGTGGAAGGCAGCAATCCTCCAGGTGCAGGCCGAAGCCGAAGCCCTTACCGTAGCCGAAGAACAGCGCAACGCAGGAGCCCTCACCTACACGGATTTCCTGGCCCAGAAAAACAACCTAGAAAAAGCCAAGATTACCCTCACCAACGCCAAGTACACCAGCCTACTTTCAAGAAAACTGCTGGATCTTTACCAAGGAAAGCTTGATTAATCAAAAATAAACGCTGAATGTTGCGCCCCTGAAACAAGGGGCGTTTCTTTTTTAACCCTATATTGTCGCATCTCCCTGCCCATTCTGAGCAAAAAACGCCATTTTTCAAAGAAAAAGGGGATTTCCGCCTTCGCGGGAATGACAAAAAGGGGGCGGGAATGACAGAAGCGGAAATTTGGCACGGCCTTTGCTATTAAGGGGGTGTAAACAAAAACAGGGCGCCAACCCAAAGCAAACCGCCAAGGCTTGGGCCCACAACCAAAGAGGTTAAAATTATGACACAGTTTATCCCGAGCACTTTCTATGGTATCCAGAACTTCCTCGACAACTTGAACGCTGCAAACGCCCAGAACGAATGCAGCTACACCCCCAAGGCCGACTACTATGAAGTCGACAACGGCTTCATGCTGGAAGTCGAGCTCCCGGGCGTAAAGAAGGAAGACTTGGATGTCCAGGTCGAGAAGAACATCATCACCGTCAAGGCAACCCGTGCCCGCAAGGAAAGCAAGTTCACCTACGAACGCAGCTTCCGCTTGGCCGACGATATTGATACCGAAAACATCAAGGTTAGCCTCGAAAACGGCGTCTTGTCATTCGCTCTCACCAAAAAGCAGGCTGCTGCCGCCCGCAAATTGACCATTGACTAATGGCCTCAAAAACAGCTTAAAAGCGGCAAAAGCGTGTAAAAACTTTCGTTTCTCATCATACTCCTACCCCAAAAAGGCCCCGCAAGGGGTCTTTTTGTGTAAAAAAATAGTTATGGACGGATTGTCAATAATAATATAATTTGGAACGGTGAAAACCCAAGGGTTAAATATATTTTTTAGGCAGTGCATCTAGCACAAAGGAGTAAAAAGGAGTAAGTATGGGTAAATCTTTTTCCACGCTGCTTTCTGCAGCATTTCTCGCCACGTTGTGTGGCACCGCTTCCGCTTATACTTTGAACGGCACCGTCTTGACTAAAGACGGCAAGGCCATCCAAGATGCAGACGTGAAGCTTCTCAAGAGAAACAAGGCCACCACGACCGACGAACAGGGTAAATTCACCTTCAAGGAAACCTCTACGGGCATCAACGCTGTTCGCAGCGCCGGCAGCTTCAACATGGTTAACGGTGTCTTGAGTTTCTCTCAGGCCGGAAGCGCTCCGGTCCAAGTCAAGATTTTTGACATGGTCGGTAACCAGGTATTCGCCCATACCTTCCAGGGGGCAGGCTCTGTTGACCTGAACTCCGTGATCGAAGCACAGGGTACCTACATGGCACGCGTCACGCTCGGTTCCGCTCAGGAAACTTTCCGTTTCAACGCCACCGGCAATTTCTCGGGCTTTGTCAAGCAGAATCGCAAGGCTCTCATGAAACTGGACAACGATGCTGACACGTTGAGCGTTGCAAAGGAAGGCTTTGAAACCACAAAGGTGTTCCTCCCGAACCTGGACACCACGGTGACCATCAAGCTTAATGAAGTCGTTTCCGAAGAAACCTTCAAGTTCGGCTACGCTTTGGGTAACACTCCGCGTCCGAGTAAGGGCTGCGGCAAGGCCACTACCTTGAAGGCCACCAGGCAGGTTGAAAATGGCGGACAGTTCTCTCTTAACGTTGGTGGAAAGAACCGTACGTTCTTCATCACCTTGCCGAAGAACTACGACAACACCAAGCCGCACAAGCTTCTTATAGCAAACCACTGCATGGGTAGTAAGGCTGAAGACTTCGTGCACCATTCTCCGGACTACGACCATCCGTCTCCGTACTATGGTCAGCAGAACCTGGACAAGAACGGCGACTACATTTTCGTAGCACCCCAGGGTAACGACAACGGTACATGGAACGGAAAGGAAGACCACCAGTTCGTTGACGAGATGATTACCGCAATGTACGACAACTACTGCGTTGACACCACCCGCGTGTTCGCAACCGGTTTCAGTTTTGGTGCCATGTTTACGAACTCCCTCGCCCAGGACATGCAGGAAAGGCTCCGTGCTGTCGCCGTCTATGCAGTCGCAGACTACAACATCTGGCTTCCGTCTGCAGGAACGGGGCGTTACGATGCCAAGGAGTTGCCGATTGCATGGATGCTTGTTCACGGCAAGGGCGACGGCACATGCGACTACAACCGCGCCAAGAACAGTGCCCTTCCGAGAATCCTGAAGCGTAACGGCAAGGCAGACGCTGACGGCAACTTCACTGACGCAAGCAGCGAAAAGCCCGAAGAAATCAACAACAATACCGCAGGACATGTCTGCTACGACTTCAAGAACGTAGATCCGCGCTTCCCGGTAAAGTTCTGTAGCTGGAACGGTCCTCACCGCTGGCCGGCTCACGACGAAGGCGATTACAGCAATTACACTAGCAATAGCTGGAATAAGTCCTGGGTGCCTGAAGAAGTTCACAAGTTCTTCGAACAGTTCTAAGATTCTTTCCTACACACACTCCAACCTCGAAAGGTTCCCAGTAACGGGAACCTTTCTTTTATGACCGCTCGCGCCCAATCTACTTAGTACGGCCCACGAGCGCTCGCTCTCGCCACCGCCCCAGCTTAACGCCTGGGGCTTTGTGGCTCACGGAAGACCGCTCGCGCCCGACTATTTCACAAAAAAATGCCGCAGTTAATGCGGCACAAAATGAATCAACGAAAAACTTAGAGAGCCGAGCAAGACAAGGCACGAGCCCCCGTAGCGTACTAAATCGTACGTGAGGGGGCGAGCGACACAGCATTGCGACGGTTATATAAGTTTTTCAACTTTCGTGCAGAGAGCTTCGGCCTCTTCAGCAGTCGGAGCCTCTGCAATCACGCGAATCACAGGTTCCGTATTGCTGGCGCGTACATGCACCCAGGACTTCTCGTGACCAAGCCACAGGCCGTCGCGTTCATCCATGTCCCAACCGGCAAATTCAGCCTTGACCTTCGGCAAGATGTCAGCAACCTTCTTGTCGCCGAGTTCAAACTTTTTCTTGGGCATGGCATAAGACGGATTTTCGGCAACGAACTTTTCCGGGCCGCCATTATGGTGAGCCATCCAGCTGAGCACGAGAGCAGCAGCCACCAGGGAATCGCGACCGTAGTGGAGCGCCGGCAGGATCACGCCGCCGTTACCTTCGCCACCGATGACGCAGCCGTTTTCGATCATCTGCAGGCTCACGTTGATTTCACCGACCTTGGCACGGCTAAACTCGCAGCCATACTTTTCGGCGACATCCTGGTTCATGCGGCTTGTAGACAAGTTAACGCAAACGCTACCCTTCTTTTGGCTGAGAACTTCTTCAGTTGCAATGGCGAGCGTATATTCTTCGCCAATGCTCTGACCAAGGCCATCAACCAAAGCGCAGCGGTCGGCATCTGGGTCAACGGCAAAGCCGACTGCACAGCCGTTATCCTTAACGGCCTTGCGAAGGTCACCCAGGTTTTCAGGAATCGGTTCGGCACCACGCGGGAACGTGCCATCGGGTTCGCAGTGCACGCGCACCACTTCGCAACCGAGCTGTTCCAACAGGCGCGGCACAATGTAGCTACCCGCACCGTTCACGGCATCCACAGCCACCTTGAAATGCTTAGCCTTGATCGCTTCTACATCGACAAACGGAATCTTCAAAGTACCATCGACATGCACGCCATCGGCATCCTTCATGAATTCGTACTTGCCCATGCCACGATAGTCGGGGTAATTGAAATTATCGGCATCGGCAAGTTCGAAAAGCTGCTTCACGTCAGCGGGGCCAAGGAACAGGCCCTTGTTGTTCAGGAACTTGAGGGCGTTCCATTCCAGCGGATTGTGGCTTGCGGTAATGATAATGCCCGCATCGGCCTTCAGTTCGGTCGTGAGGATTTCAACGGAAGGAGTCGTCGAAAGGCCGACTTCCACCACATCGACGCCCGACAGACGACAAATGCCCGCGACAAACTGACTAATGGCGTCGCCCGTCGGGCGGCTGTCGCGTCCGATTACCACGCGCTTGGCCTTGGTAATCTGCAAAAAGGCGCTTACATGACTCTTTAAAACCTGAGGAGTAAGGGTATCGCCCACAATTCCACGGATACCCGAAATAGAACGCATTAATTTAGACATAATTTCTCCAGTTTTAACAAAAAGATACAAAAATATTATGTATTTTAAAGACTAAGAAGGCACAAAGCAATGAATCCATTGTTCAATCTGGAGAGCATTTACGTTGCAAATATCATCGGCATTATTCTACTTGCCGTTATGATCGTTTGCAACCTCTGGCGTCTGCAAAATAGAACACATGCCAACAAGAACCTATTGGCGATGATGTTTTTGACCCTGCTCAGTTGCATTGCCGACCCGATCTCCTACACCATGAAAGGCCTTCCGGGACTCCTCCCGAAATTCACCGTGTACGCCACAAGCACCTGGCTCTTTGCAGCCAACATGCTCGCCGTTTTTTGTTGGAACCGATTCCTCGCCTATTACTTGAACGGGAGCATGTCGAAATGGTCGCGGCGCATGCTGAACACGACCGTATCCATCGGTCTGATCCTACTTTTAATCAACTTCTTCCACCCCATCGTTTTTTCAATCGACAACGAGAACCTTTATTCTCGTGGAGTATTTTATTCCTTCTTCTTGATTGTCGATTACCTTCTTGTCATCAACAGCCTTGTCACCTATTATAAGAGCAAGAGAAACGGCGGGCTCCTCAAGTTCTTCCCCATTTGGGTATACATCATTCCCATTTTTATCGGCGGCGTTGTGCAATCTCTTTTCTACGGCATCTCCGTCATTCCGACGAGCATTGCGATTTCCATTGCAGGAATTCTCGCCAGTCTGCAAAACGAAATGATTTACCGCGATGCGCTCACGGGTATTTTCAATCGTGCCTACCTAGATTACAAACTCAAAAAATTCGAGAAGCGACCCAAGCAAGGCATCACGGGTCTCATGCTCGACTTGAACGATTTCAAGAGAATCAACGACGAGTTCGGCCATTCCATTGGCGACGAAGCCTTGATCGCCACTACGAAAATTTTGCAGAAGGCCATCGGCAGTCACGGAATCGTCATCCGCTACGCAGGCGATGAATTCATCGCGTTAATCAACACGCAAGACGAATCCGTCACTCAAACCTACATCGATAAAATCCAGCACCTTTTTGAAAACTACAACCAAAATAGCGGCATGCCATACAAGCTATCCGCTTCCATCGGATCTCATAAACTTAATCTCAAAGAAGAAAGTGTAGACAGTTTTATCAATACGATCGATTCCCGCATGTACGAAAATAAGAAGGCGTTCTATGCGTCCCATAGGGTAATGGACCGACGTAAACACTAGACTACTACATTGTATGACACGAAAACGGCAATTTATATAAATATTACCGCTTTCAAAAAAAAGAGATTATATTAAGAGGAGGGGATTAATATGGAACCGACCTTCGAGCTTACAGCTGTCTACGCGACCAATATTTTTGGGATTGTGTTACTTGCCGTTTTAATGGCAGGTAACGCCTGGCGCTTTCGTGAGAAAGGAGCCGAAAACGCATATCTACAGCTATTGCTTTTTTTCACGCTATGCACCTGCATTATTGATCCTATTGCCTTTACTGCCGACGGTCGCCAAGGAACTATCGCCAGAATTTTAGTTTACGGCAGCAATGATCTTCTGTACCTCACCAATATGTTCAGTTGCTTTTTCTGGCTTTTGTTCCTTGCCGAGCACCAGAACTACCACTTTTCAAACGCCCACCGCAATGTCCTCGGTTTTGCCATTGTCCTTGGGCTAGTCCTTGTCATACTCAACAACTTTGTCCCGATTATTTTTGATGTTTCCACATACAACGTCTACACCCGCAAATACTTCTGGATCTATCATATTATCGATTACGGAATCCTGTTAGACAGCATCATCATCTATTTTATTTGCAAACACAAAGGTGGGCCGCTTAAATCATTCCCTATCTGGATTTTCTTTTTCCCCATTATCGCCGGCACCATCGCCCAATCCCTTTTTTATGGAATTTCCGTTATCTCTTCAAGCACAGCAATTGCGATTGCGGGAGCATTTTCATCCATTCACGGAGAACGCGTCTATAGGGACAAGCTTACCAACGTCTTCAATTACGCTTATCTAGCAATTCTAAGTCACGAATACAAGAAAAAGAAGAATCTGCATATTACAGGCATTCTTGTAAACATCAACGGTTTTAAGAAAATAAACAGCGACTATGGCCGAGTCACGGGCAATAAGATCCTTGTGCAAACGACTAAGATTCTAAAACGTGCCGTAGGCGAACTCGGAATCATCATCCGCTATTCCAGCGACGAGTTCATTGCATTTATCAACACCACCAACGAAATGGCCGTGAGCATGTGCATTACGCGTATCAGGGCCGGTCTAAACGATATCAACACATTCAGCAAATCGTACAAGCTTTCCACCTGCATTTGCAGCCAAAGCTACGATCCGTCCAAGACCATGGACGATTTCATAGACGAAATCACGCGGGCCATGCAAGAAGAAAAGACCAGCTACTACACGCAGCAGCAATACAGCCACCGCGAAGTCAGTGAATAATTTCAGGGCTACTTCAGCGCAGCCTTTATTTCTTCGACAGAATTGACTACCGTCTGCTTGTTGTTCCAGATACGTGCAAAGCTCTTGCCGTAGTGTTCAACCACGATGCGGTTATCCAGAATCAGCACCTTGCCCGAGTCTTCTTCGGAACGGATCAGACGACCAAGTCCCTGACGCAGTTCCATGTAAGCTTCGGGTACAAAGTATTCCTTGAAGGCATTCTTGCCTTCGGCCTTCATCTTGTTGCTGATGCCGGCCACCAGCGGATCCACCGGATTCGGGAAAGGCAACTTCGGAATCACCAGGAGCTTCAGGGCATCGCCCGGGAAGTCGACGCCTTCCCACAGGCTCTGACAACCCAGCAGGCACGCGCCTCGGGACTTGCGGAACATAGCCACGAGACCGTCCAGGGAGCCGTCCACATGCTGACACAAGAGCAGCTTGTTCTTTTCGGCAAAGAGCGGTGCCAATGCAGTCTGAGCCTTCATCATCGCAGAGATACTGGTAAAGAGCACCATGGTGTTTTCTTCCACATCGGGAAGCACCGAACAAAGGGTCTCGTTCACAGCATCGTTATATTCAGGAAGCGAGGGTTTGGGCAGGTACTTGGCCAAAATGACGGAGCGACGTTCGTCCTTGTTTGTAGTCTCGGTGTAAACACGCAAGAAGGGAGTCTTTTTGCCGCCCAGGGAATCCATGCCCATCTTCTGCACGAAGTAGTTCAAATCGCCCTGCACCGAAAGAGTGGCCGAGGTAAAGGTCGCCGACTTGATCCACGGATAGAATTTCTCTCTCCAGGTAGCACTGGCATCCAGCGGGCTTGCATGCAGCTTGATGGTATGGGGATTGAAGGGTTCTTCCATATAAAAGGCCCAATCATCGCGGCCAGCCTTCACTACAAATTCAAAGTCCTGCAAGAAGCGTGAAAGTTCTGTCATGCGGCCGTTAATGTCGCTCAAAAGACCCGAAAGGTTCTTGTCGGCAGCAAGGGACGAAGCGAGACTTTCAGCCTGCTTGATAGCGTTCAAGCCCTGGTCCATAAAGGCAGCAGGGTCAGCTTCATATTCGGCCATAATGCCCGAAGTGTAGGTAAAGCCGTTGCGGGTATTTTTCTGCTTGGCAAGTTTCTTGCCAATCTTCATGAAGAATCGGTGCAAGGCCTTTTCCGTTTCAGAAAGCGATTCCGTGAGGTTCACGCAACTTGCATGGAGTTCCGTTTCTTCCACGGGAATATGCTTTTCCAGTTCAGCCACAAGGCCGTCGCGGTTTTCAACTTCGTGACCTCTTGACGGCACCAAGGTTTTGATGATATTGCGCAGGGCGAAGAACGAAATGGTGCGACCAAAAGCCTGGCGGCTCACCTGCGGAAGCCTGTGGGCTTCGTCGAATACGATGTGTTCGTACAACGGGAGCAGCGCAAAGTCCAGAGCCATGTCGGCAAGGAACAGCGAATGGTTCACCAGCACCAAGTTGGAATTCATGGCGCGGCGCTTAGCGGCGAGTGCCGGACACTTGTTGTAATGGGGGCACTTTTCGCCAAGGCAAGACTTTGCAGAGCTTGCCAGCTTGGACCAAAGCACGCGATTGCGACCCTGGCTAAACGAATTGCATTCGTTCACATCGCCGGTTTCGGTAACAAACACCCACGGCACAATGGCCATGAAGGAATCCCGCTCGTCGGCAAGCAGAAGATTCTGCGGCGCCTTGAGGATTTCTTCGAACTTACGCAGACACAAGTAGTTTTCGCGGCCCTTGAGTACGGCAGATTTTAACTTGCCGTCGAACAGGCTTGCGACCAGCGGAATATCCTTGTTCCAAAGCTGTTCCTGCAGTGCCCGGGTCGCGGTGCTTATGACCACACGCTCCCCCGACACCGCCTTACAGGCAGCCGACACCAGATAGGCAAGCGACTTGCCCGAACCGGTAGGAGCTTCCAAGACGCAGAGGCCGCCCTTGTGCATGTTGCGTTCTGCCACCGAGGCAAAATCCTGCTGGTTGTGGCGCACCTGATAATTTTCGACCTTGGTAGAAAGGAGACCGTCTTCTTTAAAGAACTCGCTTACGCGGGGCGCCCTCTCCTTGGCAGGGGCATCTTCGAGCGGAACATCCGGCAGCCTGTAAGCCGGCAACTCGGAAGCAGTCTCCGACTCCTTCCAAAGCAGCGACCAATCCGAACCCCTGGCAACTTTAGCAAGGGCATCTACAAGCCACGGGTCCGAATTTGCAATCTTGTCGAGCGCCATCACAAACAGCTCGCCACACGCAATGGCATCGGGCAAGGCTCTGTGCGCGCGGCTCCGCTCAATGCCAAGTTCCTGCACCAAGGTATCCAGGCGATGATTCGGCACATTCTGGTAAGCAATGCGAGAAACCGTCAGGGAATCCCATACCGGGTGATCCTCAAACGAAATGCCCACCTTGGCAAAAGTCTGCTTCAGGAACTTGGAATCAAACATGGCATTGTGGGCCACAATCGGCAAATCGCCAATGAACGAATAAATCTTCTGCGCCACGGCAGCAAAGGGTTCCGCATTTTCGAGGTCGGCGTTGCTAATTCCCGTAAGGCTCTCGATAAAGGGGCGAAGCGTCACATTCGTCGGCTTGACCAAGTAATCGACCGATTCACCCTCTACACCATTTTCAAAGCGAACCAACGCAACTTCAATTATTTCATCCTTTTCAAAATCGAGTCCTGTCGTTTCCAGGTCAATTGCAACGAATGATTTATTTTCCATTTGATTCCTCGTAAAACTTTAACCGCTACAACGCCGGGATTTCCTTCGTCAAGCTATCCAGAACATTTTCGCCATTCTTGACCTTGAGCGTATCGCTAATGGCACGCCAAGCAGATCCGTAACGCAGCGGTTCCACAGAGCCCGCATCAGGCAAATCCTTGCCCTCTTCGGGGTAATAATAATCCATTAAATAGGCGCCTTCCACAAGGTCGTCAAAGCTAAAGCTACCGTCTTCCTTGCAGTGTTCCAAGTAATACTGGTTCGTTTCGGCAGACAGCAGGCGCACCATGGCATTCGACTTTGCATTGGGAATCTTGCCGTGAAGTTTGGCAAACTTTAGTTTGCTCACCGTTTCGAACTTCTGTAGCTTCTGGTACTTGAGTTCCACCACCGTGTCGCGCTTTCCAGAACTATCAGCCACGGCAAGGGTCGTATCCTGATAGCCCATCAAGAGATTTACCGTAATGTCCGTATTCCAAGGGGCGGTCTTTTCGACAGCGAAACGCACCGGGTCAAGTTGCTTTACTTGCACCTGGGTCGTATCCTTGTTGATGACCACATAGAATGTCTGGGTCAACGAATCCAGCTTGGGCTTGTTGAAATACACAATCAGGGAATCGTCCGGGAAAAGTGTCTTTGCCTTGGAATTGGTCTTTACGCCAGAAACCTTGGGCGCAAGCGTATCACTTTCCATTTTTTTCCATTCCCATTCCACCTCGTTGCGTAGCGTATCCAACGGACGGAACATGGAATCCTTCGCCCCTTCGCACTCGAACTTGTACAGCACCTCGCCTTTGGGGGCCGGGTCAAAATAGAACTGCGGCTTGTTGGTGCTTGCGCTCATGTAAACAAGTTTCGGATAAAGTTTCTTGTTTTCGGGCGAAGTCAAGTGGCAGTTTGCCGTATCCGCAAAGGCAGAATCAAAATACACGCTGCGGGTAAAAGTCGCTTCCAGCACATTGGCAAAAGGCTGACTCACCGATTCCAGTTCCAGCTTGGAAGTATCCATATCGGCCACCGCAAGCCACAAGGTATCGGTGCTTTCGGCAGTCAAATTCAAGTCAGCGGTCCAAAGTCCCACCTGCTCGGTAGAAAGTTCGATTTTCTGGTTTCCGTTTCCATCTACAAAGGCGACTACACGATAATGCCCCGCCTTCAAGCCCGTCAGCGTAAAGTGGCCGGCGCTATCGGCACGAGTCACGTACAGGGGTGGCTCCTTCAACAACTGCGGTTCCTTGCTGATTTCCTTGGTAGTAGTGTCGCGATACTTTTCGAGGTAATGCCTAGAAGCGCGTTCGTCACCCAGCAAGAACAAACCGATACTGGGGTATTCCTTTTTGCGGAGCATGGCCTGGTTTACCAGCACGCGACCAGAAATCGTGAGGGAATCGATAACGGAACCCGTCGAGAACACCACCTGGAAAGGCTTTGCCAAAGCGTTGCCGTGCAAGTCCTTGATACCACCCGCAAAAGTAATGGTATAGGTGGTACCCGTATCAAGTACCGCACGGGATGTCAATACAAGGGATTTTCCACTCACCTCAAAACGCAACTTCTTGTCGATAGGCGGCGAAATAGAAACGGCACTGCGGGGAATCGACGCGTTGATCCACTCGTCGAATTCCAGCTTCACCATCAGTTCGTTCGGATGGTTCGTCGTATTGGGCGCCGGATAAACGCCCGCCACACGAGGGGGCAATTTATCTTCGGGGCCACCGCTGGGCGCCACCTGAGTGGCACAGGCCACAAACAATGCCGACACCAAGCCCGCAAAAAATAAAGCAGCGAAACCCGCAACGTATTTCAACAACGTGAACTTCATCAGTCAATCATCGAGATAATCTTGCCGAGACGTCCCCAACGAATGCGGAACGGGAGTCTCCACCACGTAAACGGATTCTTCAACACAAAGGCTTCATCATCATTTTCTATGGAGAAGTAAATCACGAAGGCCTTTGCCCGGATATTGCGGAGCGAAACAAAGCCCCAATAACGGCTGTCGGCAGAATTGTCTCGGTTATCGCCCATCATAAAGAACTGCGGAGTTTTCACTACGTAGCTTTCAATGGGCTTGCCACCCACCAGCAACTGCCGGCGGATTTCAAACTTGGACTTTGCCGGGGCATCCAGGGTATCGCCAGCGATGCCTTCAACGGTAGCGGCACCATCTTGGGGCGCATCCACTTCGACGAGTTCCACAGTACCAGCATTGTCTTCTTCGGCCTGGTTCAACAAGGCCACGTTCCCTTCCAGGTCTCTCAGCATAGAACCTTCAAAGGCAATGTAGCTCACCGGGCGCATAAAACCGCCCTGAAGGTTCGGGTCGATCATGGGCAAATAAGCCATGCGCGAAAGTTCCTTGAAGTACGCAAAGGACATCACGCCCGAAATGGTATCGCCCTGGGTAAGGCGCTGCTGCAAAACCGTACGGTTCCTGCGGAAAAGTTCGTTCAGCGCAAGGCCGCGATCGTTCTCCACCGGGATCTTGAATTCCTCAAAATCGTAATTGTCAATTTTAACGGAATCCTTCCACAGCGAAATATCAAGTTCCACCGTTTCATCTGGATTTTCCTGCGCCACCAGGGAACGCAGCCACCACAACTTTTCGAGCGGCATGTCGCTTACCGTAAAGCTATCGCCCACCGACGGCACCACAAAGGCATCACGTTCATCGCGGGGCGAGAAAGTACGGGCCGAAGCCGTATACTTGCCACGACCGGGCAGGGAATCTTGCAACACACCGTTAATGTAAAGACGCCCCTTATGGACAGCAACCGTATCGCCGCTCACAGCCACGCAACGCTTGATGTAATCCTTAGGACCGTCAGCATAATGAATCAGGTGCGGCTGACCGGCCTTAGGTTCATGATCCCAGTAGAGGTTCCCGAACATCAGCGCGTTAAACAAATGGGTATAACGCTGCGGGTCGCCATCAGGGTACTCCGGCTCGCCCGGGTAACGGAAAATCACCACGTCACCCTTTGCAGGGTACGCATAACCAGGGAATTTCTGATTGCTAAAAGGAATCGGAGAGCCGTAAGTAAACTTGAGGCCTAGCAAAAAGTCACCCGTATGCAAGGTATCTTCCATAGACCCGCTAGGAATCTGGAACGCCTGAATCACATACTGAATCACAATCAAAGCCAACGCTACCGGGACAATGATTTCCCGAAGTAGGCCTTTTACAAACTTTTTCCACGCAATCGGCTGTTTATCTTTTTCCATAAAAATCAACGTTAAAGAATGACTACTGCAATTTAGAAAAATGCGAGTAACTCTACAGCGTTCTAATCTTCTTAACCAGCGAACGGCTCACCACCAGCTGGGTTGCGGCCTTGTCGCGCAACACCATCACCATGCGGCCAGCATCACCCTTGCGACACTCTGCAATATAGTCGATTGCCACAATGTGGGAACGGTGGACACGCGTAAAATGTTTCGGATCCAGTTTCTTTTCAAGTTCTACAAGCGTCGTATCAATCACATACTGGCCGTTCACGGTGTAAACGGTGGTGTACTTTTCTTCGCTATGGAAACGGATGACTTCATCAATATTCACAAATACAATGCGGTCACCCACTTTCACCTGCAAGCGCTGCAGGTAAAGCCCGCTCATGTCCACGAGGTTACGCAGCTTTTCCCAATTCAAGTCGGCAGGAATCGTCGTGTCATCAACCTGCGGAATCGCCTTGCGGAGCTTTTCGATAGCAGCCGCCAAGCGTTCAGGCGCCACCGGTTTCAAAAGATAGTCCACCGTATTTTCTTCGAAGGCCTTCAAGGCAAAATTGTCAAAGGCCGTAGTGAAAATCACCAGGGGAACATCGTCGCCTTGCAGGGAGTGCAGTACCTCAAAAGCATCCATGTCAGGCATCTGGATATCCAAAAACACCACATCGGGCATCATCTCGTGAATCATCTTGACAGCCTGCGCGCCGGAACCGGCCTCTCCCAAAATTTCGATTTCAGAAGAATAAGGTTCCAACAGCGAAATCATGCGCTTGCGGGCAAGCGGTTCATCGTCAATGACAAGAGCGGTACACTGCATAGTTACTCCTTGGGCTGTTCTTCCTTTTTCGCCGTATCTGCAACAGAGGTATCCTTTGCGACAGACTTCGGCGCCACCTTAAAAATGCGAATCATTTCGGCCTTCATTCCGTCCTTGTCTTCGTACACGGTACCGGCAGCCGTCATATAAAGCAAATTGCCGAACTTGGCACGCTTAAAGTTCCAATGGCCTTTATCTCCTTCGAGAGTCACAAGAATCGTGCTGTCCGAAGCCGAATAGGTTCCCTTCAAGGAATCGGTTTCCATGGTATCACGCAGAATCAGCTGAATCGCTTCAACCGAGCTGTCTTCGCCAAGGGTCATGCGAACCATGCGGCTGGTACAATCATCACAAGGCAAGCTACCAGAATAAAGACCCGGAACTTCCTTGGGAATTTCAATAGACGGAAGATTCGGCAACGGGTCCGACTTTTCGTCTTCTTCGCAAGAAGCCATTACCAAAACCGCAAAAAGTGGCAACACCACTCTTGCAACAGGGAAAACCATAGATTTAAGCGTCATCATATGGTTTACAATGTAGCAAAAATAACAGCGTTTATATCAAATGCCGCTAGAATAGACGATTCTAAAACCAATCGTCTGGCCGCGATGTTTGGGAGCCTTCTTCTCGCGTTCACCAGAAGCCAAGGCAGGAGCCTTGTCGGACCAGCCGCCACCACGAAGCACCTTGTACGTACCCTCGGCGGGGCCACTATAGTTTTTCTGGGACACCGTCGGGTAAGCATAATACCAGTCGTTCACCCACTCGGCCACGTTACCGGCCATATCGTAAAGACCAGCATCATTGGGGATATATCCAGCCACCTTCGCAGGACCATTACTTTGTCCGTAGTACGCATACTTGGATGCCACATCGGTATCCCAATAATAAGTGGTCGAAGTCCCTGCACGGGCGGCAATCTCCCATTCCATTTCCGTCGGGAGCCTTACCGATTTTGCCGAATAGTCTATAGACAAGCCGACCAGTTCGCCACCAGAATTGCGAGACTCATACACATAGGTCGTATCAAGGCCCACTTTTTTAGAAAGGGCATTACAGAACAAGGCGGCATCATACCAGCTTACATTGAATACCGGGTAATCGTCTCCCAGAGAATCTTCCTTGGCGATAGAACCCGTGACCTTGCGGTACAACCCCTGCGTCACTTCGGTAACACCGATCGAATAGGCATTTACCGAGAATACGACATCGTTACGGGTAAAACTCATGGCGGGAATGTTCACCATTTCCACCCATTCGGAAAGGTCTAACGAATCCTGGGAATCGCCACCTGGGTTATCCTTGTTGCCGTTACCCGAATTACCACCATTCGCATCACCATTCAAGCTGGAATGCGGCATATCCGCAGATTCACCGGTAGCCGAACAAGCCACCAGAGAAAACACGAAAAGCGATGCGGCAACCAAACGAACGATCATATTACTTAACCACTCCCACGCGGTAAAGTTTTTGCTTGGTCTTGCCACTTTCAAACTTCACCTTGAGACGCGCCGTATAGACATCGGAACCCAAGTGTTTCAAGTCAAGCTGCTCAAACTGGTTGCGACCTTGCTTGACATCGCTCAACTTCGCCTTGAATACGCAAAGGCCGGTAATGTCATAGAGTTCAAGGGAGGCGTTTTTCGCAGCCGCACCGATTTCAAAGCGGGCCTTCGCATTGCCGCCACGAATCGGATTGGGGAACATGAAGAATTCCGAAATTTCATCCTTCGCTTCCACCTTCTTCACATCGCCCAGCTTAGAGGCGTCAAAGTAACCCGTACGCTCGTTACCGCCAGCCGGCAATGTCCACGCGGCGGCAGAAGAGGCTGCATCAGCAGAGGCACCCCGCAAGCGATAAGCCGACAGGTTGTTACGATGCAACGCATAAAGTTCCGGGCCAGCAGACTTCTTGTCCGAAACGGCATTCGCCACGAAGATGCTCATGGGCTGAATCACGCTCGTCGAATCCATGTCTTCGTAGCTGCCCGCCGCAAGCGGAAAACCGTCAGTCACCGGCTTTCCCTTGCCAGTATACGCATACACCAGGCCGTCGCTACTCGGCACCAAAATCTCAGGAATTTCATCGCCAGTAACATCGACAATCACCGGGTCGCTAAAGAATCCGTACACCGGAGCACCGCGAGAAATCTTCACCGGGAAACCAGCAATCGGGAGTCCCGAACGGTCCAGCGCATACACCAGGTTATCGCCCAGGAAAACAATTTCAGGGTAGCCATCGCCATTGATATCGCCAATCGCAATGCCAGATGTTTCATTCTTCAGGCCGCTCGTACCCGCAGCGCCACGCTTGTAGGTTTTGTTCCAAAGAAATTTTGCTGTATAAAGGTTCAAGGCAGCAACCGTTCCACGACTACCAACTACCGTCGCGACAACTTCTCCGTTTCGGCCCAAGTCAGTACAGGCAATACGCCATGTTTCATCCTTTTGGCCATTCACTTTTTCTTCCATCGAACCGTGTGAAGGACGTACAACACGACCATCACTTGTCACGTATACAAATGGCGATGTCCCCGCAACAGCACCGGGCTGAGCAGGCCCACAATAAGCCATATCCACGACATTACTCAAATCAACATCATATTCCGTATTCGTCCTTTCTTTTTCAAACTTGGCGGCGCTAACCTTCACGCTACCCTTTCCGTCGGCAAAATAGACATTGCCATCATGAACAATCGGCCCCGCAGTCGCGCCACTTACATCAAGGGTCTGCTGCACCGGCAATCCACCCATAAACGAGGTTTTCACAAGCTTGCCTGTATGCAAGCTATACACATCCTTGCCATCGCTCGCCATGCCTACAAGGGGACCATAGCTTGCATCCACGCGGTACAGCGGAATTTCCTTTTCTGCGCCATTACGGGTCAAAGTTTTCTGCTTGATTACCGTATCAGCAGGGAACAATGTATCACCCATGGCATTGAACACCTGGAGAGTACCATCCATGGCGCCCACCACCAAGAGCTTTTCGCCTTCTTTTTCAGGGTCATCCACGAATACGGCGCCACGCACCGCCGAAGCAAGCCCCACATTGCGCGGGAACTGGGAGCCGTCAATGCTCCCGTCATCAATGCTAATGGTCACGCTAATCTTTTGCGCACCAAAATTCACTACGCTATCGCCCATAAAGGCATTAGCGGTCTTTTCGACACGGGCCTTTTTCGGCACATTTACCTTGATCTTAATACCGGTGTAACCGCCCTGGGTTGTCATGGTGTTCGCATAACCCGTCGACCCGATAGTAGTCACCGTATCAAACGTCTGCTTAGAATCCTTCGCAGGCTTGCGCAAGTGAGGCAACAAGTCCGTGCCCGAGCCGTAATCGTAAGTATCTTCGCCAAGCGCATTCTTGAATGTCTTGCCGATACTCAAAATTCCATCGGCTTCCACCATGGCAATGCCGAACTGATGATCACGCAAAGTATCGCCACCCCAGAAATTTGCAACGCCATACTCCAGGGTCTGACGCAAGTACCAGTCATTTACACGCCACACCACAATGCCGCTGGCAGGTAGTCCTGCATCAAAGCTGTTCACGTCGACAATAATACCCTTCGCCTTTTTCTTGTTGACAATACACTTTTTCTCACAGTTCACACTGTCCTGGAAAACCAGATGCAAGCTGTCTACAGGTACCGTCGTGATAGTAGTGTCGGGGTTTTCATCGTCTTCGCTCAGCGATACGCTCACCTCGCCGTTCTTACTCCAGCTGCGCTGGCGGTTTTCAATCAGCAAGTATTCGCTGGCGCTCAGGGGGACTTTCACGATTTCTACACCGTCGCCGGTTCCCGCTGCCGAAATTTCAACCGTCACGGGCTTGCCAGCCACGGGGCGAACTTCCTTCACATTGCTCCAACCCATGTAGGCACGTTCCCATGCAGCAGGCATCGAAGGCAAGAAACCATTGCCCGCATTGTAGCCCGCAAAATCCATCACGTCATAGTAACCCAGGCGACTAATCCCCTTCACCACGTCGTATGTATTCGGGAGCCCAAGCTCTCGGGCAACCTGGTTCACCAGAATTCCGTTTACGCCCCAATTCAGCCCGTCCTGCGAAGCGGTTTCGCTAGTGACCATAATCGAGCGTAGCGTATCTATGGCAGCACCTTCCAGCACAAGGCCCTCTACCACCGAGGAATCCTTGCCTTCCGAATTTTTGCCCACCTTGCGAACCGCCACACCATCAAGAGTATCCGGCAGGTAACTCCAATAATCCTTCTTGATGTATTCATCCATGAAGTCGCCCGGCGTATCGGCGCCGCGGGTACCCATGCTACCGCCGTCAACCAGGCGGCTCGCTCCCGCATGAATAATCATATAGGCACGCTTTGTATTCGGATTTTTCGACAAAGGTTCACTAAAAGGCGATTCGCCAGACTCATGGACAGTCTTCACGGCATCATAAATAAACTGCAGATAATCACGGCTGCGGGCCTCATCAAACTCCGCCGTCTTTTCGCCTTTCATCTTACTCGTGCGGTTATAATCGATAATCTGCTTTTTAAGCGTATAGGCACTCGAAGACTTCGGGAAGATGTGAGCGTCAACCACCACATTCCCGTTACTCGCCTTGTTAAAGTAAGCATTCACAAAGTCAAAGTGCTTTTTCCAATAAGACACGTTGTTGCGCCTGCCCGAGGGATCCAAGCTATAGTTGCCCTTCTTTCCTTTATCGGTATCAAATAAGCCTGTTCCTGTCGTAAGGCTGTTATCCGCCGGCTTTTCTTCTGCGAACTGCACACGAATAGCAAATACCTGTAGCGTATCAACGGCAAACAAGGGCATTGCATAGAATATCCCAAAAACCAATGCAAAAATCTTAGCATTCAACTTCATAACCATAATTTACAAAAGTAGAACTCAGCAGATAGAACTTAGAGCCCCGAAAAAGGTAGGATATACTCATTATTTAATATATTTGTGGCGGGTTATGAGAAATTGTTTTCCCAGGAATATTTTTATGCGAAATAGCTTGAACAAGCTTGTTCTTGTGCTTACTGCCTTATTGGCAACAAGCATTCTTACAAGTTGCTCCGACGATGAACAAGACTTTTACACCTTGAAGGTGGGACACCCCAGCGACATTAGCGAAGCGACATTCAAGGACCTGAAATGCAACAATTCCCTCGAAGGGGAATATGTCTACATCATCGAGACAGAGCAAATCTTCGAATGCGACAACAGGGAATGGGTCGAACTGTTCGTGTCATCGTCTTCCGAAAAATCTTCGAGCAGTTCCGATTTTGACGAAGATGAAGAAAGCTCTTCTAGCGAAGAACCAGACATCATCTCGGTTCCGTCCAGCAGTTCCTACGAAGTCGAAGAAGAGAGCTCCTCTAGCGAAGAAATCATCGAGGAAAGTTCCTCCAGCGAAGAAACGGAAGAATCATCTTCTAGTGAAGAAGATGTGGAAGAAAGCTCTTCTAGTGAAGAAGTTGTTTCGAGTAGTTCCGAATTCACCTTCACTACAAAAGTCAAGCCCTGCCGAAATGCCGAAATCGACACCTGCCAATACGGAATCCTCGAAGACGAACGTGACGGACAAACCTACAAGACCGTCGTCATTGGCGAACAGACTTGGATGGCACAGAACCTGAACTACGATATAGAAGACAACCGTCGGCAATCCTGTTACAAAGACGAGCCCGACTTCTGTTTACGCTTTGGAAAACTCTACTCCTGGCCTGGCGTCATGGATTACGACAAGAACCGCTGCCAAGATGCGGCAAGTTGTTCATTGGCAAGCAATCAGGGAATATGCCCAAGCGGGTGGCATGTTCCCACAAGAAGCGAATGGGACACCCTCTGGAACAATGTGGGATTCACTCCCGAAAATCTAGAGAAGGGCGACGAATACGGTCGCACAGCCGTACGCGGGTTAATATCCGACACATCTTATATAACATGGGACCGCTCCGGCGAAAGCGATTTCTTTGGATTCTCGGCAACGCGTCATGGTTACAAGACCGATGTAGGCGACTATGTATGGATGGATAATATCGTTGCCGCATATTGGACTTCATCAGAAGTATATAGTTCCGTTTCCAAAGCTTATGTGGCAGGCACATTTTTAATACAAAATGTCTTTAATGATTACGCAAAGGTCGGTCAATTCGCAGTCCGTTGCGTAAAGGACACTGAGGAGAATAAAGATGAATAAGTATAAAGCAACATTAGCATTCTCCCTATTGGCCCTTTGCGCCTGTAGCGACGACGAAATCAACATACACCTTACCGAAATTCAATCGGCCAAGGAGCTGCAAGTCATCACCTGCAGCAGCGGCAACAGGGGCGATTACGTATATGTAAAAGACGAAGATATCGAATACGAATGCGATGGCTACGAATGGGTTGCAAAAGAAGAACCTTCTTCTGACAGCAAGGGAAAATCTTCTAGCGGTTCCAACTCCAAGGAGTCCTCCTCGTCGAACAAATCTTCATCAAGTGAATCCAATGACGACTCGTCTTCAAGCGAAAAAAAATCTTCTTCCAGCAATTATGACTACTATGAAAGAAGCTCCAGTTCATCATCTGTCCCCACCCGCGAAGACTACTTGAACCCGAATGTTTCCTATGGGGAATTCACAGACAGCCGAGATGGCCAAACCTACAAGACCGTCGTGATTGGTTACCAGAAATGGATGGCTCAGAACCTGAATTATGAAACCGACTCCTCTTTTTGCCACCGTTGTGCTAGTGTAGGCCGCTGTTACTCCTGGGAAGACGCCCAAACGGCCTGCCCTGCAGGTTATCACCTGCCCGACTCCACAGAATTAACTGAACTTTTGGAAATGTCGATGGGTAAGACCTATGCCCGGTCCTATCTGCTATCGAAAGCCGGTTGGGATTTTGCGGACTCATACGGTTTTTCACTGCCAAAGGCTTATACTTATAGAGATGGCAAATTTGACGGAGAAGAAACTAACGGTGCCACAATCTGGGGAAGCAATTCCAGGATGTACGACAGTGTCACCAACACCGGGCTCACATTCTACGTCAGCACAAGCTATGATTACGGTTCAAGAATCAGCTTCACATACGCAAATTATGCATTTCCTGTTCGTTGTCTAAACGATACATTACAGCCATACGGCTATCAAGGCGAATACGGCGAGTTTACCGACGAGCGAGACGGAAATGTCTACAAGACCGTCGATATCGGGAACCAAACATGGATGGCCGAAAATTTAAGATACAAGTTGTCCGAATCGTGGTCCGACAGGGATCCCCAAATAGGTCAAATATATGACTATTGGTACCAAGCTATCGACACTCTTGAAAAGGTCTGCGCAGTCGGCTACATTTGCGGACTTGCCCCCGACGCTTTCCCAAGACAAGGAATTTGCCCCCAGGGGTGGCACCTTCCCACCAAAGATGAATTCGATACTTTGGTCAACTTTGTCCTAGAAAATTACGACATCAATAAAGACCTGAGAAGCATCATGGATTGGCCCTATCACCATTACGGGTCCAACATACTGGGTTTCAACGCACATCCCGTCTATCAAAGAACCTTCGGAGATGAAAAGCGCAATAATGTTGTCACCTATTGGAGCGCTTCCGAAAAAAACGATGATGAAGCATGGGCGCTGCGCATCTCTTCAGACACGACAACAATCGTACCTTGGTATAAAAAAGCCAGTTACAGCACATCCATCCGCTGCTTAATGGATAAATAGCGCCGCTCGCAAAGGCACGCTAGCTTTTATTGCGGAATGTCGTAGGGGGACTTGTAAACATGTTCCCCTTCTTCATCTTTAACACAACGAACAACTTCGAAAGTTTCCATTCTGACGTAAGCATTTTCATTGAACGCCATCGAGGTTTCGTTATACATCGCATTCGACAAATTTAGAGACCCTGCATAAAAATCATCGAAGGTTTCACTTTTCCACATGGCTGTGGTATGGTTAGAATCCTTTTTCGCGACACGTCCATCAGTACCCAACCTTGGAACAGTTTGAAATTTCATATTCATACAATCCTTTCCTATGAAGGAATTGTTCGTAAACGTGCTCCAGTTTTGGCCAACATAGCAAGCATTTACACTGTTTTTGACGCTAGTAATATGACTGGCGTGAGTATAATCATCTACCATTCCATGGATTGCATCGGATAACTCCAAAAAATCTCTGTAAGTCGGCAAATGCCAGCCATCCGGACATATCCCCTGAATGGGAGCCTTGATCTTGAGCGGTTTATTGTTCCAATCCTTTTCAGACACATTTGCAGCCGTGTACCAGTTGTATTGCGGGCCCTGTTTAACAGTATAGGTTCCATACTCCACCGCAGGAACATCCTTGGTATATCTCAGGTTTTCCTGCATCCAGATATGGTCTCCTATCCCAACCGTTTTGTATTCTTTTCCATCGCGATCATCCACCATTGTTCCCGTATACTGGTCTTCAAGATACCAGTAATATCCGTGACACACAAAAGAGGAATACTTCTTTTGCACGACAAAATTCTGATGAAAGTCATCACATTTGATACCACCAAAGAAAGTCAGCACCGTCGAATAGGATTTTTCAAATGAATAGTATGTCTTATAAGAACCTTTTTGGCATATATAAAAGTTCCGATAGGGATTCAGGGAATCTTTAAGATCATAAAAGTCATGCGTTCCCCAAGCAGTATCGGCATCCGAAGTACAAGGCTTTCCATATGTGTCATATTCTACTAAAGTCGAAGGAATCCAACCATTTGCCTTACACTGGTAGTAATAAGTTTTGTCATTATGAGTGAAAACTGTAAAACTGTCAATGACAGTTTCATCGCATTTTTCTTCAACTTGTTTGCAATACCAGTCATCGGCACAAACAAAAATGGAAGAACTAGACAACTCCTCCAAAGACGACGAAGAACACTCACCCTCTTCAGAATCCGAGGAATCTTCATCTGGATCAGAAGAAGATTTATTCGAAGATGACGATTCATCCTTCGAGGAGCGTGACGAGCTGGATTTTCCGCTAGACTCTTCCGAAGAACTGTACGATTCGTTTTCGTCGTCGTCAGAGTCACCTATATGCGGCTCATCATATTCTTCATAGACTTCCCATTTTTTCAAGTCACAAATATAAGCAGTGTGTTCATCCCTGACATAGACAATATCGCCATTATTTTTTTCGGTACATTTTTTCAAATCATCATGACTGTCTACGATTTCAGAAACAGCAGAGCTCGGATAATAAACAGTCTTTTCATCGCCACAGGCATTCAGCAAAACAAGCAAGCCCAAAGAGAGCGCAGACATCAAATACTTTTTCATTTATTCCTCCCCTACCATGCTCTGTCGGCGTGCAATTTCATCGGGGTCGTCTTTGATACACCTCACCGGAATCGCTGTTTTTCGCCCTATCGAGGTCAATCGGAAAACTTTATTATAATACTGGGCGAAATACACCATATTTTGCGACGCCTTGACAAATTCAGTTTCACTCACAAAATGCAAATAGCCCTTAGGATATCCGGCATAATCATTCGAATAACTAACCTGTCCATTACTATTTAAACTCTGAGAACCGGCTCCAACAAAGTTAAAACCAAAACTAAGGGCATACAAGGTAGGACCAGCCGCCTCCATTCCGCCAAACAGTTCAATCAGTTTCGCCACGTCGATAGAATCAGGCAAATGCCAACCAACAGGGCACACGCCACGATAGGGATAGCTAAACAGTTCCGGGCAGCCGCCTTCGCCACTACATTCCTCAGGCTGAATATCCATCATGGCATACCATGTATAATACCTTCCGAATTCTTCGCATGTCGTTGAATCGAACCTAAAACATTCATCATCAATTCCATCAAGATCAGGAATATCATAATTCAAATTTTCGGCAAACCATAGTTGGTCTTCAATCTGAATCGTTCTATACAAATAGCCATCACGTTCATCTACAAATTCACCATAGGAATAATTTTTATTCATACTTCGCCAGCTCTTTCTTTCGGAACTAGAGGACTCTTCCGCAGAAGACGAACTGTATTCTACAACCTCTTCTTCGGAACTTGAGCGGGGCTTTACATCATTTCTTTCAGAGCTGGAAGATTCGTAATCGTCATCATCCGAGCTTTCAATATCTTCGTCGGAATCAGAAGATTCGTCATCAAAATCGTCGCTGCTGGAAGATGACCGGCTTGAAGACGAGCGGATCTCCTCTATTTCGTTCCACGACTTTCCATCCCAGGAATAGAAACAGTCCTCGTTACGGACAAAGATTCGCGTTCCACGGGAATAACCAGATGCATCCAGGTCAGACAAATCCTTGTAAGATTCCACCATGACGGGGTCAGCGTCATATTCTATATACGTGGTGTCGTCAGAACACGACAGAAACAGCGCCATCAATGCGCCAAGAAACAATACTTTCTTCATTTGTCCTCCTCAACGTTCTTATTCCCCAACCCGCTTAAAGCTCTTGGGAATATTCAAGCGCCAAGTTCCCGAACTGAATGATTTGTTGCGGGCGATTTTCTTAATGCGAATTTCAAGAAATTTTGCATTGTCCAGCTCAAATTCAATCCTGGACGGAGTTTCTACGCCTTCAAATTCCTTGAAGTCGTAATAGCGAATGACTTCGGTCTTGCCGCCGCGACCCAAACGCGAAAGCCAGGAAACATGGTCACCTTCTTTAACAAAGTGGAAAAGGCGTCCCATTTTTTCACGGGCATAAACGGCACCTTCGACCTTCGTCGAATCTTCGGGCGGAGCAACCTCTTCATAACCTTCGGGCAACAGACGGCCATCAAAAATGTCTGCAACCTGGTGGATATGCACCATCGGAAGAGCATCAGTATTCAAAAGCCCCACCATGTAGCCCACGCCGTTCATGTAAAGTTTTTCTGTCGGGAATGTCATTTGCCATCCCTCTTCTTGCCATAGGAGAGATGCCACGCCAATGCCTAATGGGCCTGTAAGTTCCATACGGTAGCGCTTGCCCGGCACCGAGAAAAGAACCGCATCAAATTCCTGCGCTTTTACCTCTTGCGTCGCCGTATCCTGCTGGAATATCGTAAGCACAAATTTAGCGCGCAAACTGTCGCGAGGAGCTTCGACCAAAACAGTGCTATCGGCAGCAACCGGCTCTACCACGGGCTTTTTACCCGCACAACCGAACAGGCCTGCAACAGCAGCTATCAACAGAATTATTTTCACGCAATTTTTCAAAACACTTCCCAACCACTAATCACTGCCTACTGTCTACTACCTACTTTTTCTTAAAGTATTTCTTCACGGCAGGGTGATGCGGCTGCAACTTTTTCAGTTTCTTGTACGCGTCCTTGGCCTCGGCCTTCATACCCAACGCTTCCTGAATTGCCGCCATATGTTCCCAGTAAACGAAATCTTCATCAAAGTGAGGACTCTTGATCAATTTCATCACCGTGAGGGCTTCGTTATAAAGTCCCTTGCGGTAAAAGCCCCAAGCTCTCGAATCCAAATAGGCTTCCGAAGGCTGGCCTTCCTTTTCCATCAAAAGGGCCTGGTCCACCAAGGCAATTCCCTTGTCCAGTTCTGCCGGGCTGCGATTCAAGTCAATCAGCGTATAACCGTAATAATTCAAGACTTCGGCACGGTCAACGGCCGCCTTCTTGTTGCTCAAGATTTTTTCGAACAGAGCGAAAGCTTCTTCATAGCGTTCCATGCGTTCCAGGTTCATGGCCATCAAAACGCGGACACCCATGTCCATCGTATCCCTTGCGGCCAAATCCTTGTAGAATCCGTCGGCACGTTCACGCAAGGCAACCGCCTTTTTAATCCTCGCAGAATCCGCAATGTCCTTCTGCCAAATTTCCTGGGCTTCTACGCACAGAATTCGGGCATACACGCTACGGAACTGGCGCCTATTGCGTTCAACGTCGCTCTTCATGCGCTGTATAGAGGCAGAATCGGCAATGCCTTCCATGGGGGTCCACTTGTCCCACACCACAATCACCGAGTCCAGCATCTTGTAGGCTTTGCCGTATTGTCCCGCCGTGCCGTAAGTCAGGGCAAGGGCGGCCTTGTCGCTACCCAAGGCTACGGAGTCAGCCTTTTCGGCATAGCGCACGGCATCTTTATTCTTCTTTTCTTTAAAGGCAATCGCCGAAAGGGCGTGGTAAGCATTGGTCGCATAGACCCGCTGGTCCACCAACTGTTCCGCCGCTATTTTTAAGTGAACCTTTGCACTGTCCAGATCACCGAACATATGCTCATAATGGCCCAAGAAGTTGGCAAGCATAGGCGTGCGCACCTGATCGGTGTAATACTTTTTCTTGAGCATGGCATAAGCGGAATCGCGACTCTTCTCGGCAAGGGCGCTCATCAGAAGCACAATCATGGATTCATCTTCCGGAGTCGATTCCGTAAGGGTATCCACCACTGCATTCACTTCTTTCAAACGCTGCTGGAACACAAGTCCCTGTACCATCTGCAAAAGCATTTTCTTGTCACCGGTAGCCTCGTGGCCCTTCGCAAAAAGCTCCACTACCGCCGAATCCCTGCCCTGATCCAAAAGCAGCTTGAGCTGGCGCTGGAAAAGCGTAGGCATGTAATTTACCTGGGGCAGGAGCAAGTCATAGACTCGAGTCAGTTCCTTGCCGTCTTGAACAGCCTCAAGGAACAGGCTGTAGTCGTACAGCAGCGTCATATCCTGGTAACGGGAAGTATCCAGAGCTGCATTGAAATACTTACGGGCAGAATCGGCACGACCGTCCTTCACGTACAAGTGGGCAAGCATGCCCAATTGGGAAGCCGTCGGCCGCCCCTTCAGGGTCTGGGCCCGTTGAGCCTGAATCAAGGCCAGGGAATCCGCGCCCTGGGCCATCATGATTTCGGCAAGTTTAAAGGCCAGGTATCTGCTATTGGGGTCCGATTCCGCAGCATGCTGCCAGAACACATTGGCCAAGGATCTTTCTCCGCGCAGTTCCATTTCCTGGGCACGAATAAAAGATTCATGGGCAGCATCGATATTCTGGGAAAGCGACAAATCTCCAGTCGCATTCTTGATTGAATCCAGTTTTGCGTTCACAGCCATGGCAATCGCGGCAGAGTCTGCAGCCGTCAAAGCGTCCCCCTTTTTAGAGGACGAGGCACACGCCGAAAGCGAAAGCGACATCGTCACAAGAGTCGCCGCCATTGCAAGTGAGACAAACAAAAACTTCATGAACATCCTAGTCCGCAATCACGAAATCAATCTTGGTATCGGGCGGCAAGTAATCACCATGTCTAGGAGTAGTTTCAATCACGGTTCCGGGCGCACGGCCTTCGCCGTCTTTTTTACGTTTGATCTTTCCGACCCTAAAGCCGAGCTTTTCGATTTTTGCGTATACGTTATCGATCTGTTCGCCGGCAAAATCAGGAAGCAAAGTGTTACCCATCGTCACGCCGGCAGAAATCACCACCTTCACCGTATCGCCCACGCGAACCTTCTGACCTGCAAAAGGAATAGTGCGAATCACGACACCGCGGGGAATGCTCTGGTGGGCGCCCTTCACAATCGCACCCTGCACAAGGCCAGCGCGGCTCAAAGAAATCGCCGCCTGTTTCTGGCTCTTGCCGCGAAGATCGGGGATTTCCACTTCGCGAAGCCCCAAGCTCTTGGTAAGCTTTACCGTACGGCCAAGCTTTGCTGTGCGTCCGGCAGCGGGCATCTGCACCAGTACCAGACCTTCCGGAATCTGGGCGTTATAACGGCCTTCGGCAAGCCATTCATACTTAAAGCCCGCTTCGTCCAAGGCCTTTTCGGCGGCTTCTTGCGTCATGCCTTCCAAATTCGGGACTTCACCCGTAGAGGCAAAATGGCCCGAGAAAATCGGCATCACCAGCTTGTCTACAGCAAAAGCGAGTATAATCAAAAGGACGACCCAAATGCCAATCGCCTTTACAACCGGCGCCGCCTTGAGCCACGCTAAAACTTTATTCAAAATAGACTTTAATTTATTCATAAAACTCCGAATTCTGAATTCCGAATTCTGAATTCCGAATTTCCCTATCCTTTCGTCGCCTTTTCCTGCAGCGCACCTTCGTCAAAAATAACGATATCCTTGCCGGTCATGGCGATTGCGTTCGCCTTCACCAACAGGGAACAGATACGGCTAACAGTTTCGCGGGTAGTACCCGACATGTCCGCCAACTGCTGCTGGGTCGGGCGGTTGTGAATCACCGTCACCATCTGGCCGTTGTCGGTATGAATACGCATGCCACGTTCTTCCATCAGGTTCAGGAGCGTGCCAGCAACGCGGCCGCTCACCGACATGGTAGAAAGCGAACCGATCTGCTTGTTCGCCTTGCGGAGTCGCTTGCTCATTTCAGAAAGGAGCGACATGGCGATTTCCGGAGTCTGGCGAATAAGCGTCAGGAACGGTTCACGGTGAATAATCATCAGCTGTGCATCGGTTACGGTGCGAACCGAGGCAGACCTCGGTTCCCCGTCGATGAGCGACATTTCGCCAAAGAAGTCACCGCGTTCCAAGAAACTGAGGATCGTCTCGCGCCCATCGACGCCGGTCATGTAGACCTGCACCGTACCCGAAGCGATCAGGTACAGAGCCTTCAGCGAACAGTCACCTTCAAGAACCACGGTTTCGTCGCGGTTGAAGTCCTGGACAACAACCAGATTGGCGAGCAAGCCAAGCTGCTCTTCAGTCAGTTCAGAAAAAAGGTCAACGCCTTTCAAAAGACCACATACATTGCTGTCCATTTCTTCTTTCTCCTTCAGTTAGATTCCTAGTCCAGATCCACGATAATGCTCTGGTCGCGCTTGGCACCGATAGAAATCATGCCGATCTTCACGCCCACCAGTTCCGCCATGCGGTTCAGGTACTTGCGGGCATTTTCCGGCAATTCTTCCAGCTTACGGCACTTGGTGGTATCGCACTTCCAGCCCGGCATTTCTTCGTAGACCGGCACGCAGCGGCCGACCTTGGAAAGCTGGTTCGGGAAGTTTTCGATCTTTTCGCCATCGCATTCGTAGTGAGTGCAAATCTTGATGGTATCGAAGGTGTCCAGCACGTCCAGCTTGGTGATAGCCAAGTGAGTGAGGCCGTTCACCACGGCAGCCTTGCGGACCACCGGAGCGTCGAACCAACCGCAGCGGCGGTTACGACCAGTGGTTGCACCGTATTCGTTACCAATCTTACGGAGCGTATCGCCCGTTTCGTCCAAAAGTTCAGTCGGGAACGGACCGTTACCCACGCGGGTCGTGTAAGCCTTCACCACGCCAACCACCTGGTCAATGGCCGTGGGGCCAATGCCTGCACCGCAGCTAGCATAGCCGGCAACGGTATTGCTGGAGGTCACGAACGGGTAAGTACCCTGGTCCACGTCGAGGATAGTGCCCTGGGCACCTTCGAACACCAGGCGCTTGCCAGACTTCACGGCGGCATAGAGCATGGCGCTTACGTCGCGCACGAACGGCTTGATCTTCTGGCCGAGTTCGAGGTAGTCCTTGATGACCTTTTCCGGGTCGATTTCGGGCACATCGTACATCACCTTAAATTCTTCGTTGTGAACCTTGGCCATGGCTTCGACGCGGGGGCGCAGTTCGCGTTCGTCCATGAGGTCGCCCACGCGGACACCGATACGGTTCACCTTGTCGCTATAGCAGGGGCCAATGCCACGACCCGTGGTACCGATAGCGGCCTTGCCAGCCTTCTTTTCCTTGGCCTTGTCGAGGGTAGAATGGTACGGGAGCACCACGTGTGCATTGTCGGCAATGAACAGGCGACCTTCCGGGTTGATACCCTTCGTGTGGAGGTCTGCAATTTCGTCGAGCGTCTGGATCGGGTCGAGCACGACACCGTTACCAATCACGCAAATTTTGTCTTCGTGCATGATGCCCGAGGGAATCAAGTGGAACACGAACTTCTTGTCGCCCACTTCTACGGTATGGCCGGCATTTGCACCGCCCTGAAAACGCACAATGTAGTCTGCGTCCAGAGTCAGAAAATCAACAACCTTGGCCTTGCCTTCGTCACCCCACTGGGAACCGATTACAACACGATTTGCCATATATCCTTCGTTTTTTTAAACTAGTTAAACACGAAAATAAGCTACCCAGAGGATTTCCCTGAGCCCTTTTTCGCCATAAAGATAAAAAAGAGATTCCTAATTGGAAGCCTGGGAGACGTTCAACGCCCGCGAAAACAAGGAAAAACAAGGATTTTTAAGAAAAAAGCATCATTCTTCATAATCATCGCATTCGGAATTGGCAAGCTCAGAACAATAGATATCCGCCATCCACGATTCCATGGCGTTTTTCATGCATTCCTCATATATCGAGCTCCTGCATGGTCCCGAAGTAGATGCACTACACGAACATAAAGCAAGCAAAAGGAGACTTGCAACAAGTCCCCTTTTTAAAGCACGTTTAGAACAAATTAAATTCACTACGGAACTTCCACGCTGTCGAGGATCTTCTGCACGACGGTTTCGGCGGAGACTTCTTCCGCTTCGGCCTCGTAGCTGAGGATAATGCGGTGACGGAGCACTTCCATGGCGACAGCCTTCACATCTTCCGGAGTCACGTAGGCGCGGCCCTGAATAAACGCATGAGCCTTTGCCGCCTGGGCGAGGCCGATAGATGCTCGCGGCGAAGCACCGACTTCGACGAAGCCGACCAGGTCGCTGCGCTTGATGCAACCCGGGTCACGGGTGGCGAGCACGAGGTTCACGATGTATTCACGCACGCGTTCGTCCACGTACACCTGCTTCACCAACTGGCGAGCAGCCAGAATATCTTGCTTGGTAGCCACAGCCTGCGGCTGACGGAGCCCTGCACCTGCAACAGCGTCGAGAATCTTCATTTCGTCGGCCTTGTTCGGGTAAGACACCTTTACCTTCAGCAAGAAACGGTCCACCTGGGCTTCGGGCAGCGGGTAAGTACCTTCCTGTTCGATCGGGTTCTGGGTGGCAAGCACCAGGAACGGTTCGTCGAGCTTGAACGTCTCGTCACCGATGGTGATGTGGCGTTCCTGCATGGCTTCGAGCAAGGCACTCTGCACCTTCGAGGGCGCACGGTTAATTTCATCGGCTAGCACCAGGTTCGTAAAGAGCGGGCCCTTACGGGTTTCAAACTTCGCTTCGCGGGCGTTATAAATCGTAGTACCGAGCAAGTCGGCCGGGAGCAAATCGGGCGTAAACTGAATACGCTTGAAGTCCAGCGACACGGCATCGGCAAAAGCCTTCACCGCAGTCGTCTTGGCAAGGCCCGGCAAGCCTTCCAAAAGCACGTGGCCGTCAGCCAGAATACCCGTCAGAATGCTTTCGACCAGAGCCTTCTGGCCAATCACCGTTCCTTCCACTTCGCGCAACAAATTCATGCAGAATGCGCTCTGTTCGCGCACCTTTTCCGAAAGTTCCTGAATATCCATGTGAGTACCTCTAAAATTTTTACGGACATTAAAATACTAAAATCCGCACGAAAAAACAAATCTCCCCGTTTTTTGGCCGAAAAAAAATGTTCCAAAAGGCGTTTTCTACAAATACAACCCGAATCGGACATCGCACTTGACGCCGGCAAAGTCCGCGTAATTCATCCAGACGGCGCAACCGGCACTCACGCCGTTAATCAGAACATCTTCGTCTTCAATGATATTCTTTCGGCTCTGCAGAGTATGCTCGTAGCGCACTCCCACTGAATAATGGAACAGCGGCTGTACATAATCATCACTGTCAAAAGGTCCATAAGAAGTGACGCCCATGCCAACTTCAGGTGCGATTTTCCAGATGCCGTTCATGTCAATAGGCGGCCTGTAGAATAATTCCACATTGGCGAAGCCCATGGACGCGTTCGCTCCCCCGCCCATCGATGCGAAAAACTCGCCAAACCGGAAAACCATATTGGTAACAAGCTCGACCCCGAACAACACCTTGCCCTCTTCGGCAACGAAGGGCGCAGTCAAAGCAATTCCCAAATAACCGAACTTGTCATCGCGGTTTTTGTGGTGCCAATTATTCCTGATATTTTCTCCTTCACGCTTCTGCACTTCATAAGCAGAATATTTTTTGTGATTCTTGACGTACTTCTTTTTGCATTCATAGTCTTCTTCATCACACGAAAGAATCCATCCGAGAAAAGTCGTCGTATCCGTAGTGTAGTTGTAAGTCGCGCCTTCCGGAATTCCCGTCTCGATGGAAACATCTTTTTTCGCATCAACTGCAAGATTGAGCGAATCCGCAGAACCTGCCCACGCCGGCAAAACCAGTACGCACACGCATACCAGAACAATCCGTAATATCAATTTCGGCGAAAACATATCCAGCCCCCAAAATATTGCCCTAGGCAACCATCTTCTCATTTATGAAGATACTTTATTTTGCTCAAAAAACGAACACCGGACATCAGCAGATTCCGCCCGTTCGTCGGAATTACTTCTTCTTCGGGGCAGGCAATTCCGGGAGCATGGCGTCCAGGAGTTTCGCCAAAAAGGCGCTGTCGGCAACCTGCTCGGCGGTAATGCGGAGCATGGGTTTTGCACCATCATAGGGCAACTGCTTTTTCGCAGTCGGGAGCATTTTCAAAGCGGCGGGCACAGGCTTCACCAAGAGACGGTCATCGTAAATCCCGCCAAAGATTTTCCCGTCGGCATAAAGAATGTACTCGCCCATCATCTTGCGGGTGGTTACACGCAGCTCGCCTTTAAACTGCACCACAACATAATCACGAAATTTTTGTGTACTCGGCATATTTTTTCTCCTATGGATTGCTTCGCATTCGCTCGCAATGACGTTGCCCTCAACGAATATTACAGTTCCTTTTCCATGTACACGCATTGAAACGTGTCATGATGGGCCTTACCGTTTTCGTTAAAGCGGTAGCCCATTTTTTCATAATAACCTTCAACACCTATGCGGCTAGAGATTACAGCCTTCTTGAAGCCCGCCTCGCGCATCCACTGTTCCGCTTCGGCAACAACCGCCGGACCCAAATGCTGACCGCGATATTCCGGCAACACCACCACACGCCCAACTTCTGCAGATTCATCATCAACGGCGAACCAGCGACATGTGGCCACTGGATAAATGTCATCAAGCGCTAGGATGTAGTGGCAGTTTTCGCCGTCGTTCTCGTCGACTTCAGCTTCGAGCGGAATCTGGTGTTTGCGCATCATCGTCTGAATACGCACATAATAGGCTCCGGCCCGTTCACACTCTTTTGTTACGCGGATAATTTTCATTTATCAACAGACCTTTTGCAACCTACAATTGAATTCCCGTATCGCGAGTGATGACCGTCTCGCAGGCTACCTTGAAGGTTTCGAGGGTGGCGACGATGGTTACAGATTCCTTCGCGCGGGTAATGCCGGTGTAAAGAATCTGACGGTTCAATAGAGGATGCCCAATTCTGGTAGGCAGGAACATCAACACATGGTCATATTCAGAACCTTGGGCCTTGTGAATGGTTATTGCAAAGGCCGACTCAAGCACATCGGGAGCAAACTGATATTCTGGATAAAAGACAAAGCCCTTATTGCCCTTGAACATGATATACTTTTCGCCATTACCCGCAGTACAAAGAATTCCCGTATCGCCGTTGTAAAGTCTAAAACTGCTCTGGTTGCGATTGAGCATAACGATTTTACAAGCCGGAAGTCCATTCGCTTTCGCAAGTAAGAGGCGTTCGATTGTAGCATTGATATTCTGAACACCAGCAGCACCCAAACGTTCCGCAGAAAGGATTCTCGACTTAGATGCAAAATTCCAGACTCGATCCAGCAATTCATCTTGGCCAGGTTTATTGGGTACAATTTGCGAAGCGAGTTGCACAAAGGAATCCAAATATTCTTTCACCCATTTTTCAAGGATTCCTTGCAAATCGGCGGACTTTTCCCTTGTATCAAGATTCAGCAGCTGAACTTCTTCGCGCAAATTCCAATCTTTTGGCGAAATAAACGAATGGGGCAACACGCCATCAAGTTTCGACAAGTTGCCGATTGCAGACTTTTCATTGAAACGCCTAGAAACTGTAAGTTTGACCGTAGAATCGGCCTTCGCTTCGAGAAGTTCGCCCAAGACTGCACCAGCATCGACCGATGGCAACTGGTGCGCATCACCTAGTAGAAAGACCCGCGCACTATGCGGCAGTGCCTGCAAGAAATCCGCAAAAAGAGTCAAGTCAATCATACTCGATTCATCAACGACAAATACCGAATTCTCAGGAAAACGATTTTCGGAATTATAGATAAACTTATTTTCGCCAGGTCTATAACCTAAAAGCCGATGCAACGTAAACGATTCCGCATTCGACATCTTGTTGTAGATGACAAAATTCGCCTCGAACTCATCGGCAGCAATCAGGCCGACCGACTGTTCAATGCTTTCTTTCATGCGGTCAGCGGCCTTGCCACTCGGAGCCGCCAGATAAAGAGGCGCATGCAAATACTTTTCGGAATTCAGATAGAGTTCCCGGAGCAGGAAAAAGACGACCGTCGTCTTGCCGGTGCCCGGCCCACCTGTCACAATCAAGTTTTCCTGTTTACCACGAATCACGGCCAAAGCCTGTTCCTGCTCCAGCGTAATTCCAGCACCCTGCGGGCCTTGCGTTATCGATCGGACGCATTGCACACAATCCTGAATATCCGACTCGTTATACGGAGCGCAATTAAAAAATTCCTTGACCTTGTTTTCGACTATCGACTTTGCAAAATAATACTTGGACGGATACACATATCCATCTTGCAGCACAAACGGCTTTTGATAAAACGCACTTGCATCAGGAGCATTTTCTACAATATTTTCAAACGCACCCTGTTCTATGGAACGCGCCCCATTTACAACCGATGCCGCAAATGCATCAATTTTTTCGACACCCAGATTTCGCATCTTATTTTGCAAAACAGCTAGCAGATGTTTTTCTTCGACAGGGATTCTCGTATCACCGTCATTCTGCTTTGCAAGCAGTAGCGCAAAAAAGTTCAAGGCATCTTGATTCAAGTTCTTCTGAACGCCGGTCAGGAATTTCAATAACCGGGCCTGCAATAAAGAGATTCCACCGCATTCAAGCATGATATTGATAAACAAGCTATGCATCAGTCGACAATCCCCTTATAAAGTTTTTCCAGTTCTTCAAAAGATTCAAATGTACTCGTCACAATTCCGCAACTTTCACCCGCGCGGCAACCTCTGAAGAACACATAATAAATGCCACCAAAATAATTCTCGAAAATTTCCGATTCGCTCATTTGCGGATAGAACGATTTTAGCCAGCGGATAAGCACATACGAATACAGAACTTGCTGCACATTATAGCGACGCAAGAGCATCTGATTCTTCATGGCAGATTCATCGTAAGTTTCAATATAGTCGGACTTCCAGTCCAAAATACAATAGCGACCATTCCGCTCAAACAAAAGATCCATAAAGCCCTTGCAATACAAGTTCATTACTTCTCTTTCATGTGCCGACTTTAAATCCATAAAGAAAAGCATTTCACTTCGGCGGGATTCATGCGCAATTTCATTCAAACTGAATGTTTCAGGCTTTTTGACATTACCCTCGACCACGTTCAAATTCGCATTTAACGTATTCCACACAAATTCCGCAGTCGTATCAATCCAATCGGGATGCGCATCAATATCCAGCGATTCGTGCAGGAACGACGATACAATCAAATCCTTGAAAGCTGCATTGTCTTTCGCAGTTTGCAAATCCATTTGCCCGATTTCCTGGAAATCGACCAACTCAAAGATCTTGTGCAATGCGTTACCGAGTTCAGCACCGCGCGGGTATGTATCTGCATTTTTCACCACGCGTACGGTACCATCACCTTCATCTTTTTGCAGGCGGCCTTCGTCGGTTTCCTGTTCCTGCGCGCCATGCGCAATCTGCGAGTATGACGTAGAATGCGGGTAACGGTTCCAAACATTCCATGCAGCCATCTTTTCCGCAAGCTTTTGAGCATCCATCAAGCCCGATTCTTTTTCGGCGCTACCCATACTGGCAAGAATTTGCGAGACCCGTCTCTTAAGGTTTTCAATAGGCTTGTCTACGAGTCGCTCATAGTAGAGCGCTTGATTTTCGCTATCGAGACAGAAATTATCCATTGTCTTCGAAAGCCAAGTGAGCTCTTTCTTACGTTCACGAACATCACCCTTGGCATTCACCGTCGTCTTTGCAAAACGGGGCATGACAAGCATGTGCGTCGCACGGGTGAACGCCACATAAAAGAGACGGCGCCATTCTTCTTCGGTTTCATGCTTCGAAAGTTCCTTGCTATCATCATCGAAAGACAAAAGCCGTCTAGATTCATCTTCTAAATGCACCAGATACGGCCCCGATGAACCGGCGTGGCCACGTTCGCCCGCCACCGAAATAACAATCGGATACTCCAAGCCTTTAGAGGCATGAATCGTCATCGTCTGGATAACATCAAGGTCCGTTCCCTTCGCCACAATGCTTGAATCCTTGAGAGCCTCTTCGGAATCCGTCACAAGACCATCCAAATGGCGAATCATTTCTTCGAGCGAACTATTTGTCGTGTATAGATATTCGACAATATAATCGCCAATTTGACGAATCTTGTTCAAGCTTTGGAGATTTTCAGGCTGATAGAGTTCCCTCATATTGGGAGCTTCTGCATAAATGCTTTCCTGCAGTTCGGCCCAACGGCGTGATTCCGCAAGAGCATGCCACTTGACAAACGTCGAAATTTCATCGACAGAAATTTCAGCAGATTTAGTCGCATTGATATAGTCTAAATTCCTGCCAAAGAAATCAGTCAAAAGCGCAGCATACAAATAATTGCGATTTCTTTCGGAGTAATCTTCGACATCGATTGCCTTGAGCAAGGCACTCCATTCGGCGCATTCCCTGCTCTTGAAAAGATTGTCATCCTTGTAACGCAAGAACGGGAGCCCTACCTTACGCAACTTATATTCGACATGTTCTAGTTCCGAACGGGTTCGCGCGAGAATCGCAAAATCCGAGAATTTTACATTGCGCAAAGAATGCGTTTCCTTATCAGGAATCCGCAATCTCGTTTTACCATCTTCGAATGTGCAAAAATCGATAATGTTATTGACGACAATTTCTGCATATTCCTTCGGCTCAACATCCTCTTCACTAATCCAGAAGGGCTTTACAGGCTCGCCCTTATATTCGGCATCAGGCTTGGGACTTGGCGGGCAATTCGACGGCAGAAATTCAAAATCGAAATCAGGACTCGTTTCAAACAGCTTGTTACAAGCCTTAATCATCACATCGCTGGAGCGCCAGTTTGTTGCGAGAGCCTTTCCGAGTCCGATTTCAGAAATTGCCTTTTCATAAACATTAAGGTCTGCACCCTGGAACGAATAAATCGACTGTTTCGGATCGCCTACCACCAGAATATGATGCAGGCCGTCATTTGCCTCGACAAAAATCTTCTTGAAAATGTCCCATTGCAGCGCATTCGTATCTTGGAACTCGTCAATAATGGCATAACGATATTTTTGCCGGAGCGAGTGAATCAAGGGCGAATTTTCGACCATGACCGCATTGCGGACATTCCGAATCATGTCATTGAACGACTGAATTTTCTTGACGCGTTTTTCTTTTTCCCATTCCCTGTACAACTTGGGAATGTAAGTAAACAGGCATTTCTGAGAAAGGAACGCATCTATTCCCTTTTTGGGATCCAGCAGATTCTTGAAATCAACAATAATCTGCAAGGCTTGCTCGAATTCACTTTGAGGATTTTCAACTTTAATGCGGAACGTATTTCCGTTATAAAGATTTTTTCCCTTGCGCCATTCTTTTAAAACCTTGATAAAATCCTTTGCCGTCTTGCTCTTGGTCACCGGCTGATCAAAGCAACCTTCCAAAACGTGAACCGCAGCAGCAAAAGTATCTGTAAGCAGCAAGTCTTCGTAATTTTTCGCTTCGTTAATTTCGCTTAGTTCCGAGAAAGTCAATTTGTCGCCGCCGACAATGACATCGGAATCCGGCGGAAACACGACCGTTTCAGGAATATAGGTCTGTATCGACTTCTGCAAAAGCAACGACAACCGTTCAACACTTCCGCCGCCCTTCACATACGCCACAAAAAGTTCATCATGAATCCAGTTATCACGAATCAGTTTTTCAATCAAATCCGCAACGGCATTTTCATCGACCATTTGCTGTTCAAACGGAACGTCCGCCTCATACGCAAACTCAGCAGAGACCTTCTCACAAAAAGAATGGATTGTCCCAATCGGCGCACTATGGATATCGCGGAGCGCCTGCTGCAACATCGCGTTTCCCGGATGTTCCAAGGATTTATCCTCTATGATTTTTCGGATTCGGTCCTTGAGTTCACCCGCCGCCTTTTCGGTGTAGGTCACAATCAAAATCTGGTCCAGCGTAAGACCACTCAACACCAACTTTGCAACGACCTGCTGAATCGTATAGGTTTTACCCGTTCCTGCCGAAGCTGCAATGAACAGATTCTCGCCTTCCTTAAACTCATTGATGTCGAAATTATTCATTTTCGTCACTCCAAATGGGCGCAAGAAGGCTTGTCTGTTCCTTAATCGCAGTAGTCCATTCTTCCTTGAAATTGTCTATCGAGAATCCCGAAAATTTTTCTGGTGCAAAAAGTTTCTTCCCGTCAAAATATTCCCACGGACCATTCTGGCACGTAAGCTTGTAGCGGTAATCCGCAAAAGTCATAATCAGTTTATCCGAGAACAACTGCACCGGAGCGCACTTCGCGTATTTTTTGACGTAGGCACGGTCAAACATTTGCTTAAGCAAGGACGAAGCTGTTTCCGGTTCTATCTCAAACGACTTTTCCTGTGGCGAATCGTTAGCGCTCAGGTATATTCTAAGGTGGAACGTTTCCGCAATTTCTTTCGTATTACTCGACGCCGCAATCAAAAGTGCATCAAGGTACATCTTGATAAAATCAAGGACCGTTCCGGCATTTTTCTTTACCGTAAAAAGAAGATGCTCATGCTCATCAAGCTGGGTGTACCAATCTAGAGTGGTCATGAGCGTCCACAAATGCCCCGCATTATTCAGGACCGTTTCACGCTTTTCCTGATAGGTTGCAGGAATCAGGAAATCGCCCGCCTGTATTTTCTGCGCAATATCTGCAGCCATGTCATTGTATTTCTGCTGAACAATCTCGCCAAAAATACCATTCGGAAATTTTCTTCTTAAAATCCATTCCTGTTCCGTCTTCGTATATCCACTAAAGTCCTCGCTTAAAATGGAATGGACATATTCCCTGAGCAACTTGGACTTGTCATACGCCTTCAAGTCAATCGGCTCAAAAAGCTCCTTTTCGGGATTATCTTCGAGAGAAGGCAAACGCACAGATTTCGCAAGTTGAAAGCGGAACGGGTCTTCAAAGAACTGTTTCAGTTCCCGCGTAGTCACCTTATCAGGAAGTACGGACTTTTCGGGTTCTTGGATTTTTTTCGGCTGATTTTCAACAGTATCAAGATAAAGGCTCATCCTGTTTCGCAAGGCGCGTTGCGTAAACAAATCATCCGGTTTACGGGTCTCGTCCAACGGAATTTTCTTTTCGTCAAACGCATGCGCGCCAGGCACCTTCGAAGAGGCGATAAAGAACTGCAAATCGCGCACCACCGAAGCCGGGAATAGTTCCTCATCTTTCTGCAAGTTCCTATTGATGTAGCTGATATGGAATCCGTCCGCAGCACTCATCAACTGGCACAGGAACGTATAGCAGTTGCGGTCGATTACGGAATCATCACCAGGCCAACGTTTCGCCTGCGTGCGCAAATCCATCGTATTCTGCTTTTTGCGGCCAGGGAATACGCTCGCGTTCGCGCCAATGAAAAAGATATGCCTTGCAGGAATCGTACGGTTGACCGAAAATTTCATGAAGGTTAGTCCACCGCTAAATAAACGGTTATTGCCTCCGCGCGTATTCTTGCAAGCACACTGGATTGTCTGCTGTACAATTTTCCAAGAAATATATTCCGCACCCGCGTCGAACTGAATATTCAGCAAGTCAATCGCATTCTGGATTTTGTACCAGATATTCTTTTCATTCACAAAGCCATCTTCATTCGCTGGAATAGAGACCCAGTACGAAAGCATTTTTTCGAGCTGCTGAATGCTATTCTTTTCACTTACGTCGAGCCCCTCGCGAGCAAAGGCAATCCACTTGCGCAATCCGTCAATACAGTCAATGAACTTCTGCACTGAATCCGTATTTCCCGATTCGATATCCGAGTATGGCACATATCCATCATTTTCGAAACGGAACGGACTTGCACTCACCTGCGACAGCAATAGTTGATTTACGCAATGCTCCCAGTCATCTTCGCGGATTTTGCCGCCATGACGGAATACGTTCATGTTTACAATCCACTGTTCCCAAGCCGTAATATAGTCTGGATTGATGGAAAGCGACGCCTGAACCACGGGATTTTTCACGAGGCTAAAGAACGCGGGTCTCGAAATATAGCCTTGCTGGTGAATTTCAAACAAGTTTTCTACAGCATTTTCAATCAGCGTATCTTTTTCAGGGTAATCCGTAATGGTAAACGAAATGTAGAAAGGGGAATCCTTTTTCGCCGCATTGAAAACCTGTTCGATAGGCGTCCTGTACTGATCCAAATTCGGGGACACCACAATCATTTCATCAAGTCGAATCCCATCTTGCAAAAGATGACACACTTCGGTATGGAGAGCTTCTATTTCACGTAATGCAGACGGAGCGGCCGTCAAGGTAAGCGAGCGGTCTGCAGCAAAATCCGCATTTTCCACCCCGTTTTCCGATTCAAATTCATTCTTACGATGCGCCACCAAGTACTGCACCTGATGCAGCAGCGAATCGGGGCTAAAATCGGCATCCTTAAAATCAAAGGTATAGTCACTGGAAAGGCACCAAAGCCTTATGTTTTCGCGGCCAGTCCGTCCCCAATTTTTCAGCAGCAGATTTTCATTTTCGTCCAGGTTTTGTTCAGCATCGTCATTTGTCGCCTGGGGCAATGCGATTCCAGCAGGCGCATTGGCCCTATTCCAACGCCTTACGGGCTTGACATCCACATCTTCCCAAAATTCCATACACGGATTCTGGATATAGGCGTAAACTTCTTTTTGACTAGCAAGCTGCTGCAAAATAACACGGTAAAACTGACCCATTCCCGAAAGGCCGAAAATAAAGATGGGGGCCTTGCAATCAAAATCATCCTTGCTCAGCGAGAACAAATAAGGCAATGTCAAAAATTCAGTTTTATGCCCCGAGCGCGCTACAGTCGCCTTAAAAGTCCTGGTCAGCAGAGAATCGTTGCCATCGTTATGGAACAACTTCGCATAAATAAAGCGTTGCCACTTCTCCTTGGGAGCGGGCCTATCCTTAGTCGAGAAAAAGTCGCGCAACTCCCCCTGCTTCCAGTAGGCGAGCAAACCCTCGTAATGGTCACTTTGCAAAGGCGAAATAAAGTCACCCGGTCGACTCGTTTCGTATTCCAGGAAAAGACCAGCCAATGTATTTGCAAAGTCAAACAACTTCGCATCATCCATCTCACCAGTTTCAGAAGCCAAATACGATTGAATTTCCTTAAGATTCTTTACATCTTGCAGCAAAGCGTCCCCTTTAAGGTACGCAATCAATACATTTCGCAAAATATCGGCCGAAATTTTCTGCTTCGAGGCATTTCCATGCGAAAGCGTACGGAAAAGGAACTTGTCTATCGTCGTGATTTCAAGATTCGCTACCACGCCCTTCTTTTGTACCCAACGCAAACGGAACCATTGTTCCAATTTCGGATCCGGAAAAATGACAACGGGAGCCTCGAACGGATTCTTCCAACACCGGGAAATCTCGTCAATCATTTCGTCGGCAAGATTCTTAAGATTCAATGCAAAATTCAGGTGCAGCATAGCAGTTTAAAGTCGAAAATTCTTCCATGACACAATATACATTTGTTCCGTTGTCAAAAGATGACACCTTGAAATTATTCAGCAAAATTTATCCCAAACGACTTGGGAATCACGATTTCTTTATAGGCGTTCATCAAGTAGTCATCCGTCATTCCGGAAACGTAATCAGCAACGACGCGCGCCTTTGATGTTGCGGTCTTGTACTCGTCACGCATCGTTTCAAACCAGTGCTTAATTCCGGTTACCTTTTTACCGGATTCCAGTTCTTCGAGGCATTCTTCCAGAACAGTCTCAAACATCGCCTTGATTTTGCCGTCTTGCGATGACTTTTTCGGATTCAGATAAATGTTCTTGTAGTTCCAATCTTTCAGGCGGTTAAGCGCATCAAAGACATCCGCCGAGAATGTCAGCGTTTCTTTATCGATGCTATTGTTCACAAGGTCGGTAATAAGCGTGTTGACAATCTCTTTGTTGTTATTGCCGAGAATTTCCGTAACCTCGCGGGGGAGGTCATCACGCTTAACCAATTTCAAGATGATGGCATCTTCGATGTCGCGGCCAATGTAGGCAATCACATCCGAAATACGCATCACGCAGCCTTCGAGCGTCATCGGGACCATGTTTTTCGACTTCAGTGTGCCTGTCAAACTGTTGCGATATTCTGCCAGCAACTTTTCTGGAGTCTTGCTTTTGTCGCAGCCGTATTCGTTTTTCAGAATTTCGCCGTTGTGGCAAATAATTCCATCAAGCACTTGTGCGGTCAAGTTCAAGCCCTTGCCGTACGCTTCAAGGTCATGGAACAAGCGGAAACTCTGCACGTTATGTTCAAAAATTCCGGCACCTTGGCTTTCCAAAAATGCCGACAGAATGCGCTCGCCATCGTAACCAAAAGGCGTGTGGCCCACATCGTGCCCCAACGAAATCGCCTCAATCAAATCTTCATTCAGATTTAGGAAACGCCCAATCGTACGTGCAATCTTTGAAACCAGTTGCACATGCAACACGCGGTGTGTAATATGATCGTTCTCGACCAAATAAAAAACTTGCGTCTTGTCAATGTAGCGGCTGTAGCAATAGGAATGGATAATCTTGTCCGAATCGTGAAAAAAGTTCGGGCGAACATCTTCCGATGCCTCGCGAAAACGAACCGCTGCAGCAGACCTGCAAGCATACGGTGCAAGCGAATTTTCCTTCGCATTCAAACGAGCCTTAATACGGTCTTTCGTTTCAGCATTCCATTGCATAAGCTACCCGTAAATATTCTTGAGATAATCGGCAAAATCGCTCAGCTTTTTGCGCAGAGAAACCGGCTTGATAACACGCGCAATATCCGAGAAAGACACAACCCAGTTAAACAGCATCTGATTATTTTCCGCTTTCAGATTCACAATAATTTTATCACCGCGCCCTTCGTTAATACGCATAGATCTATTGAACGGATTTTCTTGCAGGAACAGTTTTGCACGGCGTTCAAATTCAATTTCAACATCTTGGAGTTTGGGTTCTTGGCCGCTCATGAACGCAGCGCCCGACACAACCTGCCTGCGCATTTTATCCACTATCTTCGGATTCTCGACAAATGTTTCCTTAGAAAGCTTTACACTCTTAATTCTGCGGAACTTGAGTGTGTAAGTAGAATCTTTCATTTTCTCCGATTCGCACCCCACATATAGATCATTTTCATACACAATAATCATCAGCGGAATGCGTTTCGATTTTTTGCAAGAAGATTCAGTAATGTATTCCACCTCAATTTTGCGGCGATCATGTATCGCCTGCAAAATCACACGGATTTTTTCGCTAGAATCTTCCTCGAAATCCAGCGGCGTACCCATAAAAAGAATCTTGCTGTTCAGCTCTTCGCCGAGTTGGCGAATCGACTTCTTTTCGCGAGCCGGGAGACTGTTTTCGATTCGTTCTAACAGTTGCGTAATGATTTCGCTCGTCGCCGGGTAAATATTTGCGATGCGGCGCAAGAATACAAAATGCAACATGGTATTCTCAAAATTCGGGAACAGCAGTCTATCCGCATTCTGTAATGCTGAACTATAGTAAAATGTACGGCCAACGTTTTCCTGTTGAATGTAACGACCTGCATCCATCTCCGACAAAAACCGCATATCGCGTTGCACGTTGCGACGTTCACTTTCAGGAATATCGAGTGATTCCATCAAGTCTGTTACAGTGTATTTCTTTGTCGGATTAGAAATCACTTGCGCAAAAAGTTGCACGGTCCGTTCGCCACGAGTCATATCTGCCATAGAAAACCTCTATGCAGTAATATATATAAATATGATTTACAAGGAAGAAATCTTTTCGATAAAAAGATGAAGAAACAATCGTCAAAAGGTTTCGAAAAATAATATGCTATTTTATTTCGTGGTTGAAATACTCCCATACGAGAACCATTGCCATCGTATCTAGTTCGCAGTACTTAAGAAGACCTTCGCGCAACGCTTTATATTTTAGGGCATCAGGCGAGATGTTTTTCACATCTAAAGTATTCTCCCAATCTTTATTCGGATCAAGCGCTTGAAAACTGCGGAACAGAACCAACGGCAATCCGCCATTGTTAATTTGCGTATCTCCATCAGCATCCATTTCGTCAGCATTATTCTTTTTTAAGTAAGCCCATAGGTCTTCTTGGCTTATATTGTTATTTTGGGCAATTTCTTCGACTAACGACTTTTCAATGTCCTGGAGTTGAGGTAAAATTTTATACGGATTCTTTACCCCACCTTGTTCATCTTTGATAATAAGGGCAAATGGATGATCTCCAGTATAATTCTTGCTTTTGATTTCGCTTCCATAAATGGGCTTGCCGTATTTTTCTTGCAAGTAAGTGCCGCTATTCAATATTGCCGGAAGCACGACCTTAATTGAATTGGAGCCCTTCATTATTGGATGCCAATAAAACCGTTTTACGATTTCGCAAAGGTCTATCATGCAGCGAATTCCTCTGCGGGCAGGAATTCCAGCCTTTCTATCTTCATTTTCGTAGGTTATACTTTCTATAAACTCAATCAATTCATCTTTATCCGATTCGTTTGAAGCAAGAAGCTGAACGCGAATAGCGTTCAAAATTGTGTTTTCGTGCGTTGCGTAACGGAAAACAGAGCCTTCATCATTTTCCAGCTGTCTTTTTAACTCGCGAATAAAATCAAAGTTCGGGAATACGCTAGGGCGAGTTTCCAGAAATTGCCCTGCATGCTCAATTCGTCCATCTTCATAGATTATATGGTGCGAAAACTGAAACGCCACTTGTTCGTACGGTCGCATATTTCTGAAATACGGAAGCGCAGAAGCAGTCGTTTCAAAATCAATCATATGGAGAGGGAATTTCCAAGTTGCCATTTCGGTGCGGAGTTCATCTCGCATAATAAAGGCATCGGCTTTACCAGATTTCACACCATTAATTTGAATCCATTTACGTTCGCAATGATCCAATCCGCTCTCAGGGCGCGTTCGAGCTTGTGCCGGTACGTCGCGATCAGTAAGGTCATCTATGAAAAACTTTCCGTTTGAGACCCATTCATTTTTACGGCCACCGAGATATGCGCCCCACAAATCTTTTATAAAATGCCGTGCTTCTTTGATTCTGCCCAATTCATCAAAATCGGCATCTTGAAGTTTCGCTGTATTTCGCCAACATTCTTTAAAGCCGCTCTTTAAACCTTTCGCCTTGCCTTCGTCGGAAAGCGCAAACGGGCAACCAAAACATTTTGCTCCTAGATTGCAGAAGGTGCGCGTGTTATTCACGTAATTCAGGGATTCCGCTTCAATAAACGGAACAAATTTCATCCCGGTGCCTAGCACCGATTCCTGTTCAGCAGTTTTCCCATCTATAACCTTTTGACATTCGTCATCAACGGGAAATGCGACAAGAATGTGTTCATGGGAATTTTGCAGTAATTCTTTGGCACCGGGAACAGCTTCTGCGTACGCTCTTTTTTCGCCATCTTGGCAAACTTCTTTCTTGACCCGAAAAAGACCGTTCAGTCCCTGAATGGTGTTAACCTTACTCTTATCCGGCATCATCAGGAATGCATGTACCTTGAATTTTTCGCCCGGATAATCAACTTTTAGCGCATTTTCGACCACCCACTTTTGAAAGGCGACATCGTAGAGATAATCTCGAATTTCTCTATTGACCGTTTCCTTGTTATTTATAAAAACATCTGTTTCAGAATTCCAACTCTTTGCCTTAACTTCGATAAGATTGACAACATTTCCTTTCTTTTGCACAACATCGGCTCGGACAAAACAGTTTCCAAACCTGAATGCGGCCTCGGCAACATTCACATTTTCTTGTTCAAAAAGTTCTCGAGTACGCTTCAAGGGTATGTCGTAGCCTGTGCAGTTTTCCAAATCATTTTCAGGAGGAACCTCGCCATAAATCTTAGCAAGTTCACCGACCTGAAAGCCACCTTCTGCCAATGATTTCAAAAAATCATCGGAGGCAGATAGGTTCTCGTAAACATCAGAATTTCTGTAGTAGTACGCCTGTGTGCGACAATGCGTAGCGATCTTGAATGCTGATTTGGTAAAGAGCTTTTCAGACATTATTTCGCCTCAAGAAGATTGTATCAAGACTTTTAGTGAATATAAAAAAGAATCCTTCTTGTAAAGGTTAGATTCCCCTTTCTGCCAACATATTCTTCAATTCTTCGAGTTTTCGTGGTAGGAAATCTTCCAGGCACTTCTTCTGCTTGGCAAAAATCTTGCCAATCGCATCTTCGAGCATCAGCGGTTCCATCAACATCACATCGCTTTGGGCATCGTCACCAAGTTTGACAAGTTCCCTTTGCGAGCTTTCATCAAACTCACGCCAAATCGACGGCCGATAGAACATATCAGCAATACAAGTCAAGGCGAATTTCTCGGGATCTTGCAGCCCCCATTCTCGCTTACTTTTCTCTTGCTCGTATTTTTCTACACTCCACGCCGAAACAATTTCAATCATCCGCTCGTAAGCGGCAATGGCGCGGGCGCACTTATCAGCGGCAACCTGTTCCGATGTCGCCAACTTTTCAGCAACTCCCGACGGGAAAGCCTTTTCAGCCGGCGCCGTAGCCGGGTCAAAGTTAGAGTCTTCGAGTTCAAACGTCCAGCCGATAGAATCCAGCAGGTATCCGTAAAACTCGCGGACATAATTGTAGTAGCGGAAAGCTTTCTCTAATTCTGTCGCCGCGTTCACAGCAAAATTGATTGTGACATTTTTTGCTCCTGTCATATACTATCCTCTTTTTTCAATAAAGATAGTTACGCTATGCGACAACTGATGACGCTTATAGGATGTTAGGCTCAGCCAGATTTCCCGGAAATCTATGAATGCCTGAAACTTATATTTATCCAAAAGTTCAAAATTTTTACACTTTTGGCGGATTATAACGTTATATTTTGCCAAATCTCCATTTTTTTGCCACATTTGGCAGATTATAGCACTATAATTTGCCAAATTTTAATAAAAAAGCCTAGATTGGGTAGCTGACAGTATTTTTAATGAACTCATATAAATCATCATTAATGACATCTTTGATTACTTCCAATTCTTTTTTTAATTTTTCTGCCATAATCAAATCAAATAAAGAACTTTGATTTTTATTGGCATTTCCTTTTTCCGCTTCTTTAATTTTTATATCGCCTTCACTTATAGAGAATGCATCTACAACATTTTTGTATTCTTCTTTATTCAAAATAAGAGAAAGAGACCCTTTCTTTATTTTACCATACAACCACAAAAAGTTGTCAAATGGAGAGAATGACCCGTCATCTTCTATACTCAAATCATATTTTCTTTGAAGATTAACAAGTAATTTCACTAATAAAAAATCATTTTTTATCAAATCTGTTTTAGTACAATTAAAATCTGACATCAAAGAAAATCTTTCCATAATGGAATTAATATTGTCTCTAACAAGAGAATCTACAATAGGAAAATTATAGTCTGTCGCAAAATAAAGATACTTGGATATTAAGGAACCAGCTTGAGCACCTTCTTCAACTTTTTTACTTAGATGAATCTTCGTCCAATCTATTTTAGAACAACCATATGCTTTGCGAAATAGCTCATAAGAGAGCGAATTCTCGTCAATACCGTTTTTCTTGTATTTAGCAGATTCTTCTCTTAATTCAGTATAATCAATCTTTGATAAAGCATTTGCCAAGTCGTCTAAACCATATAAGCGTTTGCTCATATTTGTAGAGTAAAGAGCATCTAAAGTTGTTAATCTTATAAAAGTTTGTGATTCGTCATTCAAATCATTTTTGTCATTGAATAATCCATCTAGCATTGATTTACTTCGAATATACGGAGTATCATTTTTTAGCACTTTTACAGATAATCTAATCAAATCTTTTATACCGACATCCATATATGCCTCCTTGTAAAATCAGTCTCTATAAATTTTAGGGTCAATATCTGCTAACACATATCGAATAAATGGATCGTCTTTTTCCCAATTCCAATTTTCTGGCATCGAGTCATTGAAAAGACTGTTCACCTTTTTATTTTCGGTCTCTTTTAAAAGTGCAATTTGGGGAATTTTTGACAAAAAGATTATAAAATCACATGCTTTTTCATAATCCTTCGATTTAACAAAGGAAAGAAACATCTTTTTAGAATAATTAGATGGTATTGGGTGTTCCCAAACAATTTCTTTTCCAGATAATTTGAAAGCCTTTGCTCTTGCCTTTTGTTTTGGAGGCCTACGATGAATTTTTCTAAAAGTCTGATTTTGTTGTTGGAATAAGTATTCATTGATAAGTTTCTCTGAAAAAGAATAATTGTTGTATTGAATAAGATATTTGATATACTCTTGAGCGCATTCTTCACAAGATATTTTTGACTTTTTGCCAATTCGCTTCTCATGATAGAAAGGCATGTCCATTTTAGCGCTTAAATCAATACATATTTTATAACATATTTCTGGGCGTACATTCCCTTTTTCAAAGAAATCCAAAACATCCTTTTTAAATTGCTGAACTTTTGGAGAATCGTGTTTTTCCTTCAATTTATTAGTTGTTGGGGTTCCCATATCATAGTCTCCTTTTACATAAATATATCTCTTTTTATTGAAAAAAGAAGGCTCTTTTTCATAAAGTTCCCCATCCGACTACATTTGTCGCATAGGCAAAGTATCTTTATTGCGTCAACCTATTATAGGAGTAAAAATGACGCAAAAAGAATTGATAGATACGGTTCATAGCGAAATGTTAGGCAAAGTTCCTTTTGCCGAGGTGGTTCACCGCATTGCGAAGGCTATTGCCCAGGAGGGCAAAATAAATTTCCGCACTATGTTTGCCAAACTCGAATCGGCTTCAAGCGCGTATGTCTACGCATATCCGGACGACATTTCGGACGGACCGTGGGATATCTAATTGAGAAAAGTGTCTTATGCAAAGTGAAAATAATCAGGTTTTGGAACCATATCCGATTTCGGCATTGCGGAAAATCTTGGATTGTATTGAAGAGAACAAAGGCGTTTGCGTTGACATCAGTCGCGTTCCCCTTGATGACAAGAAAACGCTAGGCTTGTTCAAGAAAGGGAATACGGAAGGCGTATTTGGGTTCAGTTCGCCGGACATGCAGGATGTTTTGAAGCAACTAAAGCCAGACAGTTTCAATGACTTGATGATACTATGTGCTTTATATGGGCTTGAGGGAATGTTTAGGCCTGCAGTTTTCGACATGCTTCCCGAATACATTGCAAGAAAGACGGACAAACAGAAAATAGACATCATTCATCCTGACCTTAAATCGATTTTATCACCTACATACGGATTGATTGTTTATCAGGATCAGGTGACGGAAATCCTTTGTGAAATTGCAGGGTACAACCCCGAAAATGCGGAGACCGCTCGGCGTATACTCGCCAAGAAAAATCCTGAGAAAATCGCAAAACTGGAACCAGAGTTTTTCAGTTGTTGCATAGCTCGTGGTTACGACCGGCAAACCGTTTCAAAAATATGGGACGCGATGTTTCCGTATGCAGGGCAACTAGGCCGGCGAAGCCTTGTATCGATTTACACCTTCACAGCGTACCAGTTCACCTATTTGAAAGCGCATTACGAAAGCGAATTCTACACAGCAACATCCAAAGCAAAATAGGAGACTTAGATGACATTAGATGAATTCAAAAAATACAAGACGCTTAAAAATTATGTCGAAGAGTCATATCCCGATAAGGAAGAATGTAAAGATGTTTGGCATTCTGTCAAACGGCTGATATTAAGCTGCAATGAATACGATATCAGGCAAGATCAGCTAGACATTTTCGTTCAAATGTCTGAAACCGGGAAACCGCTTTGTCATTTGGATGTCCTCGTAAATTCAGACGATTTCGTTACACTTTTTGACATCCTAGACGAACCATTCGTAAGTTATCCATTTACACATTCTTTATTGCTGTGCGACACCATCAAAAATACGCATCGCGTCTTCTTTGTAAATCCAGATGTGTCGGGTGCAAAAGATTTCTCATTCAACAGCAAGTTGGCTCTCAGGGATTCGTACGTTCTACTGAGTTCTTGCGAAGAAAACATGGACAATATCACTGATTTGAATATTACCGAAACGGCAAAGTTTATCATTCGTTGTGTATTAAGCAAGAACCGTGTCAAGTATGCGGGCGTTTTCGAAATATCAAGAGATGCAACAGGGGGCATTTCTACTGTTGAATTTACAAATGAGGAATCAGACCTACAGGAATTGCTGTGCAAAAAAATAAAGAACGCAGTCTCTGTTATTCAAAAATCGCAAAAACAACCCTTCAACATGTCTCTTTTTAAATGGAATGAAATCATTCAAAAAAGTTTCCACAAATAGGAGCATCTTATGGGTACAAAGAATTACAAGAGCGTTTTCATTTTGCGTGTTTATAAATTCGATCAGTGCGAAAAACCTGCGTACCGCATAGACAAAGAAGAAATCGAGCGGAATGGTTATGCCAAGCCGGGTTTCGGAATCTTTGAATCGGAAAACGGGATTTACCTGACACTCGCCGAAGCCGAAAAGAATATCAAGAAACTCGCGAAAGACAAAGATGTTTACAGCTTTCTTGTAGAAGAAAAACCACTGGGTGGCATATTCTACACTTGTGACGCTCTGTCGCGAAGGCGTTATCTGAAAAATGGCAAACTGTGGCAAAAATGCGAAGTTTCTGGTATACGCTATTTCAACGGGAAAAATGTTGATTTAGGAGACACTGGTTTCTATGGCCGTGACCCGAAAACAATTCCCTTCAAAGAGGGCGATATCGTAGAGGTTGCCTCCCGCGATTTTGTGCAACTAGCTATTGTTTGGAACTTGCCACCGAGCATTGAATATATGAAGCCTATATGGGAACGCCACAGAATCCGAGGCAAAAAGTTTTCACAAATTCATCCCGATGATTCCGATGATGCTTATACCATCGTGTATTATGATGTGCATAAAGACGGTGAAATCGGTTATGGTCACTCGCACCCTGCTGTAGTCAATGTTTTGCCGCCCGCGCTTCCTGTTCCTAGAAAAATTGCTGCCGAACTCCGCCGACGCCTCAAAATGCTACAAGACGAATGTGAACAATACGTAAAAGAACATGGAGAAGATCTGCCTTTCTAAAAAGGTGTTTTTTATATGAAATACGAAGAACGCAGAAGTCCAGAATATTTAAACAGAATCGTAAATTTTCTGATTGAAGATAGGGATTGGCTTCAACAGCAGAGGCAAAGCGAAATAGAAAATAGGCATCATCAGGATTTGCAACTTTTGGCAAGGAAGGTTCTTGCCAATGCTAAGTTCGAACACAGCAAGGAAAACATCGACAAACTGTTGCTCTTGAATAAACGACTCCATGAATTGCAAGATGAGTGCGCCAAAATCACCTTTGACATGTACAAAGACTTGATGGAACTTAAGGCAAAGGGCAAATCTTACTACGAGACCTTCTGCATAGAGACTTATATCGTTTACGAATCGGAGGAGGACTGGGAACGACATATCGGCGGTTTAGTCGAATCATATGACCGAGCGAATCGATACGAGGTCAGCATTAGTGACGCACCGGGGAAAGAACCTACGAATTACAAAGAACTCAACAAACATGAAAATTTAAGTTGGAACATCGAGTGCCTCGACCTCCCAGAATTCAAGGACGAATACATTTGCTTTGCCATGCACAAGTTCTTTGCTGACGGCGATTACTCACTCGAAGATGCCATGCGTATGAAACTAGAGGATTTTCATATTTATACCGAAATACACATATAAATCAAAAAATGATAATAGAAAGGTGACCTTTATGAGAAAATTCAAAGACCTGCCCATGACAACGGGCAAAAGTAAAACATACGCCGGAATCGGACACCGCGATCTGGGCGGCTTTTGCGAGCCGAATACCAAGGAGCCGGTGGAACGTGTCATGTGCTGGCTGGCCGGAGAGCTGGAAAAACTCGGCTATACGTTGAACAGCGGCGGAGCATTGGGGGCCGATTCCGCCTTCGAGGCGGGAGTCCGTTCGCCTGCGCACAAGAATGTCTTTACTCCGGCAGATGCCACCGAAGAAACCCGCGCCATCGCGCAGGAATTGCACCCCGCACACGAGCGGCTGCAGGGCCACGCCCTTGATTTGTTCGCACGTAACACGAACCAGATTTTCGGGCGCAATCTTGACGTTACCGTAGATTTTGTGGTGTGCTACACCAAGGACGGTTGCGAAACCGCCGCGACGCGCGCCAGAGATTCCGGTGGAACGGGTCAAGCTATCGAGATGGCCGACCGCAAGGGCGCCCCCGTATTCAACATGAAGAGTCCCGATTGGTTCATCCGCCTGAAAGAATTCTTGAAATTGCCGTTTGATTTGCCAACAGGCAGACTCCCCGTTTTGAATCTGGCAAAGCCGAGCCCGCAACCCAAACCGGACATTGCAAAAAAGAACGCCCCAAATCCCCAACAAATCAAGAACCTGCTGAAAGCCGCCAGGAGGTAGCGAAAAACGTCGTTTAGCCCCAAAATCACGTTTTTTTAATATTTTTTGTGGAAAATTTCACGCTTTTTTAGATTTTTATGTGATTTTTAGGCAAAAACAACCTATATTTAAGGCATGAAACGCAATATTCTTGAAAAACTGAATACGTGGAAAACATCCAAAAGACGCAAACCCCTGCTATTGCGCGGAGCTCGACAAGTGGGCAAAACTTGGGCTTTGAAGGAGTTCGGCAAATCGTTTCCGGACGGTTTTCTCCACATCGATTTCGACAAGCAAATCGAATACAGGCAGTTTTTTGAGCAGACTAAAGACGTAAAACGCATCTTGGCTAACCTCGCGATGGCGAGCGGGAAAAAGATAACCGAAAATACACTAATCATCTTTGATGAAATCCAGGCTTGCGAAAGTGCCTTAAATTCGCTGAAATACTTTTGCGAGGACACACCACAATACAGCGTTGTCGGCGCAGGCTCCCTTTTGGGATTGAAACTTGCATCAGGTTTCCCCGTGGGCAAGGTGGAATTCATGGACATGCAACCCATGACATTCACCGAGTTTTTGCTTGCGAATGGAGACAAGAACCTTGTTGAATTCCTTGACTTCATTGAAACACCGGAGAACATTCCGCGAGCATTCTTGGGCCCGCTGGAAGAAAAACTGAAGACGTACTTTGTGACTGGCGGGATGCCGGAATCCGTACTCAACTGGGTTGAAGATCAAGACATCACTGCGGCCGACAAAGTTCTTTCAGACATTCTAACAGCTTACGAAGCAGATTTTGCAAAGCATGCCGAAAAAAATGACGTGCCAAAAATTCAATACATTTGGGATTCGTTACCATCGCAACTATCCCGCGAAAACAAGAAGTTCCTGTATTCGGCGGTGAAGCCCGGTGCACGCGCAAGGGAATACGAGAACGCCTTGAATTGGCTTTACAACGCAAACCTCGTTAAAAAGGTTTTCCGCTCCACGAAACCGGGCCTCCCGATATCCGCCTACGATGACTTGACATCCTTCAAGATATACATGGGTGACGTCGGACTCTTGCGAAAGAAAGCGGGACTCGCGACTTCGGCTTTTGCCGAACAGAACCGCCTGTTTACGGAATTCAAGGGCGCACTCACCGAAAATTATGTATTGCAGAACTTGTCCGGAATGTTCGATGTAGCTCCGCGTTACTGGAGCGACAATTTCCACGAAGTCGATTTCATAATCCAAAAAGAAAACACAATCATTCCTGTTGAGGCCAAGGCCGGCACAAACGTCAGGGCGACCAGCATCAAGTATTACGACAAGCAATACGACGCACCCTTAATGGTGCGATTCTCAATGCGCAACCTCTCCCGCGACGGAAAGATCCTGAACATTCCGCTCTTTATGGCTGACAGACTGAATGAACTGCTAGAGAAGTGGGGGTAGGACTTCCATCTCCCTATCTGCTGCACTGAGCTTGCCGAAAGGTCTTAGGGACTAACGCCCCTAAGACCCTAAACTGAGAGTCGCATATAAGGCTTAATCAACAACCCACTTTCACCATTTCAGCGATGTCTAGCCCCTGGTAGGCTGTTTCGCCGATGGAGCCTTCGTAATGATGATGATAATGGCCGTAAAACCAATGCTGCGGCTTGACGGTTCTTAAAACGTAATCGAGGTAGCGGCGAGATTCAATTGCTTTTTGCCATGTATTTTCACGCACATGGGATTCTCGGACAGGCGTCGGAGCGAACGACAAAGGCGCTTCATGCGACACGATGATGTCCGCTGAATTAGGAAGGCCTTCTGTGATTGGGACAGGAGTTTCGCCTTCCCACCAGATGCGCTTTGAAGAACCATGCTTGATAAGCGATTCGTTTATTGTCCGGCGTGATTTTCGCGTGAGCGGATCAACTAAATCAATGTCTGTAGAAACCGCTCCGCCGATGGCGTAAATTCGTTTTCCGCAGAGCTCAATCGTCTTGTGGTCGAGCAAAAAGTGGAGGCGTTCGTAATCGTGTGCGCCGTCGAAAAAAGCGGGGTCGTCGTGATTACCGCGAATCGTGTATAAGCAAATATCATTCGCTTCAAGTGACGGGAAAATTTCGCGATACCGTACATCCATAGAATTTGGACGACCGAAACCAGCTCCAAAATCGCCGACAACGAGAATATCTGCGCATCGGATTTTTAATCGATGCGTAGCATCGTGAACTAGGCGTTTTATTTCGCCGTGAATGTCGCCGCATATCCATAATTCGCGATTGAAAGTCATTTTTTGCACTCAAGAAAAGGAGGTCCCCGCTTACGCGGGGAAGACAATGAAGATTACATCCCCAGCAGATTAGTGGCGAGTTTCACCATGATTTCGCGTTCTTCGGGTTTGCTTTCGGCGATGAGCAGCGTGAGTGCCACCAGCATTCCGTCGGCAATATTCTTGGAACCGTCTGCTTTATAAAGCAGGCCGTTCCGCGACAAAAACCACAAGAAAACAAACGCCGCGATGCGCTTGTTGCCGTCGACAAAAGAATGATTCTTGACGACTAAATACAGGAGCATGGCCGCCTTGATTTCTGCGGTCGGGTAAAGTTCCTTGCCGTCGAAGGTTTGGTAGATTTGCCCGAGTGAACTTTTGAACGACGCGTCCTTTTCTGTGCCGAAAATATCACTATCGTTAAACATTTCCTTAAGAACGGCGATTGCCTCCATCGCCTCTTCGTAGGTAATACGTTCCCCCGCATTTGCCGTAGCGCTCTTGGGGTATACCAACTGTTCGTGGTCATAACAGTCAAGCGTTTCTAGCACAGATCGAAAGTCCTCAATGACCCACGCTATTTTCTGTTTTTCTTGACAATCCATAAATCCTCTTAAGATAGACATTTTTACTAAAAATAAATTCTGCATGCGACAAATAATATCGCGTAACCTTTACTCTCCCTCGTACAGTTTCCCATACCATTCTTTGTCGTATTCCGGGTGTTCCTTTACAAAGCGGCGGAGCGCCTTGTGGACTTCCCACGCGAGGCACAGGCCCTCTTTTTCGCACTTGGGCTTTAGTTCATAATAAAGTTCATGTATTTTTTCATCCATTGTCATAACAGCCTCCTTTTATTCGATCGAAGTCGACGCCTCAAATTCCTTCAGCTTCAGCTCGTTAATCATAGTTTCCAGTTCGCAGATTTCGCCATCGTCCTTAAACGCATCGCCCACAGTGAACCAGCGTGCAGATTTGCCCTGGACAATCTTTTTCTCGTATTCCACCTCGGCCAGGGTCCACTTCGTCATCAATGCCTTTGCGAACTTTTCGATGTCTTCGGCGTAAGCGGCATTCACAATACCGCAGTAGGCGCCAAAGCTACGATTGTCCACGCGGACAATCTTTTTGCACTTGGGACAAATGGCCGACGCCTGAGAGCTACCCGACAGAGGTGACCCAGCAAAGCCGCGGATAAAGGTTGTCGTGCCACATTCGCATTCCACGCGGAACTGGTCCGATCCCCAAATCTTGAAGAGCGAAGCAAGTCTGAGGTTTATGATGACGACGTTGCCCGCGATGTTGAATTGACGCGCCATATTGAGATGCCCCACATAAAGCCCGCCACCCTTGAGCAAGTAATGCGCATCAATGTTTGCGTAGCGCGGAGTCGCAAGGATTTCGTCCTTGTGGCGCAAAATCAGGTCCAGGTTGTCGTAAAACAACTTCTTTTTGCGTTCAATCCTCTTTTCGCGGAGTTTGCCCAATTCCTCCAGTTCGCGGTCATCTTGTTCCATTTCGTCACTAATCAGCTTCAGGCCTTCGGCCTGGCGCTTGCAAAAGTCAGCGAAAGTTTCGCGTTTGTTGTTGGTTTCCTGCAGAAACTGCGGGAAGGGCTTGGTATCGTCAATATGGATAGCCATAGGATATCTCCTTGTTTTGTGAGCGTTTACTTATTTATCGTTTTTAGCCGCCATTTTATCTATGCATAAATGCAAATACACGCATAAATCTTTTTAGAATATACAAAAAACATGCGTCAGATAATGACACATGCCAAATTTTCAGGAAAAAGCCCTATTTTTAGGGTTTTCAGTCGTTCTTCTCGAATTCCAAGATGTCGGCCTGGAGGGTGACATCATCGGGGAAGTATTGCTGGGCGATACGAAGCAGGCGGAGGGCTTCGTCGTCGCGCTTTTGGGCGTGGGCGTCGTAGGCCATGTTCTTGTAGCCGAAAACGGATTCGGCGTTGCCCTGCTTGGCGGCGAGTTCGTAAGCGGCTTCGGCGCGGTCGAGGAACTTGGCGTCGTAAGCCAGGTTCCCGAGGAAGATGGCGGCGTCGCTAAATTCGGGCTTGATTTGCGTCAGATTGTTGAGTACGTCCATGGCAACGAAGGGCTTGTTGTCTTCGGCGAGAACGTCGGCCAACTTGTACATGGTGGGAGCGTCATCGGGGCGGACGCCCAGAGCTTCGCGGTAGGCGCCGGCGCTTTCTTCGTACTGCTTATTCAGGCGGTACACATCGCCCAAGTAAACGAGAAAGTCGATTTCTTCGGGGTGGGCGGCATAGCCTTCGCGAATCACGGCAACGGCGCGATCAAAATCATCTACGGCAATATTCGCTTCGGAAAGCTGATAAACGATGCTGATATCTTCTTTGTCCAGCTGGTAGGCTTTTTCGATGGCACGCAATGCGCCGACCGCGTCGCCGGTTTTACTGTAGGCTTCGCCTAAGTAAAGCCAACCGGAAACATTTTCCGGTTCCAGTTTCAACGCGCGGTGATAGGCCGCCACGCATTCGGGATATTGGCGCAGGCGAAAATAGACGCTGGCCATGTTGAAGAGGGCCAGAGAAAACGCACCATTAGAGAAATCGATGGCCTTGCGGTAAGTGGCGGCCGCATTCGGCAAGTCATTCATCTGGTAATAACTGTTGGCGATGTTGAAACTGGTGGCGACGGGGTCGGCGCCGCGAGATTCCGCCTTATGGTAAAGGGTAATGGCCTGCTTAAATTTGCCTTCGCGATAAAGCGCATTCGCACGTTCCATCAGGTCGTACGCGGACTGCGCGGCAAAACAAAAAACTGCAAGAAACAGCACAAACAGCAGACAAATCTTTATTTTTTCATTATTCATACAAAATCTTCCATAGATTGCTTCGTCGCTGAGCTCCTCGCAATGACGTTCTCTGAAATCCGAATTCTGAATTACCCTAGTCCCTAAATTTCACTTCGAAGGGTTGTTCCATGCCGCAGAAGGGCACAGCCTTGCCCGCCTTTTCAGCCGGAGCAAAAGTCATGCGAGAAAGAGCATCTTTACCGGCCTGCGCCAAGCCAGAACCTGCCGGAGTTTCTTCAAGCACCTTGATGTCGTAGACTCGCCCACCGGCATCCACGCAAAAACTCAGACGAAGCATCGCATCAATTTCACGATCGCGAATCTGCGGCGGCACCTGGAAATTGGGGAAAGCCCTGCTTTCAGGTTTCTTGTCCACATCGCCTTTTTCAACCGAAAGCGCACCGCCACGGAAATCCGCCACCATGTCTTCACTCACGGCAGCACCAGCATTACCCGAAGCCGCACCAAGGTTCATCGCAAAGCGCGGCCCCGCTTTGGGCGAACGCGAATTAGACTTCATACGATACGGCTTGCGAGCGGGCTTTTTCTTTTCGACCTTTTTCTCAACCTCATCCACTTTCTTGATGGCGATTTCGGCCTTATTGTACTTCTTTTCGTGAAAGACCTTGCCGCTCAAGAAAAGATTCGCCATCGTCACGGAGAATACGAGCAACATACTCGCGAGAATCGCCGCAAGCAAAATGCTAAAACGCTTGAACAATTTCTTAAAAATTCTCAACATAAAACAGCTCTATTCAGGTCTGGATCCTTCGACTTCGCGCCCTGCGCTCCGCACAGGATGACACTTAACCAATCCCACATTCCACATCACACATTACACACTCTTAGTCTGCCTGAGCCGCGATAGAAACCTTTTTCACTCCAGCCAAATTGCACATGTCAATCACCTGCACAAGTACACCTGTTTCGGCACCCTTGTCCGCAATCACCACAGCTTCGCGGTCAGGAGTTTTCGCCAACGACTGCTTCAAAATATCCTGCAAGCTCGCCAAATCCACCTGGCGTTCGTTCATGTGAATCGTGCCTTCGCGGGTAATGGCAATCAGCAGGTTTTCTTTTTCGAGCTGGCTCGCCGTCTGCGCCTGCGGCTTGGTCACATCCACACCCGTTTCGCGGGTAAACGAAGACGTCACCACAAAGAAAATGAGCAAAATGAACACGATGTCCATCAGCGGGCCCATTTCGATGCCCATATCCTTCTGCTTTCTTCTCGGCAAGTTAAATTCCATAATAAAACCTCTTCTATGGATTGCTTCCCTTTACAGGGTCGCAATGACGTTTCGTCCTATGCCTTCTCCACGAAATAATTCTCTATCACAGTCGCGCCAAGTTCCATCTTCTGGCGCAAAATTTCCACGCGTTCATCTAGGCGCTGTTTCAAAAGAGTCAGCGGGAACGCCACCAAGAGTCCGCTCTGCGTCGAAATCAAAGCTTCCGAAATGCCATCGGCCATCAGCACCGGGTTCTGGTTACCGTACAGCGTAATCACTTCAAAGGTCGAGACCATGCCCGTCACGGTTCCAAGGAGCCCCAGCAGCGGCGCCGCAGAAGCCATCACCGACACAATGTGGTTTCCCTGTTCCATGTAGCGCACCGTTTTCATCATGCGTACCTGCATGTAGTCGCGGAATCCTTCAGGATTCTTTTCGGCCACATCTATCGCATAGCAAAGTTCGCGAGACAGAAGCCCACCGCGCTTGCGGAGTCTGCGTACCGCCTTTTCGACGCTTGGCGGCTCGCTATTCTTTTCGTATTCTTCGTTGCCGCCGTTCAAGTCAAGGCGCATTCGCTTGATGACCTTGTGAATGTCCGTGCGGAAAAAGTCGCTACCAATACGGAACCACGTCGAGAACAAGAAATAGAAGCCGATTACACCCGCCAAGAGAATCGGGAGCATCACCACGCCACCGGCCTGGTACGTGTTCTGCAACGATTCAATGAATATGTAGTGAGTGTTTGTCATTCCCTTATGTCATGCTCGCGAAGGCGGGCATCTCCTTTTTCTCTTACGATTCCTTCCCGAAAATTTTGTTCAACAGCGAGGTACTCTGCACGTACATTTCGCTGGTAACTTTTTCAATCTTTTCACTCAACAGGCCATGCAAAATCATCACCGGGATTGCAATCACAAGGCCCGTTTCTGTTGTCACCAGGGCTTCGGAAATACCGCCAGCAAGCACGCGTGCATCGTTCGTGCCAACTTCGGTAATCACGGTAAACAGCGTAATGATACCCGTCACCGTACCAAGCAAACCAAGCAGCGGCGCAATCGTTCCCATAGCAGCAAGCAAGCCCATGCGACGTTCCAATTTCGGCTGTTCACGCAGCAGCGCCTCTTGCAGAGAGCGTTCCGCATCTTCGCGCTTTTCACGGGCGCGGTTCAGCACAGCAAACAGCACCATCGAAAGGCTAGATTCCTTTTTGAGGCAAAGGTTCGCTGCATCTTCGTAGCGGGTCTCCTTCACCATCGCATTCAGCTTCTTGAGGAATCGGCGGCTCATGTGTCCGCGGAAGGTGAGCACCAAGAAACGTTCCAGGCAAAGGAGTAGCGCAAAAATCGCCACCAATGCGAGCGGGTACATCACGATGCCGCCCTTCTTGAAGAACGCCTTGAGTTCTTCGTCCCAGGTAAGCTCCTTGGTATCGGTAATCGAATTCTTGACAGCCTTGTTCTGCAGAACGTCCAGCGGCACCACGACAGACGCCGCACCCGTAGCAGAATCGCCAGCCACACCGGCCTGTACCACAGCCTGCTTAATGTTCGCAGCCATTTCCGGCGGAAGCGTTGCATTCCATTCAAAAATCTTGCCCTGCAAGGCTCCAGAACGCAGCAAAGCCTGCACATCGCCGTTATCCTGGGCAACTTCGCCAAGGAACACCGTGCCCAAGCGCAAACGGTTCACGTTCACATCGGGGCGGTTGCCCACCTGCGAAATTTCACGGCCATAAGACTGCGTATAAGTCAACTCATGACGGAGCAGCAAGTCGTTCATGTAACCCTGCACAGCGCCAATGGTATTCGGATCTTTCTTGTCCGCTTCGCCAGCAGCCTGACGCAAACGCAACAGGCGACCGTTCATGCCCACCGGGTAATCGCCCATCACATCGCCAAGCGTCTTGTCAATGGAAAGTTTCACCTGCGTGTTCATGGCATCGTAAGCCGATTCTTCGGACTGCGCCTTTTCTTCGGCATCGCTTGTCATGTTCTTGCTTGCCATGACTTCCTCGTTCACGCGGCCCAAATCCGTAGAGAGCTTGGAATAGCGGCCATCAAGTTCGCGTGAAGCAGTCTGATGTTCTTCGGTCAACTGGGATTCTGCGTAACGCTTGCGCCAATGTTCCGCTTCAAGCTTTTCCAAGGAATCCGCCTTCTGCAAGCGAATGCGGGTCAAAGCCTCCACTTCGCGCTGCAAGTTGCGAACTTCTACAGTCTGCAACGAATCCTTGATTCGCGCCTGGTCTTCGGCAGAAGCCTTACTTTCGCCATTAGACGACCACGGCCACGCAAATGCGGAAGATGCAAAAGCAAAAATCAATGCAACAAACAAACTGTAAGGCATGGACATCTTCGGCGGCACTTCGGCGAGCTCAGTGACCTTGCTCCGAATTCTTAATTCCGAATTCTGAATTAACATTACTTATCCCCCCTTGCCACAGAAAGGCTGACCGGCAACTTCACGATCTGAGGCGGCTTTTTCGCCTGTTTCACCTCAATAGCGAGCTTCACGGCAGCGCGTTCTTCCAAATTCAACTCTTCGTTCCATTCATAGCTAATCTTGTCGCCTTCGGACTTGCGCACCATAGAACCGAAAACGGTACCATTTTCGTCGCTATAAACCATCCACTGGTTACCGATGCGCAAAATCGAGGCATTAATCAGTTCGCCGTTCTTGCGGGTAAGCGGACTGTTGATAATTGCCACTTCGTCGCCGAACTTGGTTTCTTCGGCAATAAGCGACTTCAAGCGAGAAAAGCTTTCTTCTTCGCTGGCGTTGCCGCTTTCGATGTCTCGAGTGAGCGACTTGACGCGATCAAGCCTAGTTTCGCGTTCCCAAGGAATAGTCGATGCCACCTGAGCTTCCAGGCGCTTGCTGATGCCCGCCAGTTCTTCGCGCAACGCCTTGCGCTTGGCAGCCACATTGTCGCTGCGGTTCTTCGCACGGGCCTGCTTGTTGCGTTCTGTCTGAAGTTCACCCGCCACAGTCTTGATTTTGGCATTCAAGCTGTCAATTTCGCTGCGACGGCGTTCCGTATCAGCCTTATAGCGTTGCTGCAAGGCCTTGTAACGGGAATCATCCGCCTTGAGCATCGAATCGGTCGAGGCAATTTGACGGTTCAGCTTCTGGATTTCAGAATTCAGCTTGTCTTTTTCAAGCTTCAGGTCTCGAATTTCGGCATCCCGGTCGGCATAAGCAGCCACCGAGAACACCAAAACCAAAAGCGCCAAGGGCAATAATTTAAACTTATTCATAATGATCCACAATAGGTTATTTTTCAAAATTACATAAATGAAACACTTGAACCCAACAAAAGTGTCACCGCCTCACCTCATTTTTCCAAAGAGCTGGATTCTGGGCATTCCATGCGGCCCTTGTTTTCGGTACACCAGTTATCACAAATAGTCGGGTGATAACGGTTACAAACATTTTCCACCTCACGCAAGATAATACTCGATTTCTGCTCTTTTAGGTAATAACGGCTCACCAATGCACTCCGGCACTGTTCCATATCCGGCCAATCACGGTCAGCACACCAAGTCCACAAATATTCCTTGCAGTAATTATCTTCCGGGTCTTCCATGCACAACTTATACAAGCCGTAGCAATCGGCAATCTTGTTGTTTTCAAAGTTAGACGCCACACAGTAACGTTTAAGACCATCGGCGTACGCCATAGACTTTGGGCCAGCACTAATCGTATCGGGCAAGAAGATAGACCACTTGGTGGTATCGAGCATCATGGCAGCCTTCACGTTGGAAGCATAGCATTCTTCGCTACTTCTGCTGTATACAGAATCACGATAACTTTCGTAAGCCGTACTATTCAGCGTCGCCAAATCATCGCTCCAAACGGAAACATCTATAGCGGCACAGTAAACATCCTGGTAAAGCCTGCACCCTTTTGAATCCCAGCTGTCCGAAAGATCGCCATCGGCATTAAAGCAAGTATGGTGCGCAATGTGCTTCACGCTCACGCCCTCGCCGTTGACATGCAACAGCACTGTCGCCTTGGACATTCCGGTGAACACGCCCATGCCGTTTTCGATATTCGATTCGGGAATAATTCTTGAATCATTTACCGATTCCTTCACCTTGTCTATATAATTAATATAGGATTCATCCGTCGAATACAAGTCCACAGAGACATCGCCCAAGGGGAGCATCATGTTCATCAGGTAGGCCGTATCAAGCGCGTAGAAATCAGCAACCTTACGGTTCGAAGTAAAGCCCAAATTTTGAGTCTGTTCCAACGGATCATGAATCGAAATGCCACGATAACCCTCTTCATCTTCGCTGGTAAAGCCCTTGAACATGTCGTTAATGGTCGTATTCTGCGATTCTGCATTGCTCATGTCGTAATTCATTACCGCAATCACCCCCCTCACAGAATGATCATAGTCCAATGCGCACTTCACGAATTCCATATCCATGGGGAATTCCAAGAAGTCTATTTCGAACCTTGGATTTTTCTCATCGAAAGCCACCCACTTGTAGTCGCCATTTTGCAGAGGAACATTCAAGCCCTTGACTTTTACCGCCGGCGGAATGGTCGCCTCTGCCTTGTAGCGGGATTTTGCCTTATGGCCCGAGCTGTCCCATTCAAAGTAGGCTTCCATGGCGTAAGACTCGCCTACAACGCCACGGAACATTCCCGAAAAACAATTCGGCTTATCGCTTCTAGAATAAAGGACATCCAACGTATCCTTTTCTTTGCCCTGATTCGTAATGAAGCGTCCCTTCACCGTCACATAGGCGCTGTCGTAAAAGGCAAAACTTTCGGCAGCCGTTTCATCCAGCTCATAGACCTTCGAAAAACAGATATTAGTAGCTTGATCGGAAGCGACGTAGCCATAAGTGTAAACACCCGTATAGACATCGCGATTTTCGGGATAATATTCCCAAGGGCCGTGAAAATCACAAGCCACAAGGAACAACACAAACAGAACGCACAGAATTTTAGAAATAGTATTCATAGCTCAACATAATTGGTAAAAAGGGGAACTGAGTGATTTCGGTTTTCTCTGGCGGGTTCTTGCTCGTATCGTAGAAGGTAAAGAACATATTCTCATGGTCTGTCAAATTGATGATGGTCCAGCTGAAATTCCACTTATTTTCGCGACCGATATCGATGAGCTTGACATCAACGCGGAAGTAGTCCGTCTGGCGGGCGGCATTGCGGCTACCGGGCAGCACCACCACCTCGTCGCTATACTGCTGGTGTCCCATATCTTGCGACATGTAATAGCCTTTGTATTCGCTGATAGGCATGCCAGCCGAGTACTTGAGCATCACAGATGATCTAAAATAGCGACCTGCTTTCTCATGCTTTCGGCGAGAATTTTCATCACCGCTCCAATTAATGCCTAAATCCATCTTTAAAGCGTAAGGCTGGTGCCAACTCGGGTAATAGGGCTTGGTACCGTCATCTGTTTTCATGACACTAATGCTCTGGCTCCAGTTAATACCGCCAAACCACCAGCCATTATCTTTGCGCAGAGAAAGTTCATAACCAAAGGAATAACCTTCTGCCGTTCCAAATCCGTCTGCCAGCACAAAGTCATCGGAAGTGGTTTCGTCGTTACTGTCAAGCACAGATACAAAAGTATTCAGGTTGCTTTGGGTCTTGTAGTAAACGCCCACGGTAGCATCGTAGTCTTCCATAATACCACGCTGGCTATATTCCGCAGCAAACAGCCAAGAAGAAGCCGGTTCGATATGCTTGCCCTTGGAGGTTGTCGTGGCCGGGTAATAGAATTCGTTCAGAGTCTCCTGGTCAGTATACACAATGGAATTCAAATATTGCAAGTAGTAACCACCATAAAGTTCCACCGTCTTGTCGTCATCGACATTGATAGTGAACGATGCGCGAGGCTCTACGCCAAAGTGTTCTGCCGCGGTCTGATAGTTAAAGCGGAGGCCGTATTGCAATAAATAATCGGGAGTCAGTTTCCAGGCATCCTGCAGATAACCCACATGATGGAAGGGCTTCTGGATATCCGCTATACTGATGGTAGACATCTGTTCTTGGTAACGTTCGTAGTCATATTCCAGTTCGTAACCCATGGTGAATGTATGGTTCGGAACGCCACGATAATTCACCCATTGCTTGCCAGCAAAGGTGTAAAGGAACATTTCGATAGACATGAGGTCGCTGATACTCATGGTCTGGTAGAATTCACTGAAGGCAAGAGTCGCATTATAATCCCAGTCGCCATTAATTCGATGGCTAATACCGAGAGGAATCGCCACGTTGCCCCAGTCCATATAAAGCGGGTCAAAACTCAGGCGGTCCTTACCCACATAGAAGCTCAGTTTCATGCGGGTATCGTCAGTAAAGTTGTACATGAAGGTGCCCTGCACATCCGTAAATTCGTAGTCCAGGTTAAGGTCGATAATGTCGAGGGCATTCATCAAATCCAGCATGTAGCCGATATAAGTCGTACGGCCAGCCACCACCCAGCGGGCAGGGCCCTGATGGCCTTCGGTGTGAACCTGGGCGGCAAAGGTACTAATCTTGATACTGGACTTGCTGAACCATTCGTTGACGGTATCCTGGCCACCGGCGCGGCCATCCATCTTGAGCACGGAGCTCAGGCGGTTACCGTACTGCGCCGGGAAACCGCTCTTGTAGAACTGCACATCGTCAATACCTTCCACCAGGAATGTGCTGAAAAGTCCAAAGAAATGCACCGGAGAATAAACCACCGCGTTATCGAACAGGAACAGGTTCTGGTCGGCGGCGCCACCGCGCACGTAAATCTTGGAACTAAAATCGGAGCTAGCCACCACGCCCGGGAGCGCCTGAATGCTCTTGATGACATCTGCTTCGGCAAGGCTCGGCATACGCTTGATAGACTTCGCCGACACCACAGATTCACCGGGCTTACGCTTGGGGCGACGGCGCAGTTGCACCACGACTTTCTTAAGTTCGGTGACCTTGGAGTTATCACCGCCGGCAAGGAGGTCATCGACATTCACATCTTTTTTCGCCGAATCACTCTCAACCGGTTTCGTCTCGGCAGAGTCATTCTTCGCAACCTGCGCAGCAGAATCTACAGAAGGTTCCGAATTCCTAACTCCTAATTCCGAATTATTCGAGCTGTCATTCACAAACGCTTCGCCGAGCGTCTGCGAAAAACTGCGTTCCGAGCCCGAATACACCAATTCGTAGCATTTTTCCTTTTCGGCACCCGAAGTATCGGAATTAGTAACGCAAACGTTCCAGAGGGTATCTTCGGGGAGAATCACGCTAAAAGGCGTGCCCACAGTGGTCTGCAGCGCTTCGCCGGACTCCAGGATTTCTACATTCAGCTTTTCGCCTGGCGCAAAGGAAGAATCCTGTACCACGCCGTTAAAAATAATCCCTGCAGGTGCAAGGGAATCTGGCACAGGTTCCTGCGCCATAGCAGCCAAAGCCACCAGTAAAACAAAAATTCCAAATAACTTTTTCAACAAAAACTCTCTTCTCGTATGCAAAAATAGCAAATAGGTTTCCCTATTTGCTATTGTAACACCTAAAGGAGTAAAAAGTGTCACTATTTTATTTAAAATCTTCCGACGGTAATTCCAGAGTAGAAGCCAGGCCACCAGCGAGCTTGATGCTTTTTGCTACCAAAATCGTCGTGGTAATTACCCCAAGGTTTCGTCCAAAGCTCATCGGCATCGCCAATCGAGGCTATATTCAGCGAGCCACCCACTGCAAGGCCAACTCCTGGGATCAGACGATGCACAAATCCTAAGCGCAAACGATGGTGATGGTTCCAATCAATATCGTCGCTAAAGCCAACTCTTTCATAAGCATTCAAGTACATATATTCCAGTTCAAAGTGGTTACCGTACTTACCGAACTGCGTACCGAAACCGACACCGCTTTCATAGTGATCATCGAAGTGCTTGAATTCCGAGCCCTTTTCAAAGGGGCGAGCCCATTCGATCGCCGTGTACAAATAAGCCGTACCCAGATGGAGCGAAAGATCCAGCGAGCCCATTTCGTTCAGGGTCGTCGTTGCAGTCCACACACCGTTACCGACTACGTTGACAAAACCAATCGGGCTCTTATCGCATTCCAAGCAAACGTTCACAAAACCCACCTGACGCCCGGTCGCATGTCTTTCGACATTGACAAAGCCCACTTGCGCACCGCCTGTACCGGCATTCACATTTACATAGCCCACCTGCGTATCAGAAGAGTCTATAACCGCATTAACAAAACCCACATGTACACCACCCGTCTTGTAAGCCGTATTGACAAAGCCCACCTGCACATCAGATGATGCCGCCACGTTCACAAAACCCACATGAACCTTGCTATATTCGGAATAGTTGACAAAGCCAATCTGCGTATAATCAACACTATCTACACCCACATTGACATAACCAATCTGCGCAGCCTTAGACTTTTCTTCGGCAATATTGACAAGACCCATTTGCAAGCCGTCCACAGATTCGGCGTAATTCACCAAACTCAGGACTTGAGCACCTTCAATCTTCTCGTTGGCAATGTTTGCAATGCCGGCTACCTGAATGCCATGTATTTCTTTCTTGGCAGAGTTGACGAACAAGCTAAACTGGGAACCAATCATGTAATCCTTGGTACGTGTTGCCAAAAGGCCTAGCTGCACACCTTTACGCGGATTGTCTTCACGATCATAAATATCAAATGTCGTACGTGAAGTTCCATAATGGTCGAGCGAATCCAGCGAACACATTACCGGATCCCCGGCTGCACAACTTCTATCTTGCTTAATTTCACCACGGAGCGTCGTCTTTTCGGCAGTCACCACTGCGAACTGTTTGTTACCAAGGCGAGCGCGGTTATTGTCGTAAAGCGTAATCGAGGCTTCCTTGAATTCGGCAGGGCGTTCCAGGCGAACGCTGTACTTGCCGGCAGGGAACCCGAGGCTCATGGCGCGACCGGACTTCTTGTAAAGTTCAGCGACAAGTTCGCCATTTTCATCGCGAATGAACAAGTGACCGTCTACATCTTCGTCCAAGTCGAGGCCTGCGCTCGTGCTGCGCAAATCCGTCATCACCACGTCACCGGTACCCGCCAAGTTCATGTCACGGCTCGGGTGCTGGGCTCCGCCCATCGTGGCTTCAGTCTTCTGCAAAGTTTCATTGAAAGCAAACTGATAAGCTTCGGACAAGGTCACCTTGCCGTCGCCACTCACATCGCCAGCGCCACGAAGGCCGCTCACCAGCGAATGCGTAAAGAAGGATCCCTTGAGCTTGTCACTTTCCTGGCTCGACTCATCTTGAGTGCTGCTGGTGATAAAGGCGTAGCCTTTCATGTCGCTGCTCTTGTCGACCATGAACGCCGGCACAGCGACACCGCCCTTCGCGCGGGTGATTGCACCCGAGCCGCAAGCGTCAATCACGGCGATTTTTACATCGGCATGCAAGGCATCCACGCGCTTGCGGAATTCCTTCCAGCTGTAAATTTCTTCACCAAGGCGGAGCCCCTTTTCATCGGCATGACCACTGTAATACACCAGCACTTCTTCGCGGGAATTAGCATCGCCCTTCGCAGACTTCGATGCCTGCAGCTTTTTATCGAGGGCATCCAGTTGATTTTGCAAAGAGGCAACGCTGGGTTCCGTGACGCGATAGACATTCTGCTTGGGAACGCCACCCATCTGCGAAAGCACATTGGCGAATGCGCGGGCATCGCTTTCGGCATAACGCAGCACCGGGCGGCCCTTACCGCCATTGTTCGCACTCACTGCAAACACGTAACGGTTTATCGCAATTTCGTCGGATTTCGTAGCGGCATGAGCCTTGCCCGCCACGGCAAATAGTGCAACGATACACACCAGGCAAAGAATTGCAGATCCCGACAAGAAATCGCAGAATAATACATTACCCAAAAACTTTTTCATTGTTACCCCCTTACTTTTCCACCTTGCGAAGAGTAAACGAAACCGTTTCTACTCCAGCCTGCTTCAAACTCTTATCGAAATCATCCACATTGATTGCAAAAGAATTCTGCGAGGTCAGCAAAAAGAACTTTTCAAACTTCGGCGCATTGTCGAGCTTGTAGGCGAACGGAAGCGTCGTCATCTTGCCCGGCTCCAGCTCAATGGCGTTATTACCGTCGCCCATGTGCATGGTCACAGTACCATTGCCGTCCATGCTAAAGAGCATGCCGAAGCATTTCTGCGGAACACGATAACGCAGCTGGATTTCGTCACCTTCGGAAGCATCGGCCAGATTCGCCATTTGCACGGCGCTGTCACCCGTCTTTTTCCAGACTTCCAACGATGCGGACATTCCCTTGATGCGGGTACCATTGTCCACGTCGGCCATGGCAACTTCCATCGAGGCATTTTGACTGTCGAAGGTTTCCACATTGCGGTTCAAAAGCACCATCGAGAACACGCCAAGCGCAATCACCAGCGCCGCAGCAACCTTCAGCCACAAGATATTGCGACCGGCATCTACGTCATTGCGAGGAGCGTCAGCGATGTGGCAATCCATGCCTTCGGCAGCCTCGATGCGATCTTCAAGCACCGCAAACGGGTTCTCCGCCAAGAAACGTTTACCCTGTTCGCGCATTTCGCGCACACGGGCGGCAAAAATTTCATCGTTCAGTTCACGTTCCTGGAATTCGCGCATTTCTTTTTGGGACAGTTCCCCGAGCAAAAAGCGTTCCAGTTTGAAATCGGAAATTTTGTTGACAGCAGTCATCTTTCAACCTCCAGATTCTTGATTCTGGCTTGCAGGGTACGCAAACGCTTGCGCACGCCGCTCACCGAAAGTCCAACGGTTTCAGCAGTTTCTTCCAGAGTCATGCCGTCTACATAATGGAGGGTGGCAATTGTCCGGGTCGATTCCTGCTCCTTAGAAAAAATCTTAGCCAAAAGCCCCCTGGCCTCATAACCGTCATCTTCTTCGGCACAGGCAATCGTGAGCAGCATTTCGCTGGAATCCACATCTAGCCCGTGGCGCTTCTTGTCGCGGATACGATTCAGGCAAAGCCTCGTCGCCGTATTCCACAGCAAGCTTGACGGTTGCGACAAATCCAGGAAATCTACACGTTCGTACACGCGCAAAAATACGTTTTGCACCATGTCCTTCGCTTCGGCATCGTCCTTGAGCAAAAACACACAGCGTCTGAAAACCATCGGGGCGTAAGCCTCGTACAGTTTCGAAAATGCCATGCGGTCAAAGAGATTTTTCCCATTCATACCATTGTAACACTAGAGGATGTTGAAAGTGTCACCGCAAATTTAAAAAAAAAGAGCCCCCCGACCTAGTCGGGGGCCACTTCCATATAATTATTCAGCAATCGCCGGTTTTTACTTCTTGGCAGCGGGCTTTTCGGCAGGCTTCTTTTCGGCCGACTTGGCCTCGGCGGGCTTCGCTTCCGGCTTCTTCTCTGCGGCAGGCTTGCCTTCAGCCTTAGCGGGTTCAGTTGCCGGTGCAGCAGGGGCCACGGCAGCGCTGTCAATGGCAGGCACTTCGGCAAAAACCTTCAACAATTCCACCTCGAACACCAGCATCGCATTGGCCGGAATCATCGGAGGCACGCCAGCTTCGCCGTAAGCCAAGGCGCTGGGGATCCAGGCCTTCACCTTGTCGCCTTCCTTCATGACCTGCAGCAAGTCCTGCCAGCCTTCTATCACGGCCTCCACCGGGAATTCCAGCGGTTCGCCGCGCTTTACGCTATTGTCGAATTCCGTACCATCCAGGAGGGAACCCACATAGTGGACCTGCACCTTGTCGCCCGTCTTAGGGCTAATGCCAGCACCAGCCTTGAGCATCTTGTACTGCACACCCTTGGGCGTCTTCTTGACAGTAGTATCCTTCGCGTTTTCAGCAAGGAACTTGGCCTGTTCATCCAAAGCCTTCTGGGCCTGGGCCTTGTCATCGGCTTCCTTCTTCTTTTGCATCTGCAAGAGCAAGTCCTGCAAAGCAGATTCCGACGCGGAATCGGACATCAGCACCGCGCGGCTAGAATCCACCTGGTCCTTGATGGCACTCATGAGCACCGGGATATTCAAGGGAACATTCACATTCGCGACAGCCTTGCCCAAATCCATACCCAGGGCATAACTGTAGCGGTCCACGGGATTGTTTAAATCCGGTTGCGACGAATCTGCAGCAACAGGAGCGGCCACAGGATCGGGCTCCACAGCGGGTTTTTCACCGCCGCCACAGGCAACAAAAATACCACAAATGGGCAAAACAGCACTAAAAATCGGCTTGAATTTCATTTTAAACCTTTGAAAATCAGTGATTTATGACACATCTAAAAATAGAAAACACTCAAAGGAACGGAGTGTGAACACTTTTTAGAACGCATTTTTCACTCAGAAAAATACAAAAAACAGACCTCTCAGAACAATTTTTAAACAAAAACTGCCGTTTTCAGCTAAAAATAAGGACTTTTATCCAAATAGGCAACAACTCGCCTTACACACTCACCGTAAACAGCCCTTTACAAAGGGGTTGCAATATAAGCTTTTTGTTACTAAATTTACACATAAGAGTGAGAAAATAAGGAAATTGTATGAATTATAGATTCAAAAATTTCATAAACTCGGCCAACGAGAACAAGGCCATCTTCGATAGCTCTATCGAAGGAGTCCGCAATTCTCTGGATGCCATGATGGCCTCTGCAAGCACACAGGCCGTTCCCAGCGCTTCGACGACTGGCTGGCTCAAGGGCTCCCTTTCCTACCCGTGGGTTTTGATTTGCTCCTTGGTTCCTTCCCTCAAGGAACTGTTCTAAGATCTTTCCATCAGAACACTTTAAGCACCCTGCAAAACGCAGGGTGTTTTTTTTATTTTTGGGAAAAAAATCGGAGACTTTATGGCAGCACTCATCCTCGACGGCAAGGCCCTTGCCAAGACCACTGAAGAAGAACTCAGCGCCCGCGTGGCAAAGCTCAAGGAAAAGACGGGCAAGACCCCGATCCTTGCCACCATTTTGGTGGGCGACGATCCGGCAAGCGCCACGTACGTGAAGATGAAGGGCAACGCCTGCGCCCGCGTGGGTATGGAAAGCATCCGCGTGGTGCTCCCGAAGAACACCACCACGCAGGAACTCCTCGACAAGATTCAGGAACTCAACGACAACAACGACGTGCACGGCATTTTGCTGCAGCACCCGGTTCCGCGCCACATCGACGAACGCGCCGCTTTCGAAGCAATCGACGCCCGCAAGGACGTGGACGGCGTGACCTGCCTCGGTTTTGGCCGCATGGCGATGGGCGAACCGGCTTACGGTTGCGCAACGCCCGCCGGCATTATGCGCCTTTTGAAGGCTTACAACATTCCGCTGAAGGGTAAGCATGCTGTGGTTGTAGGCCGCAGCGCCATCCTTGGCAAGCCCATGGCCCTCATGCTCTTGAACGCAGACTGCACCGTAACGATTTGCCACAGCAAGACGGAGAACCTGCCAGAATTCGTGAAGCAGGCAGACATCTTGGTAGGTGCGGTCGGCAAGCCCGAGTTCATCAAGAAGGAATGGATCAAGCAGGGCGCAGTCGTGGTTGATGCAGGCTATCATCCGGGTGGCGTGGGCGATATCGAAAAGGGTCTCGACGACGTGGCCAGCGCTTACACTCCGGTTCCGGGCGGCGTAGGTCCCATGACCATCAACACGCTCATTTACCAAAGCGTAGAATCCGGCGAAAAGTACTTAGGATAATTCGGAATTAGGAATTCAGAGTTCGGAATTAAAATAATCGCGGCGAAGACGCCTGTCTAAATAACTCTGAAATCCGAAATCTGAACTCCGAATTAATTACCGTCTCGTTCGTTCGAGTTCGACGGCGTCGGTTTCAGCGGAGTTCGGCGAAAGCATTCCTTTCATGATATCGCCGACGAATTCGGCCCCAACCCCAATCAAAGTACCGACGGTAGAATCGTTTGAAATCTTGCGGCTGTCCATTTCGACAGTCGCATCTTTTATAGCAGACTTTTCGTTTTCCTTAGGGTCCGCGTAAACAATCGGACCTTTCTTATGACCCAAATCAATAGAATCGGCAACCGTAGGCGCTTTCTTTTGCACAAGTTGGGCGCACGCAACGCCCGCAAGCATAAATATGACCAATCCAAGAGATTTCATTTTACACCCTTCAGTGCAAAATATAGCAAGACCTTGGCGAGGCGATTCTCGCCCCCCCCCTAAAACTTTGTCAAGAATTCCTTGGCATCCATGGACTGCACTAGCGATTCACCCAAAAGTGCACGCAGACGATCCAAATCGGGGTGACCCTCACGTTCAAACACCACCACCTTCTTGAATCGGTCACGGTGCCGGAGCAAAAATTCCAGATTATTCATGTCAGACTTCGGGAAACCATAACCCAAGAAGAAAATTTCCTGAGCATTCTTCAGGTAATAATCGGCCTTGCTCCACAACAAATTAAACAGGCTCCCGCGCAGGAACGATTCCTTGGCATGCGCCATGGGAATATAAATCGGAGTATCTTCGCGGTAAATCGGGAAACTGCGGTCGCAAGGTTCCACCTGGCACACGTTCTTCAAATCGAGCGGATCAGACGCACCCTTGACCGGGTACCAGTTCAGCGAACCATGCAACTTGACCAAGTCAATCGTATGGCTCTTGGGCGCACGCACCGCGCTGCGATCGGCAGGGTCTATGCGCACTCCATAATCTACCGCCACACGCGCCGACAAATCAGGATCATCGGCAATCACGTTTTCGACAAGCGTATCGTAATTAAAGCTGAGCAATAGAGTATCGCGCACGCCTTCGCTCGGGCAGTTGACACATTCCGAAAGGAACTTGCGGAGCACTGCCGCCGACTGCGCATCTACACCATGGTCATGGCGAATGGCACCGGCAATAAAACGCAGCAGTTCAAAGCGCAAACTCGAATGGTAAAGGCTCTCGCGCACACCGGGGAAAATCTGCGCCGACAGAATCGACGTTGAAAGCGTTTCGATGTTCAGGTATTCCGCCTGGTTGTTGCAAAGTTCCAAGAACCGCCTGCAATAATCACGCAGGTGCGGGAACTCATCCGAAATTCCGAACGGAATCAGTTCGTTCAGGTCGCGGAGCGTGGGCATTTGCGGGCAAAACGACTTGCTGAACCCGGAACCCAATACAAAAATCCGCCGGTATGTACTCGATGCGATATCCATACCTTTAATGTATAATAATTTGAGCAGATATGCACAAAATTTTTATTTAATTCCGCAATGACGCTTTAGCGCCACCACATACGCCTGCGCATAACGCGACAGCGGCACGCCTTTTCGGTTCACAAAACCGATGGTCATTTTATCATCGACCGAGAGCGGCTTTGCGATAATATTTTTGCCGTTCAGTTTATGGCTAATCACGCCCGAGCAAACTGTGTAGCCGTCCAGACCAATCAGCAAATTAAAAAGCGTAGCGCGGTCGCGCACCTTGATGTTTCGCGGGCAATCAAAGTCAATCGCCGTCAAAGGTTCTTCGGCAAAGTAGAACGAGTTGAAGTTGCCCTGTTCATAAGTCAAGTACGGGAAGGGCTTAAGATCTGCCAGCGTAATGCGTTCTTTTTTAGCGAGCGGGTTCTTGGACGACATAAACACATGCAGCGGCGTGGTAAAGAGCGATTCAAATTCCAGATTGTTCTTTTTCATCAAGTTGCGAATGACCTTTTCATTTTTCCCGCTGAGGTAGAGCACGCCAATTTCACTTTTCATCTTGGCGACATCTTCGATAATTTCGTTTGTCTGCGTTTCGCGGAGCGTAAAGTCGTAGCTCGGACCGCCGAATTTACGAATAACATCGACAAAGGCGTTTACCGCAAAAGAATAATGCTGACAGCTGACCGAGAAAATGGTGTTGCCGCCTTCGCCAGCCTTGTAGCGGTCTTCCAAAAGCGAAGCCTGTTCCAGCACCTGACGCGCGTAAGAAAGGAATTCATCGCCTTCGTTGGTGATGGTGACGCCTTTATTGGAGCGGTTGAAAATGGTCACGCCCATTTCTTCTTCAAGTTCGTGAATGGCCGCCGTAAGGCTCGGCTGCGAAATAAACACTCGCTTGGAGGCTTCAGTAATATTCAATGTATCGGCTACCGCTACGGCGTATTTAAGTTGTTGTAAAGTCATAGAATTTTCTTATTGCTAGTTATCATTTATTCAAAATATACCATAGGTTAAACCTATGGTGAACATATAAAAAATAGTATTTTACCGATGATAAAAACGGAGGTATATTTGGCAGCGAACTTAAAAACAAACAAAAAAGGTAGGTAAAACAATATGACAACGAAAAACACCTCTGTAATCGGTTTCCCACGTATCGGCAAGGCACGTGAACTCAAGTTCGCCAGCGAAAAGTTCTTCAAGGGCGAAGTCTCTGAAGCAGAACTCCAAAAGGTTGCTGCCGAAATCCGTCAGTACGGTTGGCAAAAGCAAAAGGCCGCTGGAATCTCTTTCATTCCGTCCAACGACTTCTCTTTCTACGATAACATCTTGGATACTTCCTTCTTGCTGGGTGCCGTTCCGGCCCGCTATAAGGAATTGGGCGTTTCTGCTCTCGAAACCTATTTCGCCGCAGCACACGGTTACCAAGGCGAAAAGGGTGACGTGAAGGCGCTCCCCATGAAAAAGTGGTTCAACACCAACTACCACTACATTGTCCCGGAAATTGACGACAACACCCAATTTGCGGTCGCAACCAATTCCAAGCCCGTTCGCGAATACAACGAAGCAAAGGCCGCTGGCATTCAGACTGTTCCGAGCCTGATCGGCCCTTACACATTCTTGCGTCTTGCCCGTTATAACGGCAGCAAAAAGGCGGCGAACTTCGCAGCAGCTGCGGCAAATTCTTTCTTGAAAATCGCCGAAGAACTTTCAGCTGCAGGCGCCCAATGGATCGCCCTTGCAGAACCCGCATTGGTCTTCGACGTAACCGACGAAGAAAAGCAGCTGTTCAAGTCGATTTATGCTTTCTTGATCGAACAGATTCACGCCAAGACTTCGGCAAAAATTTTGCTGCAGACTTACTTTGGCGACATTCGCGACATTTACAAGGAAGTCACCGCTCTCGGTTTCGACGGCATCGGCCTCGACTTTGTGGAAGGCCTCAAGTCTCTTGAACTGTTGAAGACGGGCTTCCCGAAGAATACGCTCCTGTTCGCAGGCGTCATAAACGGCAAGAACATCTGGCGCGCTGATTACTCCAAGAAAAATGCACTCCTCGCCGAAATTGAAAAGCACGTAGACGCAGCCAACGTTGTCGTGGGTACTTCTTGCTCCCTGTTGCACGTACCGTATACGGTTGCAGCAGAAAAGGCTTTACCCGCAAACGTACTGAGTCACTTCGCCTTCGCCGGAGAAAAGCTCGTGGAACTCGCCGACATCGCAAATGCCAGCGCAGCAGCACTCCAGAAGAACAAGGAACTCTTCGCTACCGCCCGCGTTGACGCAAACGCCTCTGTACAATCTGCGCTCGCCGCCCTTACAGATGCAGACTTTGTTCGCAGCCCGAGCCGCCTCGAACGCCGCAAGGTTCAAAAAGCAGAATTCAAGCTCCCGGCATTCCCCACGACAACCATCGGCTCTTTCCCGCAGACTGCAGAAGTCCGCGCCAATCGCGCCGCTTACAAGAAGGGCGAAATTAGCCGCCAGCAGTATGTTGAATTCAACCAGAAGAAGATTGCTGAATGCATCAAGCTGCAAGAAAGCATCGGCCTCGACGTGATTGTACACGGCGAATTCGAACGCAACGACATGGTGGAATATTTCGGTACGCAGATTGACGGATTCCTGTTTACGCAAAACGCCTGGGTGCAGAGCTACGGCACTCGCTGCGTGAAGCCGCCTGTAGTTTGGGGCGATATTCACCGCAACAAGCCCATTACCGTTGAATGGTCCGTATTCGCACAGAAGCAGACTAGCAAGTCCGTGAAGGGCATGCTTACCGGCCCTGTGACGATTCTCAACTGGTCATTCCCGCGTGAAGATGTTTCTTTGAAAACGCAGGCACAGCAGATCGGCCTCGCCATCCGCGACGAAGTTCTTGACCTCGAAAAGAACGGCATCAAGATTATTCAGATTGACGAAGCCGCCCTCCGCGAAAAGCTGCCGCTCCGCAAGAGCGACTGGCACAAGGAATACCTTGACTGGGCCATTCCGGCATTCCGCTTGGTGCACGCCAAGGTAAAGCCTGAAACTCAGATTCACACTCACATGTGCTACAGCGAATTCAACGACATCGTGCGCGACATCGACGCCATGGACGCCGACGTGATCACCTTCGAAGCAAGCCGTTCCGACCTCAAGTTGCTTGATGCCCTGAACGAAGCCCATTTCGAAACTCAGGTAGGCCCGGGCGTGTACGACATTCACTCTCCGCGCGTACCGTCTGTGGAAGAAATCGTGAACACCCTGCACAAGATTCTTGACAAGGTCCCGCAAGAAAATGTGTGGGTAAATCCTGATTGCGGCCTCAAGACTCGTGGCGAAACGGAAACTACCGCAAGCCTCAAGAATCTTGTCGCAGCAGCTAAGCAGCTCCGCGCCGAAGTGAAGTAAAAGCATAATGCATCGCGGTGGCCAAGGCAACGACCATCGCGATGTAATTTACGAAGAACAGCACGTAGTCGCGTTCAACAAAAGCATAGATTCCGTAAGCACTCGCAAGTGCGACGACAACGCGGGTCGCGATAAGCCGACAGGAACTAATTTTTATATATTCGGGGCAATGGCGAAGCTTAAGACAAACATGTTCTTGACTTTTGCTAGTCTGGCGCTTGCCCTTCTAGCTTTATTCGCCTTGCCTACGGCATTTGACAGGCATTTGTCTGTCGCGGATGCCTATCTGTCAGCAGATACGGAATATACCGCTCCGTCAGCAAATGTTCCTGACCAGCAATCAGGCGACACATACCTCGATTCAAACAGTCCGCTGCGATCGGCGCTGTTTTTAGGGAATCGTAGGCCCTTTTCGCAAATTTCCTTGCGACCGCAACGCGGTGGGCCGCTCCACAGGATTCTTAGCCGCGACGGCAGCTTGTTTAAGGAGGAGAAGCTTCATCGAGTCAAGAAAGTTTCAGCTCTGTATTTTCAACGAAACGGTTTCCCATCTCCGCTTTCTTATCGCGTACCTAAGGAATATTACGTTTTTACGTTGAAACGGATTCTCTGTTAACAAGTTCTTTCTCAAAAACGGATTGCTTCGTCACTGCGCTCCTCGCAGCGACGCACATGGTTATATAAAACAAATCAAACAAAGAGAAAGAATTATGGAAAACATTTCCAAGATGGAGATGGCAAGCGCCCTCTTCAGCAAATCATACATCAAGGTCGAAAAGAGGTTTTTCGGCTTTATCACGAAAGTCACTTACACCCCGACAAATTCCCCTGTTGTCGGACTTTACCTGGACTACGCCCTTGCCGACGGCGAGAAGGTGAAACGACTCGCCTCCGCTGCTCCCGGTGAAGTGGTGACTCTCATCAAGAAAGATGGCAGGCCGACAACATCTCCGAACGGACATTGGCGTTTGTCGCTGTGTTATTCGCAAGATCGCAGGTTCGCAGCACTTTGCTTTTCCGAATTTGTCGGTTTTGAATATAAGACTATCGGCGAAATCCGCTTTCTCGAAGGCGACGACGCAGCAAAAATACTGCAATCGTTCGTGAAGTAATCTACTAGCGACTCGTCCGTCACAATACGCCCCGACCATTCGTTGGTCGGGGTTTCGTTTATTTTGTATTTGAAAATATCTATATTAGCCGCATGACTGGACCGATTCTGATTATTATTGCCGCCTGCTTCTGGGGCAGCATGGGCATTTTTGTGCGGGGACTCGGCGAATACGGTTTCAGTCCCATCCAAATTGTGGCGATTAGAATCACATTGGCGACGCTGATGTTCTGCGGACTTTTGTTAGCGAAGGACCGCAACGGTTTCAAGATCCGCCCGCGCGACATTCCGTTGTTTCTCGGACTCGGCTTCGGAAGCATTTTGTTCTTTACTATCTGCTACTTTTCGGCCATCACCATCATGCCGCTATCGACTGCGGCGATCCTGCTGTACACATCGCCCATCTGGATTGTGCTGATGTCCGCGGTTTTCTTCCGCGAAAAAATGAACGCCAAAAAGCTTGCCGCCCTGGCGCTTGCCTTTGGCGGTTGCGTACTGGTTTCTGGAATTTCGGGAGAAGGAATTTCGCTGAAAGGACTGCTGTTCGGACTCGGTTCCGGCATCGGTTACGGACTCTACAGTATCTTGGGCACTGTCGCGTTGCGCAGGTACTCGCCCTACACCGTCACGACCTACACATTTTCGCTTGCGGCAATTGGCTCTTGGTTTATCAGCAGTCCGACGGACATGCTTTCAAAATTCTCCGCTGCAAGCGATTTGCCGTGGCTCGCATTCTTCTGTATTTTGACAGCTTTGGTGACGGCCGTAATTCCGTTTCTCTCTTACACGCTCGGGCTCCGCACCGTAGAGGCGAGCAAAGCGGGAATCATCGCCACCCTCGAACCCATGGTCGCGACAGTCATCGGCATCGCCTATTTCTCCGAAGCATTGACGCTGTTGTCCGGGATGGGAATCGTCTTGATCCTCGCGGCTGTCGTCTTACTGAACTGGCGCGGGAAAAATTAAAACGGTTTGACACCTAAATCGGTTGCGCCCTCGGGAATTTTAGCGAGAATTTCGAGACCAGTCATATCGCACATCATGCGGATGTTGTCCTCTTCCATTTCAAGATTCTTGCTAATGCCGTAGCGGTTGATAATAAGGCCGCGAACAGGAATATTGCGGGCTTTCGCATATTCTACGGTGAGAACTGCGGCATTTATGGAGCCGAGCGCCGCCGTTGTGACAATAACCAGTGGCAAATTCAGCGCTTTGATAATATCCACAAGGAAAATTCTTTGTTCATCATAGCGGATGGGGCAAATGATTCCACCGCTACCTTCGGCAAAAATAAATTCATGACGCTTGGTCGCGGCATCATAATCTGCACGCACCTTTTCAAGTTCTACAGGGTCGCCCTCTTTACGGGCAGCCAAATGCGGCGAAACAGCTTCTTTATAAACGTAACTGACGAGTTGTTCCTGCGAATCAGGGAGATTTGCAATAGTCTTCACATAGTCAGCATCGCCTGCAACCCACTTGCCGTCGCGTAGTTCGGCTCCGCTAAGGGCGGCCTTGTAATAGCCCGCATCGATTCCCGAATCGCGCCACTTTTTCACAAGTAGTGCGGTAACAAAAGTCTTGCCGACATCGGTTCCGGTCGCTGTGATAAAATAACCTTTAGACATATAGAGTAAACACTTTTTTTATTAAGTAAATGTCGTTTATTACGTCATTCCGGCCCGTGAGCCGGAATCTAGATGGCGGATCACGTCCGCCATGACGGTAGCGGCAGTTTGAAGCTGTTCGCGCGTGTGCGTTGCCATTAGGCTTGCACGGAGGCGGGCTTGTCCCTTGGCGACTGTCGGATAGCGAATCGCAGGAATGAGTATTCCCGCATCCTGGAGTGCAGCCGAAATTTCAAGCGCACGGGCTTCGTCACCGATGACTATTGGAACAATCGCCGAAGGAGACAGTTCTACGTTCACGCCTTCGCTTTGCAAGGCTTCGCAGAAAAATTTCACGTTATCGCGCAAGTTCTGCACGCGTTCAGGGTGTGCATCGATGTAGCGCAAGTTATTACAGGCGGCAGCGGCAACAGCAGGGGCCATCGCCGTCGTAAAGATAAAGCTGCGGGCCTTGTTGCGGAGAAAATCAATCAGCTGCTGCTTACCCGCCACGAAGCCGCCCTCGGCGGCGACGGCTTTGCTCAAAGTCCCGACAGTAACATCGGCGTGAGCACAGCCGTAGTGTTCGGCAAGTCCGCGCCCGGTCTTGCCGAGCACGCCCGTGGCATGCGCCTCGTCGATCATCAAGAGACACTCGCTTTCGCGTGCAATCCGCAGAAGCTCCGGCAAATTCGCGAGGTCGCCATCCATGCTGAAAACTGCGTCGGTCACAATGAGTTTGCGAGGGACCGGCAACGTGGGCTCATACGCACGAGACTTTTCCGCTTCTTGAATCACGCGTTCCAAATCCGCCATATCGTTATGCTTGTAAACAAGGCATTTGGCTCGCGACAACCTGATTCCGTCAATAATGCTCGCGTGATTCAATTCATCGCTAAAGATAAAGTCGTTCTTGCCACACAATGCCGAAATCGTACCGACATTCGCCATGTAGCCCGTATTGAACGTGATAGCGGATTCTTCGCATTTGAATTTCGCAATAAATTCTTCCAGTTCCTGATGCGGAGACTTGTTACCCGTAGTAAGGCGGGCTCCCCCGCTCCCTGTCCCCCACTCCAAAACCGCCTGGGCCATCGCCTGCTTGAGTTCGTCGACATTCGCCAAGTCCAGGTAAGAATTGGAAGCCAGCAGAATCTGTTCCTGCGAATTGTCGTCGGGCATGCGGATTTTCACGCACGACGATTCCGGCGTTTCCATCAAACGCATGGTGCGGTAAGTGTTATTCGCCCGCGCCGTTTCCAAAGCGTCTTTCGTAAAAATGTCAAGAATGCGACTCATGCCCCGACATCCACCAAAATTTTCTTCTTCTGCAAGTACTCAATACATTCTTCGGCACTTGCCTTGCGCGAATCAAACAGGAAAATGCGGCCTCCGTTTTCGTCGCCCATTTCCTTCATCTTCATGATGCGCACATAGCCGAGTTCCTTGCTCGCGACATAGCCCGTCACATAATTCGGGTCATCGCTCACACAAAATTCCGCAACCATTCCGGGGGCATTCGCCACCTTGGTTGCCAGCACAATCGCTTCGTTAAAATGATTCTTGCAGCCATCCACTTCGCTCGAATGAAGCGCGTCCATATAAGTCGCGCGCACGCCGCGTTCGTGGTCAGGTTCCAGGCGCTCACCCGTCGCGATATCGTACAGCATCGCCCCACGCATCGGGAAAGTCTCGCGCAGGAGTTCCGGAAGTTTTTGGGCAAAATCTTTGATGAGGACTTCGTATTCGTCATTGCGAGCTTCGCGAAACAATCCGTCACTTACAGTTTTATTTATGAGTCCAAACGCCTTCTCTAGCCCTTCCTGCCAGCTTTCCACATCTACACGCGTCACCGGCAAGGCCTTTAAAATCTGAATATCGCTTTCGTGAACCTTCTCGATTTTCACATTGATAAAATCCGGGTCGCCCTTGGAATGCGTCATGGCCCGGCGCACCATCGCCGTACAAACAGCCTCAACAGAATCCCTATTTACAATGCGTTCTGCGCCGGAAATATGCTGTTCGTGTTTCTGTTCGCCCTCGCCCACTTGCTGCGAGGCACGCATTTTCAAGCTGTAATAATCCATATCACTCGTGAAATTCGTCTTCGCCTTCTACGATAGGCGCGGGTTCACATTCGCCAATCATCTTGATGGCTTCGCAGATGCGGTCGATTTCAGAATCAGTCGTAATGAACGGAGGCATCGTGTAAACATAATTGCAGAAAGGCCTGAGCCACACGCCAGTTTCGCGAATCACTTTCAAAATGTCCTCGGCACTCGGCTTTGCCTTGAGTTCTAAGACGCCAATTGCACCCAATACGCGCACGTCCGCCGCATTTTCAAGCGAACGTAGCGGTTCCAAGTTGGCACAGAGGCGGCCTTCGATTCGAGCAACGCTCGTTTCATAATCGCGACTTTCGAACAGCGAAAGCGAAGCAATTCCCGCAGCACAAGCCAGCGGGTTCGCCATGTAGGTGGGACCATGCATGAATGCAGGAATTTTGCTGTTCGTAATCGTTTCGGCGACCTTCTCGGACGCAACACAGGCCGCCATCGTAATGCTTCCGCCCGTGAGCGCCTTGCCAATGCACATGATGTCCGGCGTTATCCCCGCATGCATCATCGCAAATCGCGGCCCCGTTCGATAAAAGCCCGAAGCAATTTCGTCCAAAATAAGCAAGATACCGTAACGGTCGCAAAGTTCGCGGAGTGATTTCAGGTAACCCGCATTGTAAAGCCACATGCCGTTTCCGCCCTGAAACACGGGTTCGCAAATCACGGCAGCGATTTCACCCTTATGTTCTTCGACAACGCGTTCCATCGAAGCGAAATCTGTCGGATTCCACGCCTCGTCATAGCGGCAGTTCGGACGTTCCGCAAAATAATGATGCGGCATGATTCCGCGGAAAAGCGTATGCATTCCATCTGGATCGCTAAGCGCCATCGCGCCTGCGGTATCGCCGTGATAGCCGCCCTTCAACGCAACCAACTTACAACGCTCCGGATGTCCAAGGGAATACTGGTACTGCACCGCCATCTTGGCACTGCATTCCACGGCAATGCTACCCGAATCCGCAAAGAAAATCTTATTCAATCCTTCGGGCAAAAAATTCACCAGCTTTTCGCCCAACTCAATTGCGGGTTCGTGCGTAAAACCGCCGAACATCACGTGGCACATTTTTTCACTTTGTTTTTGAATCGCTTCGACGATTTCAGGGGCATTATGCCCGTGCGCCATGCACCACCAGCTAGACACGGCATCAATCAATTTCAGACCATCGGCCGTTTCAATCGTTGTTCCGTGAGCTGTTTTGGCGAGAAATCTTGCGGGAGTATTTTTCAGCGCCGCATACGGATGCCACAAATGTGCGCTATCAAAATCTAAAAGGGGTTTCATTTGCGGCCAAATATAGAAATTGCCATCGCGAACAGCACGACGATGGCGATATAGTCCGCAAAAAAGAGGGCGTAGCCGCGTTCCGCATCAAAGAAAAAGAAGGGCTGCTGCAGGAACATGTATTTCCAAAGCCCGCGAATCGCGAAGGCGTAAATTCCGTAGCCCGCCACAAGAGCGACAACCACGCGAGTTGCAATAAGTGCAGCCTTTGACTTGAATGCGCCCACAAGTCCCAAGCGGTTTGCAATCAAGCTCACGTGCAGCCCAATGTGCAATGCGATAAATACAAAATACCAGTGCGAAGCGAGCAAGTGAGTCGTCCGGGCAAAGCTCGCTCCCGATTCAATCCCGAGAAAAGCGAACACGTGATTCGAGAGCATCACGCCGCTGATTGCGAGAAACACCGCACAAATTAACATTCCGCAATTCACGACCATCTGCACGATGCGATACGGATTGTACCGCCCGCAAAATATCGCCTTGAACCAGCGCCGATTCGCGTACACATGCACAGCCCACACGACAATCAGCAACACGCCGATAATCTCGTGCGCAGGAGCCCACGGGAAGAACATGTTCCCTCCCATCAGCGAGAGCGAAAGGATTGTCAGCGGAATTTCAAGACGCATCATTTTCCCGCAAGCTATTTCACCCACTTATCCACTTCTTTCTGGGCCTTTTCGCGTTCGTTCTGCGCGACATGACCGTAAATGGCGAGACCCGCCGTCACATTCGCTCCCGTCACCTTCTTGAGTCGCTGCACGCCAGAAAGGCCGCTGCCCTCATGCGTCACGAACGGATGAATCGTCTTTCCCTTCAAATTGTACTTCTCGAGGAACGTGAACATCGGCATGGGCATTTCGCCCCACCACACCGGATAACCGATGTAAATCTCATCAAAATCCTCGGGGTTCACGCTCACCGGTTTGATCGCCGGACGTGCATCCTGGGCGAGTTCCTTTTTCGCCACGTTGATGCAGTCATCATACTTCTTCGGGTATTCCTTGGCAGGTTCCACATGCAAGAGCGTGCCACCCGTCTTTTTCGCAATCATCTCGGCAACGATTTCGGTGTTGCCCTTGGTGATTTCGCCCACGCCGTAGTTTTCGTCGGCACGAGAATAGTACGCGACCAAGATTTTCTTTTCAGCAGCCATAGAGACTCCCATGAGAATAGTTAAAAGAATGAGGATAAATTTTTTCATACGGGCCCTCTGTTACAATTATAATATACATTA
>JAFZOV010000047.1 GCA_017550445.1 Fibrobacter sp.
CCTCTACGATTCTAAGAATTTATATAAAAAACGCCGCAAGGCCATGCTCAAGGAACTGGATTCCTTTTGCCTGTTTGCGGGAATCCCTATAGATCCCGGAAGCGAAGAAGCTTACGTGCAGATTTGGAATAAGATGGTTCAGGAACCGGCCTTTATGTACTTGACGGGCATTAACCAGCCGGGTTGCTATCTGTTGCTAGACCCGAGAACCGACGAAGAAATTCTGTTCGTGCCGCCCAAGGACCCGTTCAAGGAATTTTGGAACGGCAAGCGTCTGGGTTATTTGGAAGGTGACAACGAGGTCGCCCGCATTACGGGAATTGCGGATGTGCGCCCGGTCGATGAACTGATGGATACGGTGTCCGCTCGTGCGAAGAAACTCCCGAAGGGTAGCTCCGTTTACGCCTACTATTTTGAAAAATTCAAGGAAGACCACAACGACCGGTTCAGGCGTCAGCTGCTCAAGGTGCTCAAGTCTACGGGCATTAAGCTCGAGAGTGCGGCTGCATTACATTGGAAGTTGCGACTCCCGCTGGAACCGGAACGCATCAAGGATGCCGAGGCTGCGCAGGCGGTGACCGATAGGGCTTTCCGCGTGGTGCTTTCGGAAATGAAGAACTTCAAGAATGAACGCGATTTGGGCCTGAAGCTTGATTACGAAATGCAGCGCGAAAGCGACGGTGATTTGGCGTTCCCGACGATTGTTGCGGGTGGTGCAAACGCTTGTTGCTTGCATTACGTGAAGAAGGATGAACCCCTGAAGGCGGGGGAGTTGGTGCTTTTGGATTTCGGTATTCGTATCGGAAGCTTGCACAGCGACCTTTCCCGTACCATTCCTGTGTCCGGCAAATTCAATCCGCTACAAAAGTTGCTTTACCAGATTGTTCTGGATGCCGGCTACGAATACCAGAAGGCTGTTCGTCCAGGCGTTTCGCTCAAGGAAATCGGAGTGATTCCCTGGGATTATATTATGCAAGAACTGGAAACCCGCTTGGTCAAAGGTTGCAAGGGTACATACAAATTATTGTACGACAAACGCCCGCATGGGGTGAGCCATTTTATCGGCGAACAGATTCACGAAGGGGAGCCGGGCACCCGCTCCTTGGATACGGTTTTAAGGCCGGGAATGCTTATTTCTTGCGAACCGGGGCTCTACGGCGAATTCAAGGCGACGATTGGCGGCAAGACCTACCGCGAAAAGATCGGTATCCGCATCGAAGACGACCTGCTCATTACGAAAACGGGTTTTAAGAATATTTCTGAAAATATTCCAAAAGAAATTGATGAACTAGAAACCTTAATAAAAGGATGATTTTTCGATTATTTCTCTCGTCTTTGCACATTCACTTCGTTCATGTGCCAAATGCTAGCCTCGGCCAAGACAATACTAGTATTGTTTTGGCACTCGACTTACGCATTTGTCGTCTATTTTCTACATTTACGCCGTAAAATTGATAGAAATAATCGCCAGACGGCGAAGGATAAAAAATGAAACTCTCCAAGTACTTCTATGTAACGCTCCGTGAAACGCCGAGCGATGCCACCATGCCCTCTCACATCTTCCTCATGCGCGGCGGTTATATCAAGCCCCTTTCTACCGGTATCTACTCCATGATGCCCATGGGCTACCGCGTGATCCAGAAGATTACGAACATCATCCGCGAAGAAATGAACAAGATTGGCGGTATCGAAGTGGATTTGCCGGTGGTTCAGACTGCTGAACTCTGGAGCGAATCTGGCCGTTACCAGGCTATTGGCGAAGAACTGCTCCGCTTCAAGG
>JAFZOV010000048.1 GCA_017550445.1 Fibrobacter sp.
CGGCGGTAGCGTACCAAAATGTCCTGGAGCGTATCGTTGAGTGCGTGTCCCAAATGGAGCGCGCCGGTAACGTTCGGGGGCGGAATCACGACCGAGAACGGTTCGCCCTTTCCGCTGGGTGCAAAACTGTTTTTTTCGGCCCAGGCGCTATGCCAACGGGCTTCCACATCTTTAGCGTTATAACGAGTTTCCATAGTGGGCACAAATTTAGCAATTAGACGAAAGACGAAAGACGAAAGACGAAAGAAATGCTAGCAAAAACGCCCTTGTTGTGTCATCCTGAGCGAAACGAAGTGAAGTCGAAGGATCTTGAGCATACGTCATTGCGAGGAATCCGCAGGATGACGAAGCAATCCATAGAAAGGTAGGGGAAAGCCTTCCCCTGATTGCAGCCTTGCCCTGTTGTCACTCTGGAGCCGAAGGCGATAGAGTCCAGGGCAAGTCTTCCATCACCCTTTCCGCCGCACTGGGCTTGCCTAAGTGGCCTAGGGGACTCCCCAAAAAACTCTGATTCAACACGAATTATTATGGCTTATATCCTTAAGTGATCTTCTTAATGTATATTTAGAAAGGGGGATAATTTATATCTAAATAATAAATGGGGTTTGATTTGATTATTGTCTTGGATGAATTCGGCTACCCGCCTGTTGAACGCGACGAAGTCTATGTCGAAATCTTCGAACAAGCCGAGAATTTTAAGAAAAATCGGTAAAGGGAAAATTAGAGAAAAAAAGGAAACAATGTATGACCTTTTCGAATTTAACTGAAGAAAATATCAATCAGGCGATACTGTATATAGATAAAAATGGTGTCCCTCCAGGAAATAAAAGTAAAACGACTGATTTGATTGTTAATGGGAAAGCGTATCCTCCAAAGTATGTGATTGCGGTGGCTAGGCATATAGCTGAAGGAATAGAAATAACTACTGACGATTATACTACAAAAGATACCGAAACCTTCTTTCAAGAGAGGAGGTTCAATATCGTGAAGAGAGAGAAAGGTTCTGAAGTGTCTGATGAAGACAAGTTTAAGAGCTTATTAGAGTATTTTGTAGCACATTTGGAATATATGCAAAGCAATATTACCGATTCGGTAGGTTATAAAAAATATATCGAACCAATCAAGGCCCATTTTACGAAGACTGGAAATGGTGGAGGAAAGGATTGGGGTTTACAAAAGCAAATAGAGAAATGGGAATCTTATTCAAATGAGCATAGAATTACCATCACAATATTGGGGCATATGGGGAAAAAACGCTATGCCAATACAACATCGTATTTAAATTGGGAGGATACCTGGCTTAATGTGAGAGCCAAATGGGATGATTTTGACAAGCGTGTCGTTGGAATTTATTTAACTAATACACCGACCCCTAATCCCAAACGTGTGGGAAATGTATTTAATTTGGATGAATTGTGCTTGTATGATGGTAAGGCTCCAAATGAAAGTCTCAAACAATTATTCAAAACTTTTAAAAATTTAATCGGAGAAAAGAACATGGAAGAAAATGTAAAAGATGTGATAAAACTCTTGCTCAACAACCACAACATAATTCTCCATGGAGCTCCGGGTACGGGGAAAACATATCTTGCAAAAAAAATTGCAAAAACTTTGATTTTTCCCGACAAAAGAGTTGATGATGAATTATCTGATGAAGAACAAAAACAGTTTGATGAACAATATGGATTTGTTCAATTTCATCAGTCTTACGATTATACGGATTTTGTTGAGGGCCTGAGACCTCTTCAAAAAGGTGATTCTACTGAAATAAATTTTGAACGTAAAGATGGCGTGTTTAAGGAATTTTGCAAGAGGGCTATAGGGGCTCATTTTTCGAATTTTGATAGCATTTATAAAGATTTTACGGATAAGTTGAAGGCGAATTCTGAAGAACCATTTGAATTACAAACTCTCGTACGAAAGAAAAAATTTAAAGTTCGGGTAAATAGTAATAATGGATTGTATGTAACTCCCTACACAACTGCGGCTACGGATATGCCAATTACCGAGGATAATTTGAGGACCTATGTCGAAATCGGAGAAATAAAAGACTGGAAACCGTATGTAACGGCGATAGGTGAATATTTAAAGGATAACTATTCTTTTGGTGAATTGACAAATGACGATTCTCGACAGAGAAAGAAGTTCATTTTTGTTATTGATGAAATTAATCGTGGTGAATTATCTAAAATTTTAGGTGAATTGTTCTTTTCTATAGATCCTGGATATCGAGGTGAAAAGGGACGAATTAAAACTCAGTATCAAAATTTAGTTGATGATAAAGATATTTTTGCAAAAGGGTTCTATGTTCCCGAAAACGTCTATATCATTGGTACAATGAATGATATTGACCGCAGTGTTGAAAGTATGGATTTTGCCATGCGTCGTCGATTTGCTTTTAAAGAAATTAAGGCCGATGATCGTGTTGAAATGCTTGATTCCCTAGAATGTGGGAAAAAGAAAGAAGCTGTCAAATGTATGCAGACGCTAAATAAAGAAATTGAGGGCATTAGTGGCCTTTCGCCGGCATATCATATTGGTCCTGCATATTTCTTGAAACTTGATAATTATAATGGTGATTTTGAAGATCTTTGGAAATATCATATAGAAGGTGTTCTTCACGAATATCTACGTGGTATGCCCAAAGCAGCTGAATATTTGGCAAAATTGAAAGATAGTTATGATAAATCTGTTGCTCCTGAAGAAAAAGTTTCTAGCGATGATGTAAGTGATTCTGCAGAAAATCCCTAAATGCTTATATCTCTAACAGACAATCAGTATTCGCCAGTTGCATGGTCGCGTAATTGGGGACATGAAAAGTGCCCAGAAGAAGTGCGTAAAACGTTGCTTCGTTTTGATGGTGTCTCGTTAGGGCAACTTCAATCAGAAAGTTTTTCTGGCGGGCGTTTTCTTGTTTTTCCTTCGGATGCTGCTAAAGCGGATTTGGGAGACAAGGATTACATTTTTTCGCTGACTGATAAAGATTCTGATAAGCCCGGTTTTAAAACGAGCAATGTCATGGGATTTTTCAGCCTTGTCGAAGATGCTCGGATCAAAATATCATCGCGCTTTGACAATGCTGGGCAAGATTATTTCTTGCATTACATGCTACAGAAGGTCTGCAATGTGGCCTATACGCCTCGCACAGAATCGGGCGATGATGCTTTCTATGATTTTCTCTACCAGCTTTTTCCTTATTATTTAAACGAAGCTTTGGCTCAAGGCATATTCCGTGCCTATGTCACTCGAGAATACAACGATGCAAATGTCCGCGGGCCAATTGACGTCGCAAGACATATCAAGTTCAATATTCCGTTTAATGGCAAAATTGCATACCACACGCGTGAATACACGACAGACAATGCAATCACACAATTGATTCGCCATACGATAGAATATATTCGTTCATTGCAATATGGTAAGATTGTTCTGGAAAATAGCGAGAATAAAAGTCTGCGCGATAATGTCATGGCAATCGAAATGGCTACGCCGACATACAGCCGAAACGATAGACTGAATATTATTCATCGGAATGCCAGACCTGTAACGCATCCGTACTATACTGCGTATGAACCATTGCGTAAGTTGTGCCTCGCTATTTTGACGAATCAGAAACTGAGTTACGGCGAAGACTCGGAAAATATGATTGCGGGCATCCTCTTTGATGGCGCAAGCCTGTGGGAGGAGTATTTGAATGTTGTACTTGCCGAGAAATTTGAGAATCGTTTGATGCATCCGAATAATAGAACGGGAAAAGGGGCCCAGTATTTGTTTAAAAACGATGACAATCATAATCGTCGTTGGATCTTCCCTGACTTTATGATTGGTTGTAATGTGGTAAAGGGACCGGTTGCTTCTGCAGAGGCTATTATTGATGCTAAGTATAAGCCTCTTAATGGTGAAATCGGTCGTGATGATGCTTTCCAAATGTTGGCTTATTTGTTCAGATTCAAGTCAAAACAGGGATTCTTGATTTATCCTGTGAAATACGATGAAATGCCTCAAGAATCTAGTTGTTTGACTCTTTATAACGATTCTTCAGTGAAATTAACAACGGTTCCGTTTGTTGTGCCAAAGATTACAGACTCATTTGAGGATTATTGTGTGGCGATGAAGGGTGCTGAAGAAAAAATGAGATCTAGTTTACCCATTACAGATTAAAACTAGCAAGTTTTGATTATAGACTTTGGAAAAAACGCTTAAGCCGTCAAGCACCCAAGCGGAATAACTTTTACGGAATCCGGCCTTGTGTATGCCATTTGTCCGCCGGTCACGATGATGAGCAAATCAGGTTCCCGTAGCGGGACCTGTTTTTCTTTTTCGTTATGCTCCTTGATGAGCCGCTTCAGTTCTAGCAGGTGTTCGGCACCCTCGTCAATTTCACGACTGCCAAGTTTAAACTCAATTAGAGCGAATCGTCCATCTTCTAAATGTAAGACGGCGTCCGCTTCTAGACCATATCTGTCTCGATAATATGAGACCCTGCCGCCATAGGGCTGACTGTAGGCGCGCAAATCACGGATGCCCATGCATTCAAAAATGAATCCGAAGGTTTTCAGGTCCAACGAAAGTTTTTGCGGAGAAAGTCCCAGCGCTGCCACCGCAATGGAGGGGTCGACAAATTCCCGTTTCGGAGAACTTTTTACGGCCGTCGCAGACCTGATTGCCGGGCTCCATGCTTCAACATCGGAGATGACAAATAAACGCTCAAATGCCGAAAGATAGTCGTCGTATGTTGACGTGGCTAGTGATTCTGTATTTTGCTTTATGTTGGCAAGCATGTTTGTCTTTTTGGCGATTGTTGAGATATTTCGCGCGTATTCCTGCATAATCAATCGACCAAGGGTCGGGACTCTTTTTACCCCGTCAACAGATGAAAGGTCAATGTCGCATAGGCTGGTAAAATAGTTCTTGGCGACAAGTAACTTTGCTCGCTCGCTAGTTAACTTCAATGCTGCGGGCCAGCCGCCTCTGCATGCGGCGAAAATCAAATCTGCTATAGAGAGGGACGATTTTTTCCCGTCAATATCGAGTTCGGGATTATCAAACAGTTCGCGAAGAGAAATGCTCCCGTTGGATTCTTTGGATTCGAATAAACTCATAGGAAGCATTTTCAACCTGGCGATGCGCCCTGTGCCGGAGTGGTAGATTTCATCCGTCTTGACAGCATTTGAACCCGTGAGGATAAATTGTCCTGGTTCTTGACGCTTGTCGACAGCTAGTCGGACTGCATCCCAAAGCACGGGAGCATCCTGCCATTCATCGATGAGCCTGGGCGTGTCACCATCCAATAAAAAAGAAGGGCTGATTAGCGCTGTTTGTTGCAGCGCGTCTCTCGTATCGGGATTCTGCATTCTGAGAATACTGTGCGCTTGTTGCTCGGCGGTGGTCGTTTTTCCGCACCATTTGGGCCCTTCAATAAGGACTGCTCCCATGGTCTCGAGCTGCATGGTCAATTCATCATCTGCGAACCGCTTTAAATATTCCATAAAAATGCCCTTTTTAAGTAAATATAAGTAATTATTTTGCAAAAAGCAAGCGCTTGTCGGGTGTTTTTGTGGTATTTTGTCGTGTGTTTTTGTGGTATTTTGTCGTGTGTTTTTGTGGTAAGATGGCGGGCTTCAACCCAGACTTTGGCAAGTTTTGACTATAGACTTTGGCGTATTTTTACTGTAGATTTGGGCAAAATTGTCTGCTTTTGAAGACTGGGAAAACGCCTAAATTCAATCAATTTTGCATGTTTTTGCAAAATGTATTGCGTTTGTGCCTACAAAAATATATATTTTAGATATGAACAAAACTGCGAATCTCTATGCTCGTATAGAGCCCGATGTCAAGGAACAGGCTGAAAAGGTGCTGGACGCCTTGGGTATTCCGGTGTCGAACGCAATCAACATGTTCTACAAGCAAATCATCTTGCAACAGGGGATTCCGTTCCCGGTGAAGCTTCCGCAGGCTCCCGAAAATGCCGCGAATTGGAGTAAGGAAAAACTGGATCAAGAACTTGAAAAGGGCTATGCAGACATGCTTGCCGGCAGAACTAAGCCTGCCGCTTTGTGTATATCCGAAGCAAAGAAAAAATTCTAAAAGTGTCATTATTTGACGCAATATTTTTCTATTTTATGGGGAGAGGTTCGGTAAATATGCTTCAAGAGAAAAACGTAAACCAGGTCTTTAAAGAAAGGATCGATATTCTGGAGGGCGCTCCGGTTTTCGAGAACTGCATCTTTGAAAAGGGCGTGTATATTGAGGGCAATAACAAACGCTATTTTCACGAAGGTGTTGTTCCTCATCCTGTTTTTAAGTCCTGCAAGTTCCGCAGCCAGGGGAGTGTGCCCAGCGTGGCTCTCTGGACGCGGGCCCAGGGCGATTTTATTGATTGCCAGATGTCTGCGGAAAGTTACGTTCCGGTCCGTATTGATACTGGGTCTCATGGGGTGTTCCGCGACTGTTCCGTCAGTTACAATTTCGACAGATGCGGCGTCGCGATTATGATTGCCGCTTCAGGTGATTTCGAAAATTGTCGATTTTGCAATTTTGGAGAACGTGGTAGCGCTACAAAAATAGAGCCGGTATATTTTGATGCGCACGATAAAGAGAAAACTCGTTTTGAAAATTGTTTGTTCTCTGAGACTGCGAAAAATTCTGAAAATAATTGCCCTTGACATTTTGGGATATGTTAGGCCAGCGAAAATTCCAAGCGATAAAACAAGCGATAAAGGTGATTTTCAAGCGATAAATGCAATTTTAGGCGATAAAACCAAGCAAAACCAGGCTTCTTTCCTCCCCTCTAATCATCCTTGCTTAAGCACTTGTCAATCTGCTTCTTGACAAATGCCTTGTTGGAATCGAGTTTAGCCCTGGTGTCCTCGACATAGACAGTGTCGCAATTGCAGGTGCTGGTTACGGATCCGGTGTCAGCGTTGTAAACAGGTCTGATTCCATAAACAGTGTCGATTTTGATGCCGTCAAGGTCGTCGGGATTGACAATGGAATCCGGAGTGACGGGGGCTTCGTTGTTTGTTCCGCCTGCTATAGATGTGCTTTCGCTGTCGCCACCGCAACTTGCCCAAAAGAGGGCGGTCGAAGACAATAAAATCTTTTTCCAGTGTTTGCGAATGTTCATAAGTTCTCCTCGTATTTTACTTATACAATAAAAATACCCTTTTGTGAGGGTATTTTCTATAAAAAGATGAATTTGTTATGGATTATTTGTATAAAAATGTGTAAAAACGTTATTTTGCGACAGGGTAATACGCCCCACGCGCAGCTTTACTCGGTACGTTGCGTCCCTTCAGGTCGGTGGCACGGGGTTTGCCCACGGAATTCGCACCGCTGACGTCGCGGCCCGTAATGCGGCTTTTTCCGATGGCTGTGGTTCCTTCGCTTACTAGCCCTTCGATCGGTTTCGCGCTGCCGTCAAGACTTGCCTTATAGGGGATGGTAGCGCCGTCCAAAAGCTTGTCTCCGGTGATGGTCGGCTCGGGCGATTCCTTGTCACCGATTTCAATGCCCGTTACGGTATAAGTTGTTTCTTTGCCGGGCAAAAGTCCCTTGAGCGAAGTTTTGCTGCGCACTCCCTTCACGGTCACGTAGGCGTTGTGGTACAGTGGGGCGATACCGATGTTTTTCACGCGCACGGCGGCAGAAATTTTGTTTACTGCGTAGCCGGTGATTTCGAATTTGTAGCCTGCATAAGAGCTGGCGTTGTACACGCGTTCCTTGGAGGCGAACTTGCCTTCGGGAGCGTCGTTACCAATCACGTAGGTCATGTGGTACTTGCTTGCAGCTTCTTCCCAAGTGACTCCATAAAGTCCGTTGGTGTCAAGGAACTTTTTTTGATCGTCGTCCGAGTAGTAGCTGATTTCACCACCGGCGGGTGCTTTTTTCCAACGAGTCGTATCGAGGGCAATCCAATTCTTTTCGTTGTCGCCGTCCCCCTGTGAAATGTCGTGCTCCTTATGCATAAAGGAATCGTCGAACAGTCCGAAACCGAGTCCGAGTAAGGTCTTGTTCACGGCGATGGGGGTGTATTTTTTGTCGGCTGCGTCAATCGAAATGCTCCAGGGCGTTTCCTTGAACAGTGTGTCAACATGCTTCAAGAATTCGGTCTGATAATCCTTGCTTGCGAAGTTTGTGTCCAGTTTTAGTGTGGTGCCGTAGATGTGGTATTCGGCCCAATGCCCGAAACCGGCTTGCACGAATGCGATACGCGGATCTTTGTCGTATTTGGCAGCGAAGTCGGTATAGAACTGCTTATAGAACCATTGGAGTTCTTTGAAGTTCCATTTCGCGTAATAGGTGACTCCGTCTCCGTCCACATCGTTTTTCGTTTCTTCGTAACCGTCCATCTCCTTGATGTACTTCGGTACGGCGGTGGCGCCTACGACGTTTTCGGTGCAGTTGGGCGCATTCTTGATAGCCTCACCCGGGTACTCGATGCGGAATCGCACAATGGCTTGGTGTCTGCGTTTTTTGATGCCGTCGAGCAATTTCTCAAAACTGCTCCAGTCGTAGTTAATCTTGTCTCCCGTTTTACCCGTGACGACAGCACAAGGGAGGCAATAAGAATATTCAAGAGAAATGGATTTTTGTAGGCTAGTCTGCTCTTCTGCTTGATCTGGCCAAAAGACGATGCCTTTCATGGGCTCGAGCGATTCAATGCTCTTGTTCAGCGCAACGGATCTGTCCGCAGCGAATGTAGCGGTAGCCAAAAATGCAATCACGCTACCTGCGATTATTAAATTCTTCATCATACACACTCCTTTCCATTCCACTATGGATTGCTTCGCTCGCAATGACGAGCAATACATATAAATCTATCGCTTTGAACGCTTGGAGTCAAGTAAAATTATGGATTTTTTGCCTTGAACCCGGTGACCGCGAATGTCAATTTGCTTGCCGATTGCGTTGTTTGTGCGAATATTGCTGTTGCGAACCTTGCGAATACTGTTGCTATTCTCGTCTTGCAAAGCAACATAAATGCTGTCCAAAATCGGGTTCCCGACTCCCTCGATGTAGTCATGCGAAACTTCCCATACCATAATGCCCGCGTAGCCGTTTTCCTTGACCCAGCGGGATTTTACTGCGGAGGAATGCGGGTCTTCGAAGGTGACGTAGCCGGTTGAAGACACGCCGTAGGGTTCTACAGCGACGCTGTCATAGAAATATTCCCAGTCGGTGTTTGCCACAATATCTTTGTATGCCACTTGTTTCGCAGTTCCCTTGGTAAAATCGGTGCCGGGGCCGGTGGCGCCTTTAAATTCAAATCCGAATGAGGGAATGCCGAAGACCATTTTTTCAGCGGGGACTCCGCGCTTGCCCCAGTAATCGAGCGTCTGCTTCCATGACCATGTGGTGTAGCCTTCGTGCGGGTAAAGGGGCGAATCGAACATGGCTTTTTCGTCCCAGTCTCCGGTCATATCGTAGGTCATGAATCCGAACCAGTCGAGGTTTGCGACAAGGACTTCGGGCGTGAACCATTTGCCATAATATTGCGAGCAGGGGAGGGCCGCCGAGAGAGTCTTGCCCTGCGGAAGAGCCGCGCGAAGTTCGGAAAGCAACTTGTTGTAGGCAATCGTATCTGCGTCGGGCACGGGGTTGTATTCCCACTCCCAGTCCATGTCGAGTCCGTCCAAATTATGGTCGGCAACAAACCGCACGAGGTTCGCGATAAATTTGCCGCGCAGAGCGTCATCCGATGCGACAGGGACGAAGTTTTCGCTTTGTCCGCCACCACCGAGTGAAACAATCACCTTGGTGCCGACGGCATGCGCAAGCGTCACCATTTCGTCGAGTGCACTCGGGTCTTCGGCGGCATCTCCGCGCAGAGAACCGTCGGTGTCCGGCGTAATAAAGCTCCACAGCACATGCGTGAGCTTTTCGTATGGCACTTTATCTACCGTGTAGGCGGGCTTGTGGTATTTGCCCCAGTCGGGATAGTAGCCAATGAACAACGGGGCTGCCCACGCCGTAGAAATACTGACAATGGCAAAAAATGCCACTGTTAAAATTTTCCATTGCTTGCTAAAATTCATCGTTTCTCCTAACAGCAAGTGTTTGTCCCAAAATAACATTTTTTAAGCATCCTTTGCCAGCTGTTAAGGACTTACTAAGTTCTAAGCTCTAAGTTCAGCCTTCTACCTACTAAGCTCTGCCAGTTGCCTACTTCCTACTGCCAACTAATTTCTATATTTACACCTGATGAAATTACCTATCGTATGTATTGTAGGGCGCCCGAACGTGGGCAAGTCCTCGCTCTTTAATCGCATCTTGGGGCGTCGTGCCGCCGTCGTGTCCGACCGCGACGGTGTGACTCGCGATCGCCACTACCAGAATGCGAATTACAAGGGCCACGAATTTACGGTGGTCGATACTGGCGGATTCTTGCCGGACGATTCCATCGATGTGCTCGCCGATAGCGTGCGCACCCAGATTTTTAATGCCGTTGAAGAGGCCGACCTGGTGCTCTTCATGGTCGATGTCCGCGTGGGCATTACCAAGCTCGACGAACAGTTTGCCCGCATGGTCCGCAAACTCGACAAGAAGGTGATTCTTGTCGCGAACAAGAGCGAAAACGGTGCCGATCGTCAAGAAAGCTACGAATTCCTGAAGCTTGGCTTCGGATTGCCTCGCACCATCAGTGCACTCACGGGCTATGCCTGCCTTTCGTTGATGGACGAAGTCATTGCGGTGCTTCCGACTCCCGTTCGTGGCGAACGTCGCGAAGAACGCCCGATACGCTTTGCTATTCTCGGTCGCCCGAACGCCGGTAAGAGCACGCTTCTCAACCGCTTGCTGAACGAAGACCGCGCCGTGGTGTCCGATATTCCGGGTACCACCCGCGACTCCATTGACTGCGATTTTGCCGTCGATGGTCAAAAGTTCGTGGTGACCGATACGGCGGGCCTCCGCAAGAAGGCGAAGGTCGAAGACGAAGTCGAAATTTTCAGCAACATGCGTACGCTCGAAAGCATTCGCCGCTCCGATGTGTCGGTGCTCATGGTTGATTGTACTCGCGGTCTCGAAGTCCAGGACTTCCGCATTATTACCGAAATCCGCAAAGCGGGCAAGGGCTTGGTGCTTGTGCTTAACAAGTGGGACATCTTCCCCGACAAGACCGAAAAGTCCTTTGACCACATGGTCAAGGAAATGCTCGAACGCGAACCGATGCTGGAATACGTGCCGATTATTTCGGCGAGCGCCAAGGAAGGTCAGCGTGTCAACCGCATTGTGCAGGCCATTCAGACGGTGTATGCCAACTGCCGCCGCGTGCTTGGCCGCGACCGCGTAGCAGAAGCTTTTGCAAGTTTCTTGGAAAAGAACCCGGTGCCGAGCCAGAATGCCCGTACCGTTCAGCTTACCCGCGCCTGCCAGATTATGGTGGAACCTCCGGTAATCGCTATCGAGACCCGTACGCCGGAACTGGTGGCCGATTCTTACAAGCGCTACTTGCTCAAACAGTTTTACGAAGAATTCCAGCTGCAGGGTGCTCCGCTCCGCTTGAACTTCGACCAGAAATTAACCCTTAGAAAGGATGAAGATCTTGAACAGTTTACTGAGTCTTCCAATAGCGTACTTGCTGGGGTCAATCCCCAGCGCGATCTGGATCGCAAAACTCGCAAAGGGAAAATCGTTCGACATTAGAGATTACGGCTCCAAGAACGCGGGCCTCACCAACACGTTCCGCGTGCTTGGCTGGAAACCCGCACTCCCCGTGGTGTTCCTTGATTTGCTGAAAGGCTTCTTTGGCCCGTGGATTGCCATGAAAATGTGCGAAGCCCAGGTGGCTGCCGGTGGTGCAGACTATTCCCATTGGGTGCCGCTGGTCGCAGGCCTTTTGGTAATTCTTGGCCACAGCTTTACTTGCTTTGCCGGTTTCCGCGGCGGTAAGGGTGTGCTCGCAGCCTTGGGCGTGTTCCTTGCTCTTTGCCCGATTACGGCTCTTTCTGCTTTTGGCGTGTGGATTGTTTTCACATTTGCATCGAAGTATGTGTCGGTGGGTAGCATTGCGGCCTGCGTGGCTCTCGGCGTTTTTGCGGTGATGGGCTACCTCAAGTTGCCGTTCCCGCCGGACGATATTAACCTCGGTTTGATGATTACCTGCCTTATTGTGGCTGTTTTTGTGATTGTGAAACACAAATCCAACATCAAGCGCCTTATGAATGGCACTGAGAACGGTTTTGGCAGCAAACGCAAGACCCCGAAGGCATAATTATTGTAGATTGTATAATGGTTAATAAGAGTGTGCAATGTGAAATGTGTAATGTGAAATAGATGTTTTCGAATTTCACACCTCACACTTCACACCTCACATTATCAAACTTTTTTAGGAATTACATTATGAAGGTTACAGTTTTAGGAACAGGTGGCTGGGGACTTTCCCTTGGTCAGGTTGTTTACGAAAACAAGAACGATGTTATGTTCTGGACCAATTCCCAGGCCGAAGTGGACCTGCTCTCTACGGAACACCAGTACAAGGATAAGCTCCCGGGCGTAATCTTCCCGGCAGACTTTAAGTATACGACCGACATGAACGCCGCTCTCGAAGGCTGCGAAATGGTTTTGATTGTGGTGCCGAGCCAGTTTATGGGCGGTGTCGCCAAGAATCTTGGCAAGTGGACTCCAGCCAAGGGTAAGGAACCGGTGGTGGTTTGCGCCACGAAGGGTATTCTCGAAGGCACGAACCAGCTCATGAGCGAAGTCTTGCTCGAAAACGTTCCTTGGCTCACCGAAGACAAGATGGTTGCCTTTAGCGGTCCGTCTCATGCAGAAGAAGTCAGCCGCCACATTCTCACGGCGATTGTCTCTGCTTGCGTGAACGAAGAATCCGCAAAGCTCGTGCAGAAGACCATGAGCTGCTCTTACTTGCGCGTTTACACATCCACTGACATTGTGGGTGTTGAACTCTGCGGTTCCGTGAAGAACGTGATTGCCATTGCTTCTGGTGTGCTTTATGGTCTCGAAGCTGGCGGCAAGTTCAAGATTGGCGACAACACTCGCGCTGCTATTCTTACTCGCGGTCAGGCAGAAATGTGCCGCCTCGGTAAGGCTCTCGGTGCAAAGCCCGAAACCTTCGCTGGCCTTGCCGGCATGGGTGACTTGATTGTGACTTGCCTTTCTCAGCATAGCCGTAACCGCTATGTGGGCGAACACATCGGTAAGGGCGAAACCATCGAACAGGTTCTCGGTGGCATGAAGATGGTTGCCGAAGGTGTTCCGACCTGCAAGAGCACCAAGGCTCTCGCCGACAAGCTTGGCGTTGAAATGCCGATTGTGAATGCTGTTCACGCACTCTTGTTCGAAGGCAAGAAGGTGGACGAAGTCATCAAGGAAATGTGGGGCCGCGAACTCAAGACGGAAGTCTGGGAATAAGGCCTGCCAAAACCATTTTTGAAAGTTCCGCTGGATTCAACTCCGGCGGATTTTTTTTTGCAGAGAACGTTATGCTTGTTTTCTGCTTGCGACGAGTACGATGGCGCCCTGCACGGCTTGGAATACTAGCGGAAAATATCCAAGAAGTCCAGCCGAAAGAACAACTGGCGCGGGAATTCCTAGAATTCCTGTGAACAGGGCGACTTGAATGCCTTCGCGGACTCCGATTCCGTTGAGCGAAATGGGGAGCATGGAGACGATAGTGGTGATGTAGGTAAACACCACCAGGATGCTGATATCAATGTCTTGTCCGACTGCCTTAAAATAGGCGAAGGTCATGAATACGGCTAAAAATTGCAACCACAGGGAATCTAAAGACGAAAGAAAAACCTGTTTTTTGTGCTGCCTGTAAATAGACAGGCTCTTTTGCAATTTCGGAATAAAGGTGAGTTTGTTTAAAATGATTTGCGGGATGGGGACTTTGTCTGAAAAAAGGCAAAGAACTACGATGGCCGTACAGACCAAAAGGGCAATTGTCATGATGACGGTGTAGATAAAAGGAATTTCGGCTTTGTTAAGGGCGAAGGGGAGCGCTGCAAAAAAGCAGAGGAACATGGCCAAAAGCCCTTGGATGCGAGCCAGGAATACCGCCGAAACCGATTGGCTGGTCTGGTTGAATTTTTTCCCGAATGCCAGCGATTTTACGGCATCGCCACCGAAACCGGTGGGGAGTAGGTTGTTGAAAAAATACCCCATGGCGGTAAAGGCGTAATATGTCTTGAAGGGAATTTCTGGCCCCTGGACCGAAAGGCCTTTCCAACGGTTTGCCTGGATAATCATGGTCAGGTTGGCGGCAACGAGAGTGGCCAGGACCCATGGCGTCATTCCTAGGCTCCAGTTGTCCACGACACTTGCCAGCGGAATCTTGTAGAAAATGTAGGCGAACCCGCCCACGCTAACAACGAGCTGGAGTATCCGTTTGACAAAGAGCTTTACATTCGTTTTATTGTCTGCCATTGGACTCAATATAGCATTTATAGGCTTTCTGCAACTTCCCGGATTTTTCGGGCGCTTTCTTCCCAAGAGAATCTAGATACCCAGGCGTCGATTTCGGCATCGTATTTGCCCTTGTCGTCGATTGATTTTTCAAGGGTGTCGGCGATGCTTGCCGGGTCGGTGGGGTCAAAGTAGTTGGCGATGTTTCCGCCCACTTCGGGCATAGACGACGTCTTGGAGCAGGCGACAGGGGTCCCGCAGGCGAATGCTTCAAGGATCGGCAAGCCAAAACCTTCGTACAGCGAGGGCAATACGAATAGGTCTGCCAGATTGTAGAAATTCACCAAGTCGTCTTGGCTGACCATGCCGGCATGAATGGTTAAGTCTTCTATGCCGAGCTCTTTTTCTTGAGTTGCCTTGGTGCGACCATCAAAGGCTTTGCCCACAAAAATCAGGCGACAATTTTCTTTGCCTTTCATTTGAGCAAAACCTTTCAGCAGTCCGTTCAGGTTTTTGTGGGGCAGCAAATTTCCAACGTACAGCAGAATTTTCTTGTCGCGGGGAATGTTGAATTTTTCGTACAGGTAGTCATATTCTTCGGGTTGCTTGCGGACGAATTCGCTACCGACGCCAGAAGGAATGACCGCAATCTTGGATTCGTCTGTCTTGCAAATACGCAACAGATCGCGTTTGGTGCTTTCTGAAACTGCGATAATTCGGTCGGCTCGCTTGCTTACGAACCAGAAGATAAACTTGAAGTACAAGTGCACCAGCTTGAAGGGCAAAAATTCGGGGTAAATCAGGTGGGTGAGATCGTGAATCGTCACTATCATCTTGCCGCGGTAGAACAGCGGCACATTGCAGTGCGGAATGTGCAAAACATCGGGCTTTTCACGGTAAAGGGCCCGATAGGGGAATTTCAGCTGTTCCTTGTACCCGTAAATGCTGCTGATAAACGGAATATGCTTGGGAACTATCTTGTAGGCTTCCAAGTCTTTTGGGTCCCCAAGGGCAATTTTATAGCCCACGTCCCTGAGCCAATGCTGAATGCAGGTGCCAATGCCTGAACGGGAGACCATGCGGGCGTCAATGGCGATTTTCAAGTCTTTTTTGGGGGTGCCGTTCATCGTATTCTTTTGTAAAAATAGGCCTTTTTTAAAGAAAAATACATTTTTTTGCAAAAACAGATGATTCTAATTACATCTAAAATGAAAAATTTGCAAAAGAAAACGTGTTTTGTTATATTATTCTTACTTGAAAGAAATGGAGAACAAAAATGAGTAAGAAAACAGTGAAATGGCTTTCGGCTTCATCTTTGGTGCTGATGGGCGCTTTTCTTTGGGGATGCTCCGGGTCGGAATCTTCGGCAGAAAAGGTGATTTCCAATGATGAACCCGCGTATCAGAAGAACGATGCCGCACAGATGTGGGCTCGAATCGATGAACTGGGCATTGCCGGCTATTTCGATTCTCTTTCTCAAGACCTGGGGTCTCCCGTTATTGGAGGTTCAGCCCTTGTGAATGGCCGTTGTGCCGCTCCGGCGCTCGCCATGGATGACAACACTCGCTACCTGGACGAACTGGAAACTCTCTTTGACGAAGGTGAACAGGTCGAAGGCGTTTGCGGCAAGGGCCTCAAGCTGCAAGATGGCCAGGTGGCACCTCTCGGTGTGAACCTGATTGACTCCATGAAGGTGGGGACGGTGGAATTCTGGTTCCGCCCGAACGAAGACTTTTATGACAAGGCACGTACCCTTCTGGGTAACGATGGTGCCCGTATCCATTTCTTCTACAAGGATGGCGAACTTTATTTCCAGAAGAACCATCATAACCTGCATTACTACGTAAACGGCAAGGCAAAGCTCAAGGACGACTGGAACCTGATTGCAGGCCAGTGGGGTGATGGTTACATGAGTGTGTGGCTCAATGGCAAGATGGTTGCCCGTTGGGAACATGCTGAAGGCTATGCTCCGGCACAGCGCGGAATCCCGTTTGAAAACCTGGTGGTTATCGGTTACAAGTCCAGCTGCTGCATGGAAGGCCCCGGTCAGTATGCTGCTATGACTACATCGGGTTCTTTCGACCAGTTCAGAATTTCCAATATTCCGCGTTACAAGATGGCTGATGTTGCCGAAATCGATATTTCGAGCCTCGATACAGCTGCTGTCGATACTCTGCCGAAGAATCCCGTGTTGGATGATACTTTGGTTAACGACACGGCGGTGTTTGATACGGTTCCTCTATGCTGCTATGATACCATTCCGTTTGATACCAATGAAAAAATCGATACGTTGCCTCCGTTGGTTCCGACGCTGTGGACTCAGTTGAATACCTACGGTTCCCGCTACTTTGTAAATGTTGACGCTCCGGTGGCTTCTGTCGCTGTACAGAAGTGCCCAAGCCCGGCTTTGGTCATGGACGATTCTACCCTTTACATGGATGAACTTGAAACCATTTACAGCGAAGGTGAATTGGTGGATGGCGTTTGTGGCAAGGCTCTTTCCCTGAAGAGTGGCGAAGTTGCTCCTACCGGAATCAACCTGATTGACCCCATGGCAGAAGGTACGGTTGAATTCTGGTTCCGTCCGGGTGAAGATTTCAACGAAAATGCCCGCACCCTTTTGGGTAATGACGGAGCCCGCGTTCACTTCTTCTATAAGGAAGGAGTCCTTTATTTCCAGAAGAACCTTTCCAATCGTCACTACTTTGTGAAGGGTTCTGTTGAATTGAAGAATGATTGGAACCATATTGCCGGTCAGTGGGGCAACGGAAAACTGAGCCTTTGGGTAAACGGCCAGGAATTGGCTAGTATCAATCATAACGAAGGTTATGAACCGGCAAGCCGTAACAACCCCTACGAGAATTTGTTCGTGATGGGTTTCAAGTCCAGTTGCTGCATGGAAGGCCCGGGTCAGTCCAGCGCCATGACGACTTCGGGTGCATACGACCAGCTGAGAATTTCCAATGTGGTTCGTTATATCCCGGAAGATTTGTCCTCGGTAGTTGAACCGGATACCACAATTACTTTTGATGCGGCCTATACCGGAGTTATCGATATCATCGATACCATGCCCGCAATTAAGCCGATCATCCCGCGCGACTCGCTCTAAAAAATCGGATTTTTCAGAATCGCAAGCACCCCGCCGGGGTGCTTTTCTTGAATGAAGAACTATTTACTAAATTGCGGGTATGGCATTTGTTCACCTGCAAGTTCATTCTGAATTTTCTGTTTTACAGTCTTCTGCTCGTCTAGACGGCATTTTGGCTGCCGCTGCTGACGAAAACGCACCTGCAGTCGCTTTGACTGACCATGGCGCAATGTTCGGTATTCTAGAAATCCAGACCCGCGGAAAGGACATGAACAAGGCCCGCAAAGAAAAGGGACTTCCGCCGGTAAAGACGATTTACGGCTGCCACATTTACGTGGATACGTCGAGTGCAAACCAGAAAGATCCCATGACCTTTGAACGGCTCACGCTGTTGGTCGAAAATGAGGCGGGGTATTATAACCTGCTCCGTATCGTAAGCTACCGTTACGAAGATGGGGATCGTTGGGCTGAAATTCCTTCGGTGCCGCTTTCGGTGATAGAAGAACATAAAGAAGGCATTATTGCCATTGCAGGTGATTTCTTTAGTAAGTATGGCCAGAATGTGGCTTCGGGGCGCAATAGTGTTGCCCGCGAATACATGGAAGCTCTGGACAAAATTTTTGACCATGACCATCTTTACATTTCGGTGTGCGATAACGGCGTTCCGGCTCAAAAACTGCTGAACGATTATAATGTCCAGTTGGCTGGTGAACTGGGTCGTGAAATTGTGGCAGTAGCCGACGTCCATTACATTAAGGCGGAAGATGCCGAAGCGCATAAGGTCTTGCGTTGCATTTCACTGAAAGAAACGCTGAACGGTTTTGATGATAAACGTTTCCCGACGGACAAGTTCTATTTCCGCAGTGAAGCCGAAATGGTGGAACTGTTCGGCAACATTCCAGGTGCCATCGAAAATACGGTGAAGATTGCGGAACGTTGCAATTACACGGTCAAGACCGGTATCGGTGATGAATTCTGGCCGCGATTCAAGATTCCCGAAGATTTCCTTGCCTCTGATGAATACCAGAACATCAAGGCGATTATGAAGGCGGAATACGACGCGGAATACCCCGTTGTGCGTGAACGCGAACTCAAGGGCGTCATCAAGGACAAAAAGAAAAAGGTGACGGCGACTTATTGTGCCGACAAGGGAATTGCCGAAGACGCCTTGACCGATGAAGACAAGGCGGAAATTGAACGCCTGTCGCAACCGGAATTTTTTGATGCTGATGACAACAAGGCTTGGGAAAAGAGTATTCGCCGTTGGTGCAAGCCGGGCGGCGATGCTGATATTTATATTACGCATCTTTGCAATCAGCGCCTGCAGTGGCGTTTCCCGAAAGAGGATTTCAAGTTCCCTGCCCACGATACTGATGTGGGCAAGCGCATGTACAAGGAACTGAACTGTATCCGTAACATGAACGTTGCGGGCTACTTGCTCATTGTGTGGGACTTCATTAACTGGGCTCGTGAACACGGAATTCCCGTGGGACCGGGCCGTGGTTCTGCTGCTGGTTCCTTGGTCACCTACATTATCGGTATTACCGACATTGACCCGCTCACTTTCGATCTCCTTTTTGAACGATTCCTGAACCCCGAACGTGTGTCGATGCCTGATATTGATACCGACTTTGCAGACCGTGACCGCGGTCGTGTGATTCAGTACGTGACGGATAAGTACGGCAAGGAATGCGTGGGCCAGATTATTAC
>JAFZOV010000049.1 GCA_017550445.1 Fibrobacter sp.
ATGTAAGCGTACTGTTCGAGCACCACGTGGCCGTCCTTTTCCCAGTGGCCCTTGAGGGTCATGGTCTGCGGCACCCAGTCGGCGTTCGTGAGCTGCTTTTCAGCTTCGAAGTGGCTGAATTCATAAACCGGGATAATGTCCACTTCCTTAGCGGCACCGGAGATGTTGGTCACCTGGATGTCCTGGAGGAGAGTGTTGGATCCGGTCGGAACGAAAATCGTCACCTGCGTACGGAGGCCTTCGCATTCGGCAATCCAACGCATGTAAGAAAGACCCACGTGGCATTCCCACTTCTTCATCTTGGTGAGAGTCGGAACGACGAACGGAGAGAACACGGTGTAGCCCTTGGCGTTCTTCACACGGATATACATGGTACTGGCCTTAAAGTCAGAGCAAGGCATCTGGGCGATGTACTTGGTGATACGGTTCAGGGCCGGGTCGCCCTTGCAAACCAGGGTACCGCCAGTAGTATCCACGATACCACCAAAGTTCAAAGTACCAACATAGTTGCACCACTTGATCGGGGTTGCCGGCGTGGTAAGCACGTATTCTTTCTTGGCGTCATCAAAGTAGCCGTACTTTGCAGCAGTCTTAGCTGCAACTTTCTTGGCGGCCTTCGGGGCGCTCTTCTTGGTCTGTTTTGTAGCCATTGTTTCTCCGTAAGAGGGGTTGATAAAATTTCGGATGTAAATATAAAAAATGTGAAATGTAAAATGACTAATTACACATTCCACATTACACATTACACATCATTTTTTTTGTTCACAAAATCACGATTACCAAAGTTGATATAGAAGTATCCATCCAGTTTGTTGTTGCGTACCGGATCTCGCAAGATTCCGATTGCTGCTCGCACATACTTGAGTTCCACCAGAATATGGTCGCGGCTCATGCAATTGAGGAACGGACCTTCGGCAAAAAGTGTCGGACGCGGTTCATCGGCAATCATCTGCTCCAAACGTTCCACTTCTTTTACCAAGCGACGTTCATGGGCTTCCAGCGAGCGAATCAATTCCTTTTGGTCTGAGCCAAACAAGAATGCAAATCCCAGCGTTCTCGGGTCATCGTTAAAGCCTGTCAAATGCTTGAGCACTTCCTTGCGCAAGGTTTCCCTTCCCTTTTCGGTAATCGAGAACACCACACGTTCCGGACGGTTGCCGTCACGCACACTCTGGCCCGCAATGTCACCGTGTTTTTCAAGCGTTGCTAGCCTGTTGTAAACGGTAGATGTGCTGAGGTTAGCCCAGCGGTCCAATTCGCGGTTACGGACTTCGGTAATGATGTCGTAGCCACTGCGCTGTTTCTCTAGGATCAGTCCCAGAAGAACCAAGTCATAACGATTCATATTTCACCCTCTTCTTCTTATTCCACAGAATTTCATCTGTTAGATTATTCCAACTTGGAATATACATAAAAAAAAGGCCTTTGACGATATTTTTATTCAAAATATGCAAAAAAAACACGGCCAGCTTTTAAAGCCGGTCGCGTTTTAAGGATTTCCGTTAGGAATTATGCGTTGCACTCTGACGAGTGCAAGCCTATCGGCTCGGAAATGGGAACAAACAAGTTTGTTCCCGCTTCGCTCGCCTTATTAGGCTTTATTGAGGCGATCCTGAATCATGTCGATGATGTCAGAGAGTTCCTTCGGGAGGTGCTTGCCGAACTTCGGATAGTGATTTTCCTTAACGTCGGCGAGTTCCTTCTTCCAGCCTTCCACATCAACCTTGAGGATTTCCGGGAGGGTTTCCTTGTAGTAGTCAGCGAGACCATCGGTGTTGAGGGTCTTCGGCATGTAACCGATAGCGGTTTCAACAACGTTGGAGTTGTCGCCGTTGCAACGGTCGAAGATCCAAGCGAGCACGCGGCTGTTGTCGCCGTAACCCGGCCACATGAAGCCACCCGGAAGCTTTTCGTTGTTGGCATCCTTACGGAACCAGTTAACGTAGAAGATCTTCGGGAGCTTGTCTTCGGTAGACTTCTTACCGATTTCAATCCAGTGCTTGAAGTAGTCACCCATGTTGTAGCCGCAGAACGGGAGGATGGCGAACGGGTCGCGACGGATCTTACCGACTTCAGCAGCGTTGATGGTGGAAGCAGCGGTGATTTCAGAACCCACGCTGGAGCCGAGGAACA
>JAFZOV010000050.1 GCA_017550445.1 Fibrobacter sp.
CACCACGCCGATGGAACCGACGAATACCTAGCCGGCATGGAATTCGACTTCCTTTCTCGCTGGACCGTTAGCGGCGGCATCCAGTATTCCAGATACCACCTGGATGACAAGTACCTGAGCGACATGAACATCATGCTGGACAATGTGACCCTCGGTTGCGGTTTTGCTTTCCGCGCCACAGACTGGGTCAAGTTCAATGTCGGCTATTTCCACACGATTTACCAAGACTGGACCGAAAAAGAAACCTACGGCAAGAACACCTACAAGCGCACAAGCCGCGGCATCGGCATCGGCGCCGACCTAGATTTCTAAAACACCTTGAAAACGACTTTATAAGGAGAAGACCTCTGCTCACCGCAGAGGTCTTCGTTTAAGGGGCAGTTGTAAGCCGGGTTTTGTACCTTCTTGCGAAGGCGATGACCATCTCTCTGGACGAATCGTTACCGACCGCCTCAAGCAACCTACCCGAATTCCAGCTGGTGCGGGCCGCCCCAGGTTCACTTGCGTGAACGGAATTCTGCTTGGTCTTGCACCGGATGAGGTTTACCGTGCCACCCCTGTCACCAGGAGCGCGGTGAGCTCTTACCTCGCCATTTCACCCTTACCTGCCTTGCGGCCGGCGGTTTACTTTCTGTTGCACTTTCTGTCGTGTTTCCACGCCTGGACGTTATCCAGCATCCTGCCCTGCGGTGCCCGGACTTTCCTCCAGCATTGCTGCCGGCGGCCATCCGCCACCCCACCCCAAATATAGAAAAACGCCCTCATAAATGAAAGGGCGCCTTAGAAAGTTTGAAATTTGACGTTTTTTAGCGGGAAATACCGAAACGGACAGGGCGTTCACCCTTCACGCGGAGCACGTACACACCACGTTCAAGGTCCGCAAGCTCCACAGTTTCGCCAGCGGATACCACGCCGTTTTTCACCATACGGCCACGCAAATCTGTCACGGCATAGGCAAGGTTATTACCCTTAGTCACCGTAAAGCTCAAGTTGTTTTCACCCATCCTGAGTGCCGAAGGCTTGGCCAAAGCAAGCACAATGCGTTCGGGACCGGCAGGCTTCTGCGTCTGGGCGTAAAGGAAGTTGAACACCTTCTCCTGCACCTTCACATCATAGTCATCATAATCGTAAAACTCATGAGGCTGCCCTTCTACGAAATAGGTGTCATGTTCTACACCATTTGCAGTCAACACCGAGTCAATGACATAGCTTCCGTAAAGCGTCGGGGTATTCACATGGAATGCATAGGAGCTCAAAATCGCGGCGGCATCGGGCATTACGTTCTTGAGCACATTCGCAATGTTACCCAACGGGCGACCCGTCTTAAAGACCACCGTGCTGTCGGCCTTGCCATGCACAAGGAGCACCGGCTTTGAGACATCTTCAATAATTTTCGGGTCATGGACTGCACCCCAAAGGGCAGCCACAGCATTAGCCTGAGCATTTGTCCCCTGGACACCATAAGCGTCAAGGCCACCAAGATCCGGCTTCCGCTTTGCTGCAGGCGGAATTTCAGAATCCTTGTCCATGTAGATGTTTTCAAGCGTAAGGATTGCACCGGCGCTATTGCCAATCAAATAAATGCGACCCGGATCCACACCCAGTTCATCGGCATGCATTCTCACATAACGCACCGCAGCGCGGACATCCTGAATACCGCGATAAACCGTTCTCGAAAAATCAAGGCTATCAATCGTAAGCGCCTTGTTCTTGACTACGGCCGTAATGCCCAGGCGGTACTGCACCGCCACCGTCACATAGCCACGTGCGGCCAAGGAATCGCAATAAGTAACCGTATGCTGGTCATAATCGTTCTTGGATCCCGCGGCAAAGGCGCCACCATGCATCACCAAAACCGCAGCGCGCTTCTTTTCATCGTCCTTCTTGGGCTGATAAATATCCATGTGCAAGTCAACCGTGGTCAGGTCCGTCTCGTTTTCATAAAGATAGACCGGCATTCCACCGTCGGTTTTTGCATAAGCGTTGTACAAGCTAAGCAATGTATTGGCTGTCTTGAGATGCTTCACGCCCGATGCATAAACGACATCCCTCTTGACAGAAACATCGAACATGCGATCTTTGTAACGTTCAGCGGCGCTAGAAAAGGCCACTGCGCAAGCTATTAAAAGAATAAGTTTCTTCATATAATCTCCTTACGCGCAAAATATAGCTAAAGGAGATAATTTTGTCTGCAAAGAGCCGTTTAAGGCTCAGGCTTATTTTCAGAGGCGTTTTTAGCCTCGATTTCCCTCTGCTTGCGCAAGATTTCTTCGCGAGCAAGTTCGGCCTTTGTCTTTTTTTCTGCAAACAAATTGTCTAGGGCAGAAACCGCCTTGCCATCAGCATCCTTGGCTCGGGAATTGAAGAATACCGCGAGCAAGAAAAAGACCACCAGGTAGCAGGCGACCGCCGACAAGAGCGCCACGATTTCGGAACCCGAAGCAGCCTCTACCTTAAGGTAGAGCACTATCGAGAGCGGAATCGCCAGCATGAACAGGAACGCGGGGATTTTTTCTTTCATATCCGCTAAGATAACAAATTAACGGACGCCGCTTCGAGACTTCACCTGCAAGGCAAGGCCTACATCGGCTTCTGCGGCGGCATATTTATAGTCGGGCTTGTAACCGCGAGCATCGCCTTCCACAAGGCCATCGCCAGAGACAAGCTTGTTATCGAGCATTTTCACAAAGCCCGTCGTAGAATCTACCGGGGAACCATCCTCGTAATACCAGCGGTAAAGCGTCACCGGCATTTCGTTGTTGAAGATATTCTTTTCGACCAGGCAGCGGGCAGAATCAGAACACACCACACCCGACTTTTCGACATCGTCAAAGAAGTTGTTGTAAGCATGGAGCTCACCCCCATGAGTCAGGATTCCGTCATCACTTAAGCCCGCAAAATAATTGTGGTGCATGGTCAGGCTCTGTGCCGTATCCATGATGATATCGCCAGCCAAGCCAAAGAGTACGCCGGTCTGCGCATTTTCAAAGCGGGACCAGGAAATCGTCACGTTATGGGAACCGCGCTTCACATCCACCTCGACCAGCGGGTATTCTTCGAACACGCAGTGATCCACCCAAATATGGTGAGAACCGTTGTGAATCGAAAGAGCCCTGCGCGAAGTCGTATCATGTGCCGTAATACCCGGAGCCGTAAAGGTCAGGTTTTCAAAAACCAAGTTACTAGAAACATCGGTAAGCACACCAGGAGACAATGACTTCTCTGGGCATCGAAATGCCGAGA
>JAFZOV010000051.1 GCA_017550445.1 Fibrobacter sp.
GTAGTACTGCGTCACTATGTCGATAGCGAGACGGTGCTTAGCATCGTTGGGGTTCATCTTGCCTGCAGCGATGTCCGCCATCATCTGCTTGATTTCTTCAAGCGGAATGTTGGTGAGAAGTTCAAACCAGTTTTCGACGATGCTATCGGCGAGGCTGTAAATCTTATGGTACATCACATCGGCAGGTTCGTTGAGGCCCACGTAGTTGCCAATGGACTTGGACATTTTGACCTTGCCGTCGGTACCGAGGAGAATCGGCATAAAGAGACCGATCTGCGGTTCCATGCCTTCAAAGAGCTGCAAGTCGCGACCGCGAAGCACATTGAACTTCTGGTCGGTGCCACCGAGTTCCACGTCGCTGTTGATTGCCACAGAATCGTAGCCCTGCATCATGGGATACATGAATTCGTGCAGGCTAATCGGGGTATTCGCGGCATAGCGGTTGTGGAAGTCTTCGCGCTCAAGCATCTGGGCCACGGTAAACTGACCCATGAGCTCGGTCACCTTGCTGAACGGGAGCTTAGAGAACCATTCGCCGTTGTAGTGGATTTCCACCTGGTCGCGACGCACCACCTTGAAGAACTGTTCCTGATATTCCTTGGCGTTCTCGAGCACTTGTTCATGACTAAGACGCGGACGGGCCTTGTTACGGCCACTTGGGTCACCAATCTGAGCCGTGTAGTCGCCCACAATGAGCACAACCGTATGTCCCAAATCCTGGAACTGGCGGAGCTTACGCATCACCACAGTATGTCCAAAATGAACATCCGGAGCAGTCGGGTCCACACCCATCTTTACACGAAGGGGGACACCGGTATCATAAGACTTCTGAAGCTTCTTTTCAAGTTCATCTTGCGGTACAACGTCAATAACACCGCGCATCAAAATATCAAGCTGTTCTTTAACAGGACGGAATTGCATTTTATTTCCTTTTTTGTTTTCCAAAAATAAATATAGAAAGAGATTGGTAACCAAAAGCCAAGGTAGTTGACATTATGACCCAAATATTTATATTTGGACAAATTAAATTTCCTTATAAGGAGGAGTTTTTCAATGAAAAAAGTATTCTTGGCCATTCTCGCAACAGCCGCAATGGCAATGGCCGAATCCCACACTCACGACGGATTCTTCTTAAACTTGGCACTAGGCTTTGGCTATCAAGGCTTTACCTACGATGCCGACAAGGCTGCATTCGATATGGAAGCAAACGGTGTTTCCTCTGAGTTCGACCTTAAACTGGGTGGCACTATTGCTCCCAACACCATTTTGCACGCCACCCTTCTTGGCGTAACCAACACTGCTGAAATTGAAGCGAAAAGAAATGGCAAAAAATTAGGTTCATCTTCAGACATGAGCGAGAACATGTCCATGCTCGGAATCGGAGTTACCTACTACTTATCGGAAAACATCTTCTTTAGCGGTTCCATCGGCATGGCAGCCTTCAACCTTCAAGACAACACCGATGAAGACAAAGACATAATGGGCCAGACGAAAAATGGAATTGGCGTCCAAATTGCAGCCGGTAAGGAATGGTGGGTCAGCGACAACTGGGGCCTGGGTGCTTCCGTAGCATTTACTTATGGAGCAGCCGAAGACAAGGACGATTTGGGCGACGCTTCTGCCTATGCCGTTAACGTCATGTTCTCGGCAACATTCAACTAAAAAACGGGGCGATAGCCCTACAGCTATTTTCCGAAACCAGCGAGGTCAATGCCGAGCTGGTTTATTTTGTATGTAAGAATGCGCGGCGTGGTAGAAAGACTGCGAGCAGCGGCGGCAATCTTGCCTTTGCTGCTCTTGAGGGCATCGCTGATGATGTCTTTTTCGTAGGCTTCTACCATACGCTTCAAGTTTCCGTTCACGGGCGTGCCACTCGTTTCGGCGGTCTGGAGCGTGGTCGGGAAATGGTGCGGGTAGATGACATCTTCATCGGTCACAAGCACAGCACGTTCAATGCCGTTTTCGAGTTCACGCACATTTCCGGGCCACGGATAGCTCATGAGCATGTTGATTGTCGTACGTGCGAGGCGGCGGACATTTTTGCCCACGATACGGCAATAATGTTCGACAAAATGGTCCGCCAACAGAACAATGTCTGTTTTACGATTGCGAAGGGCCGGCACATAAATCGGGAAAATATGTAGCTGGTAGTAAAGGTCTTCGCGGAAGGTACCTTCTTCCACCATCTGCTGCAAACTCTTGGTGGTGGCCGCAATGACGCGGACATTCACCTTTTTAGAAATGCGGGCGCCAATACGTTCGACCTCACCCTGTTGCAACAAACGGAGAAGTTTTACCTGCAAGTTCGGCGAAAGTTCACCCACCTCATCGAGAAAAAGCGTGCCGCCATCGGCCTGTTCTACGCGGCCAGGCGTCTCAGCTAGAACACCTACCAAGGCGCCGCGCTCGCTACCGAACAGTTCCCGGTCCAAAACAGATTCCGGCATCGATGCACAATGGACACGGACGAACGGGCCCATGTTGCGGTCGGAACGATAGTGGATTGCTTCGGCCACGAGCCCCTTGCCCGTACCGACTTCACCCACGATGAGCGCCGGCAGGGGGCTGCGGGAAACCTGGTCAATCTGCGCATACACGCGCTGCATTTCGCTGGAACGACCGATGATATTGTCTGGATGAAAACGGTCCTTCAATTCCAACGTCAAGCGTTCGTTTTCGGCCTTCAAAAGTTCGTTTTCTTCGCGGGCCTCGCGGCGAAGCTTCACTGCGGCGGCAAGCATCTGCGCAATAATTTCAAGCAGGCGCAATTTTTCGGGGAGTTCTTCTTCGACCGGGTTCTGCACGTCAGCACTGAAGGCGCCAATGACCTGATGTTCCATAATCACTGGCACACAGAGGAACGCCTTGTCTTCGGTCTTGCCGCGCCCCGTTCTATCCAAGAAGTCCGGATCCTTGGCCACAGAAGGAATGATAATCGGCTTACCCGTCTCGACCACTCGACCAGTAATACCTTCACCCACCTTGTAACGGCCTTTGCGCGCCTGGCGACTGCTCAAGCCTTCCGCAATTTCAATGGAAATTTCACCTGTGTGACGGTTGTACAATGTGAGCGTCGCATGCTCAACGCCCATCGTGGACTCCACCACCTCTAAAATCGGATGCGCGACGCTTTCGAAATCAAGCGTCTGGTTCAGAATGGAGCTGATCTTGTAAAGCAGCTCCAGCTCCTGGATTTTAGATTGGGTTGTGGGCATACGCGCCCAATATAAAAAAAGAAACCCCGCACCAAGTGCGGGGAGAAAACACAGGACCGAGTCCTTCGTGTCACTTCAACGCTTCTTGCACGAGAGCGCTGGCGCGCTTGGCATCGAAACGGCCCTTGACCTTCGGGGAAAGTTCCTTCATGATCTTGCCCATGTCCTTGGGAGAAGCGGCGCCCGTTGCAGCCTTGATTTCGGCGATGAGGGCCTTGACTTCGTCTTCGGTCATTTCGGCAGGCATGTACTTACGGTACAGGGCGATAATCGCTTCTTCGGCCGGAATCTTGTCCATGAAACCACCCTTCGTAAGAATGTCGATGGCTTCCTGCTTCTGCTTGACGCTACGGGCAAGCACGTCGACGCACATTTCGTCGGTGATCGTTTCTTCGATCTGAGCCGGAGTGGCGCCGTTCTTCATGGCTTCGTTCTTGATGTCGGAATGGAGGGTACGGAGCGTTCCGAGAGTTTCGGAATCGTGCGCCTTCATAGCGGTCTTGATATCATCCTTGATTTTGGTAAGGAGAGCACTACTCATATTTTTTCCTCTCTGTTATAAAACACGCAACGAGCCACCGGTCATGGACCGACGACTCATTACAAAAATCGATGCCTTAATGGCGACCGCTAAATCGACCCGATAACCGGGTGCGAATTAGTAGAGGCGCTTACGGTTCTGGTCAGCGATTTCCTTCAAGCGCTTGCGACGAGCGGCAGTTTCAATGCGCTTCTTTTCTTCAGAAGGCTTTTCGAAACGCTGACGCTTCTTGACATCGGAAATGATGCCGTTCTTTTCGCAGGACTTGGTGAAACGCTTGAGAGCGCGTTCAAAAGGTTCGTTGGACTTAACAATTACGCCGATCACGATTATCCTTTGGTTAAATTAGAAATTCGTTTTTGGATAGCCAAATATATTTAATTGCCGGAATTTCGTCAAGGGTATAAAAATAGCCCCTTTTCGGCTCTTTTTTGAATAAATTTTACATTTTAACTTGCGTAATACCAAAGACTTATGTATATTTTTTGTTATAAAAGACTCCTTTTGTCTTGATTTTTCAAAAAAAGTGGAGAATTGGATGAAAAAAGCAATCTTATCTCTGAGCGCCGTTGCCCTTGCAAGCTCCCTGCTTGTAGCCTGCAACGAAGAAGAAGAATTGGTTCCGAAGATGGAACAGCCTAAGCCCGCGGCACAGGCTCCGGCCGAAGAGTCTGCCCAGCAGCAGCCCGCAGATCAGCCCAAGGCTGACGAACCGGAACTCGTTCCCATCCAGTCCCTTTCTGGAAACGATGAATCTAGCGAAGCCGCAGTCGAAGATGCCGCAAAGAGTGCAGCACCCGCTCCGGCAGGCAGCGTTCAGCCGCTTGCCAAGGGTGAATTCGTCATCCAGGTCAGCATCCAGTCCTCCAAGAGAGCTGCCGACGGCATCGTGAAAAAGCTCGCCGAAAGCGGAATCAAGGCCTATGTCGCCGAAGTGGAAAATCCGGGCGAACTGGAAGGTACTTACTACCGCATTCGCGTGGGTTATTTTGAATCCAGCGCAAACGCCCAGGATTACGGCAAGCAGGTTCTTTCTCCGCTGAACTACGCTTGGTGGGTGGACATGAGCAAGAACGACGACGTTGGCAACCCCGGCGGCGACGAATACTACTCCAATAACTCCTATTCCAATTCTAACACTTACAATGAACCGGCTGCCGAACCCGCTCCTGCTCCCGAGCCTGCACCGGCTCCCGAACCCGAACCAGCCCCGGCACCAGAACCGGCACCCGCTCCTGAGCCTGCTCCTGCACCGGAGCCCGAACCTGCTCCCGCACCCGCACCGGAACCCGCTCCGGCACCTGCTCCCGAACCGGAACCAGCACCCGCAGCTCCGGCCGCAGATAACTTCGACGACTGGGAATAAGCAGCGGATTGAAGAATATGAAAAAGGAACCCATTCGGGTTCCTTTTTGCTTTATATAAAGGAGATGTCCCCGTTCCGAGGACCATATCCACTAAGCAGCAAAGCTGCAAGTGGCTATTGGCCCGCCTGCGGGGCACAATAGTATTGGGATGATTACTTCTGCAGATTCAGGCTGGCGTTGGCGGCGCCGTACAAGCTGATGCTGTAATCCTTGATGACGTACACCGGAATCTTGTTCAGGAGCGGACGGATGTTCGGGTTGTAGTTCTTTTCGAAATACTTCATGAACAGGTTGTCGCGTTCAAGCCAGCGAAGGTCCTTCTGCACCGTACCGCCAGCCAGGTAGAAACCACCGAGCGGGAGGAAGAGCGTTGCAGCATCGCTTGCAAAGCGGGCCAGCATCTTCACGAACAGGCGCATCATTTCGGCAGCGACCGGATCGGTATCGCTTGCGCGGCTGATGTACTTCGGACGATCGTTCGGCTCCGTTTCTTCAATCTTCTTGAAGGCTTCATTATCGGGAACGCCGCGAGTTTCCTTCCACCATTCGTACATGTTGCGAAGGCCCATGCCAGAAACGAGCGGTTCGACACCCGGCACCATGCCAATCTTCTTTTCCATGTAATCGTGGAATTCCTGGGAATCCTTGTCAAACGGGGCAAACGTGGAGTGACCACCTTCGGAGCAAGCCGGAATGTACTTCTGACCGTCGAATGCGAGGAAACCAACGCCCATGCCAGTACCCGGGCCAATTACGGCCTTCGTGGTCGCCTGCGGAGCAGGGGTGCTACCGTCGGTATGAACCAGCTTATGAATCTGCGCAGGGTCATCGACATCGAGAGTCGGGATACCGTAGCTAATGGCCATAAAGTCGTTAATCACGAGTGTCGGAATACCCGTTGCAGCGGTCAAGGCATCGCCATCGACGCACCACGGAAGGTTCGTCATCACGCACTTGTTGCAACCCACGGGACCAGCGGCGCTAATGCAAATGTGAGAAGGCTTCAGGTCTGCACGGTTTTCGACAGCAATGCGCAGCGTTTCGCGAATCGGCTCTTCGAGGCCGTTGATATCCTTAGACGGGCAATCCGTTTCAAGAATCAAGGTAAACTTTCCATCCTTGTAACCCACTAGGCCAAGGTTCGTGTTCGTGCCACCAATATCGCCCGCCAAAACAAGACGGTCAAATTTCGCATCAGGATTAAGCCATTTGATTTCCATAAAAACTCCAGTTTTATACGTACCGGTTAATTATAAATAATTACTCGCCGAGATATTCAACCGCAAATATGAGAGTTGAACCGCCAGGGATAGGTCCTGCGCCTCGGGCTCCATAACCGAGTCCAGGAGGCACCACCAAAATTCTCTTTTCGCCAGGAAGCATTCCCTGCACACCCAGTTCCCAGCCGCGAATCACACGACCGGCGCCCAAGGTAAAGCCAAACACCTGCCCGCGGTCACGAGAACTGTCGAACTTGTAGCCGTTAGTGAGCCAACCGGTGTAATGCACCTTTGCCACGTTACCCTTTTGAGCGGGATCGCCTTCGCCCTGCTTAATAATTGCATAGCGGAGTCCTTCGGGACCATTTTCAAAAGTAAGGGTTGCCGTGTCAGGGAAGAAATCCATATTTGCGACAACCGCTTCATCCACCTCCGAAGAAACCAGTTCTACACGGAAAATCAAAGTGGAATTGGACGGAATCATGGAGTAGGCCGTTGCGCCATAACCCATGGCCGGCGAAACGCGGAACCAGCGTACGCCACCTTCGCGCATGCCTTCGAGACCCACTTCCCAGCCCTTGATCATTTTTCCGGCACCCATCACCACCGAGAGCGGCTTGCCCATATCCTTGGAAGAACCGAACTTGCGGCCCGAAAGGAGCCAGCCCGTATAATGGGTCTTAAGCACGGAACCAACCATAGCCGGTTTGCCGTTGCCGACTTTTTCATCGTAAACTTTGAGGCCCTTTGCGGCTTCGCGCCACTTGAGAGATTCCACATTCTTGGGGAACACATCGGGTTCCATGGGAGGATCAGCACTAACCAGTTCTACAATAAAGAACAGGTCAGAATATTCAGGAACGCCTTCGAGAGAATTTTCACCATAGCCCATTTGGTAAGGCACGTAAAGCTTGCGGACTTCACCCGGCTTCATGCCAAGCAAGCCCTTTTCCCAACCAGGAATCACAAGGCCCATGCCCAGCGTAAACTCGAGGGGATCGCCAGCAGCATAGGATTCCGAGAACAGCTTAAAGCGGGTGTCTGTCGGAGCCGGAGCGATAGAGTCTACAAAGGTTTTCGGCGCAGCCGAAGAGTCCGCGACCGCAGCCACCGTGTCTACAGCGACCGGAGCCTCTTTCTTGTTCTTGGACTTTTTCTTCTTGGACTTGTCATTTACCAACTTGGTCGTGTCAACTTTTGTCACACCGGCAATCTGGTCGGAATTAAAGTCGTTTGCAAGGCGAAGGGAATCTGCTATGCGCAGGGAATCAGCAAGACGGGCTTTTTCGGCCAGAATTTTTACACTGTCTAGATAAACGTAGCTTTTGTAATGCACCCTGATAAGCTGGCCTGCCCGAATGGAGTCTCCAGAGCCTTCCCGAACCGTTTCAACCTTGAAGGGAATGGCAAAACAGGCGCTACACATCAGCAATACAAGAAAAATCTTCAATTTCGACATAAAATCTCCTGTCCCACAATTTAGAAAATGCTAGTTTTTGAGAGTAACGAATAATTCCAAATGGAATAAAATATGCTATCAGTCATTATCGTCATCGCGATTATTGTCCTGTCCGTGATACTCGCCGCCATCGGCGCGTACGTGATCATCCACAGTTCCGACGAAAAGGACGAACCCAAGCGCGTTATCGATGTTTCGGGACAATACGCCGTAGTGGTGCGACCCGCCCGGGAATCCCTCACGGCAGTAAAGCCCTCTGAGGCTTCTCTCCGATCTTGGCTCGATACACAGAATTTGCCCCCCGAAAAGAAAGAAGAACTGATCGCCCAATGGAACGCCACCATGGAAGCCACCATCCGCACCATTGACGAAGGCGACAAGAACGGCACCGCCACCTACCGCATCGAACTCGGTCCCAAAGGCAAGCAGTACGTGAAGTTTGTGAGCGACGAAAACTTTATTACCCGAGAACAAATCCGCAACCATGCGGAAATTCTCCCGCCCTACGTTTTGGGCTGCGACTGCAGGCTTTTGCCGAAACAACCTTGGGAAAACCCGAGCAAGTCCGGCTGGAAAGCAGTCGTGCCCGCGCATGGCAACCACTACGATGTCCCCGACTGGAGGCAACTTGCGTAAATCTCTACTTACAGCGTTATTTCTTGCACCTGCATTGTCTTTTGCGGCAGGCTCTGCCATTATCACCCTCGAAATGCCCGTAGGTGCACGCCAACTGGGTATGGGCGAAGCCGGCGCGGCTCTTGCCGACGACCCGACCGCCATGTACTACAACCCGGCAGGCCTCGCCTTTGGTCCCCTGGCCGACGAATGGCGCATGAGCTATCCCGCCGATTCCAAGAACGCCCCCTTCTTTACGAGCATGGCCTCCCGTTCCAAGGACGGATTCTTCAGCAAAAGCGAACTTTGGGCCGGTACCGCCGAAGGTATCCAGAAATTCGACGGAGAACAGTGGGTCAACTACCACTCCATTACCTTGCAGGGCAATGCCAAGGTACGAGATGCCGTAAAGGTCTATGTAGGTTCCGAACGTGGCCTGGACGAATATGTACGCCAGGTGAAAAAGTTCAACGACATCAAGAATGCCGACGACGAAAAGCACGTAGTCGAAGTCAAGATGCCCTGGAACCTGGTGGTCAAGGATACCATTACGGCAATTCTTTATAATAAAGGCACCGAAAAGCTATGGGTAGGCACTCCCAAGTCCCTTTACCGCTTTGACGGCAAGGCCTGGAAGAACTACGACGACGAACTGGGCCACCACCGCATTACCGCGCTGGAAAGCCAAGGAGCCTCCATTTGGATTGGTACCGAAGACGGCCTGTTCGTTTACCGCAACGGGCAATTCGAGCAGAAAGGCAAGGTGCTCCCCAGCCAAAAGATACGCTCCTTGGTATGGTCAGAAAACCGCAAGGAACTTTATGTGGCAGTCGAAGGTGCGGGTATTGCCAGACTCATTCCTAAAAAGAGTGTCAACGACAAAGACCGCTGGAGCCTGTTCACCGAAGAAGACGGCATCATGGACTTGTCCCCGACAGCTTTGGCCGTAGACAGTTCCGGCCACATCTGGGCCGCCCACAACGGAGGCCTTTCCCACTTCACGTTGCGCAAGTGGGAGCAGGTGCAATTTGCCGACAAC